>NZ_JAATEK010000040.1:0-69476 GCF_012034195.1 Microbispora sp. CL1-1
GCCTCCTATACACCCGATGTCTCGGCCCGTCGAGAGTGCCACAATCGCCAGCTCTTCGTAAAGACCGGACACTCCGGGCGCGACCGCGCCGACCGGCGCGATCGCATTCATCGGACCACTCAAGGTGGCGAATTTCCTTAGCTCAGCTAACTACTAAGGTGGGGTCCCTGCACCGCCATCTCACGGCGGCGGTGTGACAAGAGGGAGAGGGAAGTCCAATGACGCACGCGATATGGGCCGGCACGGTCGCCGTGACCGGGCACGAAGGCGCGGAACTCGAAGCGTACGCGGCCCGGCCGCTCGACTCCGGTCCTCACGGCGGGGTCGTGGTGATCCACCACATGCCCGGCTATGACGAGGCCACCAAGGAGATCGTCCGGAAGTTCGCCGCGCACGGCTACGCGGCGGTCTGCCCCAACCTGTACTCCCGGGAGGGCGCGGGCGTGAGCCCGGACGACCAGGCCGCCGCGGCCCGGGCCAAGGGCGGCGTCCCGGACGAACAGCTCGTCGGCGACGTCGCGGGCGCCGCGGACTACCTCAAGGGGCTTGAGCACGCCAACGGCAAGGTCGGCGTCATCGGCTACTGCTCCGGCGGGCGGCAGACGTTCCTGGCCGCCTGCTCGCTCCAGGTCGACGCGGCCGTCGACTGCTACGGGGCCTTCGTGGTCACCCCGCCGCCCGCCGAATTCGCGCTGCAGGCCGCCCCGCTGATCTCCAAGGCCGGCGACCTGTCCTGCCCGCTGCTCGGGCTCTTCGGCGCGGACGACACGCACCCTTCGCCGGAGGAGGTCGGCGTGCTCTCCGCGGAGCTGGACAAACTCGGTAAGGAACACGAGTTCCACATCTTCCCGGATGCCGGCCACGGGTTCTTCGCCACCGACCGGTCCTCGTACCGGCCCGCCGCGGCGGTGGAGGGCTGGAAGAAGGTCTTCGGTTTCTTCGGCCGCCACCTCACCGTCTGAGGAGAACCAGAAATGTGCACCTATCTCACCGAGAAGTTCCGGATCGACGGCGCCGCCAAGGGCGGGTCGGGCTGGTTCACCGTCACCGACGGCATGGTCTACGTCGACCACCCCTACCACGCGACCCAGGAACACACGGTGAACATCGACCTCGCCAACCCGGCGGAGGGCCCGTCGGCCCGGGTGGCGATCGAGCTCACCGAGGAGGGGGCGCTGGCCCTCGTGGAGGCCATCCACAAGGCCCTGGCCGCGGCGCCGCCCGGGCTCGCGTCGGCCGCCCGCCGATCCGCCCCCGCCTCCGCTTCCGCCTGATCCCGCCCGCAGGCCGTACGGCTCCCGCCCCTCTCGGAGCGGGAGCCGCGAGCGGCGCGCGTCAGGCTTCGAGCGACATGTAGAGGCGGGTGCCGCCCGGCCGGAAGCCCACGCGTTCGTAGACCCGGCGCGATCCCTCACCGCTGTACTCCAGCCACACCGACCGTGCTCCCCTGGCGAGCATCGTCTCGGCGAGCGTGGCGGTGACCGCGCCGGCGATGCCCCGCCCGCGCCAATCGGGACGGGTGCCGACCCCGGCGAGCTCCGACGTCTCCACGGCCGGGGCGGAGCACATGGCCGCCCCGGCGCAGCCCCCGCCGGGCGCCCGGACGAACCGGACCGCGCCGCCGCTCTCCTCCGTACGGCGCAGCCGGGCCGCGCCCTCCGGCGACGCGGGGAACTCGCCGCCGAACGCCTCGGACAGGGCGGCGTCGATCGCCGTGTAGTCATCGTCCGTGGACGGCGTCTCGACCGGCAGAGCGGCCGGCGGCATAGGCATCGTCAGCGTGTCCGGAACGCAGACGAGGTATTCGTGCACCGCCTCGACCGTGAACCCGGCCTCCTGAAGAGCCGGCCGCACGTCGGGCGCGGCGTCCGGCGCGAACTCGAGACGGGGCTTGAGCCCGCGCTCTCGGAACGCGCCGATCAGCGCCGCGACATCGCGCGCACCCGGCCGGGCGCCGGGCAGGGGTGTCGCGTAGTTGATGTACGGGCTGGTGGTGCCGGGGTCCACGCCGAGAACGAAGCCGCCGATTTCGACGGCTTCGGGACGGCGGCGCAGGTTGGCCACGGCGAAATTCTGGACATCGATGCCCACGGTGATATCGACCTCACGAATGACAAGAGCGGTTCGCCCGCCGCGCGGGGCGGTGAACGCGCGCAACAGGGATGAGAAGGGTGCACAGAGCAAGGTGCACAGAGCAAGGTGCACTGAGCAAAGTGCACTGAGCACCGTCACATGGGGCCGCCGTGAGACGGAGGGCAGTGGACCGGTGACGCGGGAGGCGTGCCGGTCAGTGCCGCCGGCGGCCGCTGCGGGACGCCGAGAACATAGGCTTCGTTCCTTCTGTGAATGCGTGGTGAAGCGCGCTCACCTTCCCACGCGCGTTCCCGCAATCGCAAATCATTTGCTTCCGGTCAGGCCGGTGGCACGGGGGCGAGCATGCCGACGAGGTCGGCGGCGTCGAGCGAGCGGATCACGGCGGGGTCGAGGTGGGCGGGGTGCAGGGCGTAGACCTGCGCCCCCTCGCTCACCCGCACGTCGTCCCGCAGCACCATGGCGAGATCCGCTTCCGGCACGACGGGCCCGGCCGCCCGCCGCGCCCAGAGGCGCGCCGCGAAGGCGGCGGCGTCCTCACCGGGACGGCGCGTGTGCCGGCTCACGGAGCCGTCGCGGTGCCGTACGACGACCTCGCGGGCGCGGGCGGCGGCGTGCCAGCAGGCGACCTCCCACAGGGTGACGTGCCCGCCGAGACCATAGGCGTCCTCGGCCGCCGCGCCCAGACGGGCGAGCTGCTCTTCGTATCCGTACACGTTGTGGAACCCGTCGAACGCCGACACGTTGAGGTCCACCCAGCGCATCGTGCGCGACCAGAGGTCGGCGACGAACGGGACGAGGATCTTGGCCGGGCCGGTCAGGTCGAAGCGCTGCCGTACGGCGAGCGGGTCGAACAGGCCGTCCGGATCGTCCATGAACCCGGCGAAACCGCGGACGAGTTCGTCGAACGGCACGTCGTTGTAGCTGAACACGATGGGCACCACATATCGGCCGCCGATCGCGCGCAGCGCCGCCGTGTCGAGGTCCACGAACTCCGACGCGCCCTCCGGCTCGGGCGCCGAGGTCAGGTCGCCGGAGTGGACGGCGGCGCTCCCGCCGAGCCGCAGGCTCGTGTAGTCGCACAGCCCGGTGAACGTCCACCGCGCGTCGAACACCGCCACCGACAGGTCCAGGTCGACCCGGTGGTTCTCGGGCTGCGCCCAGTGCAGGAACAGCCGGACGCGCTCGCCGCCCGGCAAAGGACGCACGCTCCCGCGCGGCAGCCGTACCAGCGAGGCCGAGGCGGACCTCTCGGCCTGCGGCGCGAGCAGGTCGGTCAGCTCCTCGTCCAGCAGCGCGGTCTCGACGGGCGGCAGCGCGGCGGCCCGGCGCAGCATCTCCCCGGTCAGCACGTCGGACAGGGCGGCCACGGTCTCGGAGGCGAGTTCCTTGCGGACGTCGGGCTCGGTCCAGATCCGGGCCGCTCCCCCGCGCGGCAGGAACATCCGCGTGCCGCCCGGCGGCGTACGCAACTGGCCCAACGTGGCGATCAGCACGGCCGGGGAGACGTGCGGCGCGGCGGCGCGCAGGGCCTCGGCGAGATCGGCCGCGGGCACGCGGCGGGCGAGATCGGCGGTGCGCCGCAGCAGCTCCCCCGGCCGGCGCGAGAGCAGGGCGAGTGCCTCGTGGGGATCGGTCCGCAGCGCCGCCTCGAACCGTCCCGCGAAGGTGCGGGCGCGCAGCCGTACGCCGTCGAACGTCAGCAGGTCACCGTGGGGCGCCGCACGCTCCAGCAGGACGTCCGCCATCGGCGTGCCCGTGCGCAGCGGGGTGCCTCGCAGCACGGCGAACGCCAGGGCCGCGTCCGGGTGCCGCCGGTGGAACTCGTGCGGGTGCAGCACCTCTGCCATCTGCCGCCACTGCACCGGATAGCGGTGCAGGTCCTCGATCAGGTGCGGCAGCGGCTGCCGGTCCAGCACGGCGAGGAGCGCGCGGCGCACCGGCCTGGGCAGGCTCGTACGGCGCGGGAGGCGGGTGCGCAGCCCGGGATCGCCGCCCATGAGGGCGTGGAGCAGCCGCAGCACGTCGGTCGCCGTGTCGGCGTGCCGCGCGGGCAGGCCCAGGTCGCCGTGCCGTACGGCCGCGGCCAGGACGACGGCGCGGGTCTCGCGGGCGGGGATCCGCTCGGGCAGCCAGCCCGCAGAGCCGGGCCAGAAGCGATCGACGATCTCGGCGACGACCTCCTTGTCCTCCGCGCGCGGCGCCGACTGCCGCGCCAGCAGCGGCCCCAGCAGGTCGCGGGCCCGGGCGGCCGGATCGTCGCACAGCCCGAGCAGGGTCAGCGTCTCCGGCACCCGGCCGTTCCACCTGACGGCCGGGGCGTAGACGTCGTCGGCCGGGCACAGGAAGGGATCACCGGGGTCGATCCGGCGGTGGCAGATCGGGCAGGCGCTGTAGTCCGCGCCGTCCCAGCACGCGCGGCAGACCAGGTGCGCACACGGGGACACCGGGTGGACGGCGGCCATCTCCCCGCACAGCACGCACGGCTGCTCCGGCCGCTGGAGCAGCACGGAGAACACCCTGCGGACGAACAGGTCCACCGTGTCGGCGGGGACCGACTCCGGGAAGCGGCGGAACAGCGGCGCGTGCACGACGCGTCCGCCCAGCTGGGCCGACAGGGCGGAGACCAGTGCGCGGCCCGCCTGCCCCAGCTCCCCGGCGTCCAGCTCGGCCAGCCGGACCCGCAGCGGCGCGCTCAGCACGTGCCCGAGCTGGAGCAGGTCCGCCTCCAGCGCGACCACCCCGTCGGCGACGGTGGCGAGAGGCCGGCTCAGGCGGGACGAGCGCGACGAACGGCCCGAGCCCTCATGGCTCGGGACGGCTTCCCGCTCGACGGCGGAAACGAGAAGGTCGGGGGCGACCAGCCGCTGCCGCAGCAGCAGCTCCGCCAGCCGGTCCACGGGCATCCTCCCTGCGTACGAGCGATCGGACAGGCACCGGAAAGTGAGACGGGGCGGAGAACGGACGCGCTAAAGCGATTTCGAAGATCGAGAAGGAAGCACGTCCAGGAGCCGCCCCTTGGCCCGCCACCCTAATCCCCGTGTGATCCCGTGTCGTCCCTTTTTGCGCGAGCTCATTCGTCGCGCTCAGGTAGCAACGCGTCGATATCCGTCCCGGCCCGTGGCGCTCTCCAGGACGGTCGCCCGGCTCAGGATCTGGGGAGGTACTCGACGGTCCGGCGTCCGCTGCCGGGATACACCATGATCAGAAGGTGTTGAGGCGTGCCCGCTTCCCATTCCGGCTCCCTGTAGTGCACACGGACGCGGTAGCGGCCCTTGCCCCGGAAGGCGAGGTTCGGCAGGTCGCTCTCTCCGGCCATGGGGTCCATGAGTTCGATGTGACCGGTCGGGCTCTCGTAGCCGACCTCCACCACGTGGTCCCAGCCCTTCACCTCGACCGGAGGCCGCCGGCGGTACAGCTCCGCCGTCAGGCAGTTGTCGTAGTCGGAGTGGGTCCGGATGATCAGATGCCCCGGGATGGCGGCCACGAGATCGTCTGGTGCCATGGACCGCAGCAGGCCGTCGTCGAACGGGTCCTCCGTCTCGGAAGACTCGATCACCCCGTAGTCGGTGCCCATCCGTGTCCGCACCGCGCGTACCGGCCTGGTCGGCGGCCGGTGCCGGGCCGCGTCGCACACCCGCTGGTACGCCGCCTCCCGCGCATGGAATTCGGCTTCCGCGGCCGCTTTCTGTTTCCGCAGGTCCACCTCGACCGGCGGGCAGACGGCGGCGAGGAAGTACGCGTCCGAGCCGCCCGGCCGGTAGGCGTCGCACGCCGCGTGCCCGTAGGCGATCAGGTCCCGGTCGGAGACGTTCCGGAAACCGCCGCCCGCGCGTGCGCCGCAGAGGAAGGCCCGCTCGCCCGTGCCGTACGGCAGCACGTCGAACGCCTCGGACACGGGCCCCTCCACGGTGCGGAGTTCGCAGGGACGGAGGTCGATGTCGCCCGCCGCCAGGTCGGCGACCGGCAGGAACGCCACGAGTGCCAGCGCGGCCAGCGGCACGGCGCTCCGGCGCGCCCACGGCAGGCGCGTCACGGACCGCAGCAGCCGCCGGACCCTGTGCCGGGGAACGCGCACCGCGGCCAGCGCGCACAGGGCGGCCACCGCGGCGACGGCGTCCGGGACGACGAAGAGGCCGACCCCCGGAGGGCCGCCCCACCTGTCCAGACAGCCGGTGTCGTGTGCGATGTCGAGCGCGAACGCCAGCGGGGCGAGTCCGTACAGGACGAGCAGCGGCGCCACCGCGACGCGGGCCAGTACGCGCCCGGTGCGGGGACGCCCTCTCCAGGTGGCGGCCCAATGCGCGAGGAACGCGAGGACGACGCCGGGAAGCCCGGCGTACCACGCCAGCGGGAGGTACGCGCGGGCCGGCCACCACAGGTCTGTCGCGGAGTCGTAGAGATCGCGCACCGGGCAGTACCCGAACGAGAACCAGCCGAAGCCGGTGCCCGTCAGCGTCAGGTCGTAGGCCAGCCCGGCCGACGACACGACCAGAGCGGCGGTCCACCACCAACGCGATCTTCTCGGCACGACGCGACACGCTACCGCCCGCCACCGACATCCGGCGGCGGGCCGTGACGCGCCGGCTCAGCCCTGGCCGGCGGGCTCCGTGCCGACGGGCCCTGGCGTGACGGGCTCTGTGTCGGAGGGCCGTTCGGGGGCGAGCGTGCGCAGGCCGACGAGGAAGATCTCCAGCGCGGTCTCGAACTGGGGGACCGTGACGGGCGGCAGGTGGGGGGCGCACTCGGCGAGCCGCGGATAGCGCTCCCGGCTCTGCGCCGCGTAGACCAGCGGCGCCCCGGCGTCGCCCTCGCGCACCTCCGGCGGGAGCATCACGAACGACGCCTCGAAGGCCGCCCAGGCCAGGACGTGGTCGCCGAGCGCGCGCTCGTAGCGCGCGGCCTCCGGCGGTTCGAAGCCTCCCTGGCGCAGCGCGTCGAGCAGCACCTCGATGGCGTTTATCTCGGCCTCGCGCCGGGTCGACCGGCTGGCCGCCAGCACCGCGGCCTGGGGGTGGCCGGCGAAGGCCCGGTAGACGCGCATGGCCGCGTCCCGCAGCGTGTCCAGCCAGTCCTCCCCGGGGGCGAACCCGGCCAGCGCCTCCTCGTACAGCCGGTCGGCCAGCGCCCGCACGAGGTCGTCCTTGTCCCGGAAGTGCCGGTAGACCGCCGTCGCGTCCACGCCGAGACGCCGTCCGATGTTACGGAACGTCAGGGCGCCCGGGCCGCCGCTTTCGACGAGTTCGAGGCAGGCGGTGACGATCAGCTCCTGGGAGAGCGCGACGGTACGGCGTGGGGGCATGAGCACATTCTCCTCAGTGAGACGTGATCGTCGCGACACATTCTTCACAACACAAGAAGCGTTGTCATCACCGTTGACAACGCTGTTTACGTCGTGCTTCTCTTTCCCCACCCCATTGCGGCCCGCCCTCTGCCGAGGCCGCTCAGCTGCTCTTTCGGAGGTCGCCCATGACTTCAGCGGCGTCTCATGACGGGCTTCGGATCAAGGGAGTCACGCGCCGCTTCCCCGCACCGGAGGGCGGGATCGTCACGGCGCTCGACGACGTCTCCCTCGCGATCGAGCCCGCGGAGTTCTTCGTCCTGCTGGGCCCCTCGGGATGCGGCAAGACCACGCTCCTGCGTACGATCGCCGGCCTCGAGTACCCGGACGAGGGCGAGGTCTGGCTCGGCTCCGAGCGGCTGGACGTGCTTCCGCCGTACAAGCGCCGGGTCAACACCGTCTTCCAGAGTTACGCGCTGTTCCCCCACCTCACCGTGGCCGAGAACGTCTCCTTCGGCCTGGAGATGGAGGGGATGAGCCGCAAGGAGGCGGCCCCTCTCGTGGCCGAGGCGCTGGAACTGGTACGCCTGCCGGAGCACGGCAGGCGCAGGCCCGCCCAGCTGTCCGGCGGCCAGCAGCAGCGCGTCGCCCTCGCCCGGGCGCTCGCCAAGCGGCCCGAGGTGCTGCTCCTCGACGAGCCGCTCGCCGCGCTCGACCTCAAGCTGCGCCGTGGCATGCAGACGGAGCTGAAACGGATCCAGCAGACGACGGGGGTGACCTTCGTCTTCGTCACCCACGACCAGGAGGAGGCCATCTCGCTCGGCGACCGGCTCGCGGTGTTCCAGGAGGGCACCGTCGCGCAGGTCGGCACGCCGCAGGAGGTCTACGAGCGGCCGGCCAACAGGTTCGTCGCCGACTTCATCGGCGAGACCAGCTTCCTGACCGCCGAGCGCACCGACGCCGGTTTCCGGCTCAGGGGCGGGGACGTGCTCCCCGCCGACAGAGTGAGCGGCGCGGGCGACACGGGTGGCGGCGGAGGCGAGGTGACGATCGCCCTGCGTCCGGAACATCTGGTGATCGGGGGTGCGGACGCCCCGCTGCACGGCGTCGTACGCGAGTCCGTCTACGTCGGCAGCGACGTGCGCGTCGGCGCCGAACTCGGCGGCGGCGAGCAGGTCGTGGTGCGGCTGCCGGTGGGCGCCGCGTTCCCCGAACCCGGCGCACGGGTCGGCCTGGACGTGCTGCCGGGCCGCGGCTGGGCGGTGGCTTCATGACGGACCCCGTGACGCCGCTCACGCCGGGGACCGCGCAGCCCCCGGCGGACGACCCGGCGGACGGCCTGGCCGCCTCGGCCGCGCCCGGGACCGCAAGGACCCGGGCGGGGCGCGCGTCCTCCTCCTCAGGAGCCCGCCGCGTCCACCGGCCGGCCGGTCAGGGCGCCCGGTCCTCGGTGCTGCCGGGCACGCTCTTCCTGCTGGCCCTGGTCGGCGCTCCGCTGGTCATCGTCGTGGCCTACTCGTTCATGTCGCGCGGCATGTTCGGCGTCGGCGTCGCCGGGCCGTTCTCCGTCGACTCCTACGTCCGGCTGCTGTTCGACACGCAGCTCGACGGCTCGAAGATCTTCGACCCCCGCTACATCGGCGTGTTCTGGCAGTCGATCTGGCTCGCCGCGCTCACGACCGTCTGCTGCGCCGTCCTCGCCTTCCCGATGGCGGTGTGGATGGCCACCAGGTCGCCGCGCACGCGGGCGCTGCTCGTCTTCGCCGTGACGATCCCGTTCTGGACCAACACGCTCGTGCGGACGTACGCCTGGGTGCTGATCCTCAACGACAACGGGCCCGTCAGCGGCCTGCTCGGCACGCCGATCGGGCTGCTCTACACGCCGTTCGCGACCGCCGTCGGGCTGGTCTACGTGTCGCTGCCGTTCATGATCCTGCCGGTCTACTCCAGCGCGGAGAAGTTCGACTTCCGCCTGGCCGAGGCGGCCTACGACCTCGGCGCCCGGCGGCTGACCGTGCTGCGGCGGGTCGTCTACCCGGCCGTGCGGCCCGGGCTCGTCGCCGGGGTCGTGCTGGTCTTCATCCCGTCGCTCGGCGCGTTCCTCCAGCCGCAACTGCTGGGCGGCGGCAAGTCGCTGATGATCGGCAACCTCATCGAGCAGCAGTTCGGCGCCTCCCGCAACTGGCCGCTCGGCTCGGCCGTGGCGGTCGCCCTGCTGGTCCTCACCCTGCTGACCCTCATGGGGTTCGCGCTGGCGGGTCGCCGCGGCGGCCAGAAGGTGAGCCTGATGTGAACCGTACGCGACGCGTCGACCTGCGGCGCTTCCCCGCCTTCGGCACCGTCTCCGTCCTGCTGCTGGTCTTCCTCTACCTCCCCCTGCTCGTCGTCGTGGTGTACGCGTTCAACACCGGCAGGATCGCCACGATCTGGGAGGGCTTCAGCCTCCACTGGTTCGGCGACGTGGTGGCCAACGCCGACATCAGGAACGCGACGCTGACCTCGCTCCAGGTCGCCGCCGTCGCCACGGTCTGCTCGGTCGTGCTGGCCATCGGCATCGCCCTCGGCCTGGCCGCGCTGCGCCGTACGGCGCGGGGGGCGGTCATGCTGGTCGCCGGCGCGCCGCTGGTGCTGCCGGAGATCGTGCTCGCGGTCGCGACGCTGGCGATGTTCGCCTTCCTCGACGTGCCGCTGGGCATGACGACCGTGACCCTCGCGCACATCGCGTTCTGCGTGCCGTTCGCGCTGCTGCCGATCCGGGCCCGGCTGGCCGACATGGACCAGCGGGTGTTCGAGGCCGCCGCCGACCTCGGCGCCTCGCCCTGGCGGGTGTTCCGCCGGGTCACCCTCCCACTGCTGACCCCCGGCATCGTCGCCGGGGCGCTGATGGCCTTCATCGTCTCCCTCGACGACTTCCTGATCACCTTCTTCGTCGCCGGACCGGGCACCACCACGCTCCCGATCTACATCTACGGCATGCTCCGCGTCGGCATCACCCCGGCCGTCAACGCGCTGTCCACCCTGATCCTCCTCGTCTCCCTGCTCGTTCTCGCGGCGGCGTACTTCGCCGGCCGCAAGAGAGGCTGACCGCACATGGTTTCGAAGCACCGGCTCCTCCCCCTCACGGCCCTTCTCGGAGCGGGCGTGCTCGCGCTCGCCGCCTGCGGCGGCGGCTCGACCGGCGCCGCCGCCTCCGGCTCGGACTCCGGCTCCTCGGCCGGCGGCTCGGCGGCGTTCCCCGCCAAGGGGAGCGGCGAGCTGAACCTCTACAACTGGACCGACTACATCTCCCCCGACCTGCTCAAGCGCTTCGAGTCCGAGACCGGGATCAAGGTGCACCTGGACACCTTCGAGTCCAACGAGGGGCTGCTGGCCAAGCTGCAGGCCGGCGGCACCGGCTACGACGTGATCGTGCCGAGCGACTACATGGTGCAGCAGATGGTCCAGCTCGGCCTGCTGCAGGAGATCGACACCGAAACCTTCCCCAACGGCAAGAACATCCAGCCCGAGTTCAAGGACGTGTACTTCGACCAGGGGCGCAAGTTCACCGCTCCGTACATGCACGGCACCACGGGCATCGCGGTCGACGAGGCGAAGGTCGGCGGCAAGGTCACCAGCTGGGCGGAGTTCTTCAACCCGCCGGCCGGCGCGAGCGGCAACATGGGCATACTGAACGACTCCAACGAGGTGGTCGCCGCGGCGCTGCGCGCCGTCGGCGCCAAACCGTGCAGCGAGACGCCGGCCGACTACCAGAAGGTGCAGGCGCTGCTCTCCGGGGTCAAGGGCAAGCTCAAGGTGATCAGCTCCGACGGCCAGATCGACCGGATGACGTCGGGCGAGACCACGCTGGCCATGATGTGGAACGGCGCCTTCCACCGGGCCTCGGTGAAGAACAAGGGCATCACCTGGGTCTACCCCTCCGAGGGCCTGCCGCTGTGGCAGGACAACTTCGCCGTCCCCAAGGGGGCGCGCAACGTCGACAACGCCAAGATCTTCATCAACTGGATGCTCGACCCGAAGAACGCCGCCGAGGCGACCAACTTCGTGGGCTACGCCAACGCCGTGACCGGCTCGGACGCGTACATGGACAAGGACCTCGCGAAGGATCCGGCGATCACCCCGCCCGCGGACAAGGCCGCGCTCGCGCAGCCCGTGCCGCCGTGCTCCCAGACCGCCCTGGATCTTTACGACAAGGTCTGGACGGACTTCAAGAGCTGAGAGGACGACGACAGATGCACGCGGACCTGCTGTTCGTGAACGGCCACGTCTTCACCGCCGACCCCGCCGCGCCGCGAGCGCGGGCGGTGGCCGTACGGGACGGCCGTGTCGTCGCCGTCGGCGACGACCATGACGTACGCGACCTGCGCGGGCCCGGGACCGAGGTCGTGGACCTGGCGGGCCGGCTGCTCGCGCCCGGCTTCCAGGACGCGCACGCGCACCCGGTGATGGGCGGCCTGGAACGGCTGCGCTGCGACCTGTCCGGGATCTCCGACCGCCGGGGCTACCTGGACGCCGTCGCCGCCTACGCCGCCGCCCGTCCGGACGACGAGTGGATCACGGGCGGCGGCTGGTCGATGGACGCCTTCCCCGGCGGGACCCCGGTGAAGGAGGACCTCGACGCGATCGTGCCCGGCCGCCCGGTGTTCCTGCCCAACCGGGACCACCACAGCGCGTGGGTGAACTCGGCGGCGCTGCGCGTGGCCGGGATCACCCGCGACACCCCCGACCCGGCCAGCGGGCGCATCGAGCGCGACGCGGACGGCGAGCCGACCGGCACCCTGCACGAGGGCGCGATGGCGCTGGTGGAGCCGCACCTGCCGGAGACCTCGCACGAGGACTACGTGGAGGCCCTGCTCGTCGCCCAGGCGCACCTGCACTCGCTGGGCATCACGGCGTGGCAGGACGCGATCCTCGGCGACTACGCCGGGCACCGCGACGTCACCCCCGTCTACCTCGACGTGGCCGGATCCGGGCGGCTCACCGCCCGGGTGCGGGGCGCGCTGTGGTGGGATCGCGAGCGCGGCGCCGAGCAGATCCCCGACCTGGTCGGCCGCCGGACCGCCGAGGGTGGTTTCGCCGCCGCGAGCGTCAAGATCATGCTGGACGGCGTCGCGGAGAACTTCACGGCCGCCATGCACGAGCCGTACCTCGACGGGTGCGGCTGCGTCACGGGCAACCGCGGGATCGGCTTCGTGGACTACGCCGAACTCCCCCGCTACGTGACGATGCTGGACGCGGAGGGCTTCCAGGTCCACTTCCACGCCATCGGCGACCGGGCGGTCACCGCCGCGCTCGACGCGGTCGCCGCCGCGCGCGCCGCCAACGGCCCGTCGGGCAACCGCCACCACGTCGCCCACATCCAGGTCGTCCGGCCGCAGGACGTGCCCCGGTTCGCCGAGGAGGGCGTCACCGCCAACATGCAGCCGTTCTGGGCCTGCCACGAGCCGCAGATGGACGAGCTGACCATTCCCTACCTGGGCGAGGAGCGGGCGGCGTGGCAGTACCCGTTCGGCGCCCTGCATCAGGCCGGCGCGCCGCTCGCCATGGGCAGCGACTGGCCGGTGAGCAGCCCCGACCCGATCTGGGGCATCCACGTGGCCGTCAACCGGGCCAGGGAGAGCGGCACCACGCCCTTCCTCCCGGGTCAGGCGCTCGACCTGGCGACCGCGCTCACCGCCTACACCGCGGGCTCGGCCCGGGTGAACCACCTCGACGAGACCGGGACAATCGCCCCGGGCATGCTCGCCGACCTGGTCGTCCTGGACCGCGACCCGTTCGCGGCGCCCGTGGAGGAGATCGCGGCGGCCCGCGCGGCGCTCACGTACGTCGCGGGACGGCAGGTGTACGCCGCCTGACCTCCGTCGGCGCGGGCTGTGCCGTACGCCGTTCCCGGCACAGCCCGCGCAGGCGCGGCGGCTACCACTGACCGCCCGGTGTGCCTGCCTCCCGTCGCGTGCCTCCCTGCTCGTGCTGCCGGTAGTTGGCGGCGAACGCCAGCGCGCCGAGGCCGAACAGGAAGATGATCGCCCCGGTGACCACGTTGTCCCAGATCGTCGCCGTGGTCGCCGGCCGGCCGCTGATCACCCACGGAGCGATGATCGTCCAGACGCCGAGCACCGGCACCACCCAGCTCATGCCGTACGTGCGGCCGAAGGCGGACGCGCAGCCCATCGCGAGCGCGGCGACCGTCAGCCCGACGATCAGGTTGTTGATCGCCAGACCGCCGAAACCGCTGAATCCCACGATCCACGGCGAGATGGCAAGGTAGAGCCCGGCGAGGAACGTCACTCCATCCATGACCTGAGCCGGAACGGTCGATCCCGCGCGGTCGTACGTCTCGCGCAGTTCCGTCACGTCCGGGCGGTGTGCCAGACCTGGTCGCACCATGTCGCGTCACCTCTTCTCCCAGACGGGCCGGGCCGATGACCCGGACCCCTCGCTTGCATCATGCAACGCCGCAGGTGGTGAAGGGGAGGTCACGAGATGCGCAGGAAACAGATGGACGACATCTGTCACTCCGATGTCCCCGCGCCGGCCAGCGCCCGGGCCGTGTTCACGATGGAGACGTGGCTGTACGCCTGGGGGAAGTTGCCGGTGAGACGTCCCTCGCGTACGTCGTATTCCTCCGACAGCAGGCCGACGTCGTTGCGCAGGGACAGCAGGCGCTCGAACAGGCGCCGCGACCGTTCGCGGCGGCCGATCAGGGCGAGCGCGTGGGCGAGCCAGAAGGAGCAGGCGATGAAGACGCCCTCCCCGCCCGGCAGGCCGTCCACGTCGTCGGCCTCGGGCCGGTAGCGCAGGACGAGCCCGTCCTCCGTCAGCTCTCGGCACACGGCGTCGACGGTGCCCGCCACACGTGGGTCGTCCAGGGGCAGGAAGCCGAGCCGGGGAATGAGCAGCAGCGCGGCGTCGAGCCCCTTCGACCCGTAGAACTGGGTGAAGGTGTTGCGGCAGGCGTCGTAGCCGTGCGCGCACACGTCCCGGTGGATCTCCTCACGCAGGGCGCGCCACCGGCGGACGGGACCGTCGAGGCCCTGCGCCTCGACCGAGCGGACCATGCGGTCGGCCGCCACCCAGGCGAAGACCTTGGAATGGACGAAGTCGCGGCGCGGGCCGCGCACCTCCCACAGCCCGTTGTCGGGCTCCCGCCACGCCCCCTCCAGATACTCCATGAGCCCGCGCTGCAGGTCCCAGACATCCTCGTCCGGCCGCAGGCCCGCCTGTCTGGCCTGGTAAAGGCACTCGATCACCTCGCCGTACACGTCGAGCTGGAACTGCCCCGAGGCGGCGTTGCCGATCCGCACCGGCCGCGATCCCTCGTATCCCTGCAGCCAGTCGGCGGTCCACTCGGGCATGTGCCTGCTGCCGTCGAGCGTGTACATGATCTGCAGGTCGGCGGGGTCCCCGGCGACGGCCCGCAGCAGCCAGTCGCGCCAGGCCGTCGCCTCGTCCGCGTACCCCGCGCCGATCAGCGCCCGCAGCGTGAACGACGCGTCCCGCAGCCAGCTGTAGCGGTAGTCCCAGTTGCGCGGGCCGCCGATCCGCTCCGGCAGCGAGGTCGTGGCCGCCGCGACGACGCCGCCCGTGGGGGCGTACGTGAGGGCCTTGAGCGCGAGGAGGCTGCTGCCCACGGCCTCGCCGTACTCCCCGTGATAGCGGCACCGGCCGAGCCACCGCCTCCACCGCCGGTCGGTGGCGGCCAGCTCCTCGTCCGCGTCCAGCCGCCGCGGCCGGCCCTGCCACGACTGCTGCCAGGTGAGCACGAACGGCACCCGGTCGCCCGCCGACACGGCGAAGGAGGCGGTCGTCCCCCGGAGACGGGAGTCGTGGGCGAGCTCGACGGGCGACTGGAGCCAGGCGGCGTTGGCGCCGGCGACGACGGCCAGCTCCCCCTCGCGGTGCCGCACCCAGGGGATCACCGCGCCGTATTCGAAGCGCAGCAGCAGCTCCGTGCGCATGTCCACCCGGCCCCGCACGCCCTCCACGATCCGTACGAGGTCGGGCGCCTCCCCGCGCGGCGGCATGAAGTCGAGGACCCGCACGCACCCGCCGGGCCTGTCCCAGGTCGTCTCCAGGACCAGCGTGCCGTCGCGGTAGCGGCGGCGGGTGCACGTTCCCCCGCCCACCGGGGCCAGCAGCCAGCGGCCCGCCGCGCGGCCGCCCAGGAGCGCCGCGAAGCAGGCTCCGGAGTCGAAGCGCGGCAGGCACAGCCAGTCCACGGAGCCGTCGCGGCCGACCAGGGCGGCCGTGTGCATGTCGCCGATGAGCGCGTAGTCCTCGATGCGCATCGTTGTCCCCCGTGATCCCCGGACGTACCCGGTCACGAGGGGACGAACCGGTCGGCTAGCGGACGTACCGCTCGACGAACTCGTTGGCGAAGACGCCGCGCGGGTCGTAGTGCCGCGCCAGCGCCGCGAACTCGTCCAGGCGCTCGTAGCGGGTGCGCAGGACGTCCGCGGGGAGGGTGAACAGCTTCCCCCAGTGAGGCCGCGCGCCGAACGGCGCCAGGCGCTCCTCGATCGCGGTGAGCACGGGCGTCACGGCGGCGGGGTCCTTGATCCACGTGAAGTGGAAGGCCACGGTGTCGCGGCCCTGGCTCGGGCTCAGCCACAGGTCGTCGCCGGCGATCGTGCGGATCTCGGAGATCTGCAGGACCGGCGCGATGCGGTCGCGGATCGCGTCGAGGGCGCGGAAGGCCGCCGACGCGTGCTGCCGGGGCACCATGTACTCCGACTGGAGCTCCTCGCCGCTGCTGGGCGTGAAGTCGGGCCGGAAGTGCGGCAGGCGCTCGAACCAGGGGCCGGGGACGCCCAGCTGGGCCGTGCAGTGCACCGCCGACACGCCGGGCACGGGGTGCCGCGGGCCGTCGGCGGGCGCCGCCCCGAAGAAGCCGCCGCCCGGCTCGTGAAAGCCCTCGGCGGCGTCCGCGCCGACTCGTTCCTTGACCCAGGCCTGGTTGATCCGCGAGGTCCGCCAGTCGGTGAACAGGCTGACGCTGTACGCGGCGGACATGACGGCGTCGAACCGGTCGTCCAGCACCTCGGCCGGCAGTCCCTCGAACACCCGCTGGCGGACGTCGAACGACGGCACGACGTCGAGCGTCATGGCCACGACGACGCCGAGGGCGCCCAGGGCGACGACGGCCCCGGCGAACCGGTCGCCGTCCGCGTCGCGGCTCAGCGTGACGAGCTCGCCCTCCGCGGTCACCATCTCGATCGCTCGTACGGAGGTGGCCAGGCCGCCGTTGGCGTCGCCCGAGCCGTGGGTGCCGGTCGCGCAGGAGCCCGCGACCGAGATGTGCGGCAGCGACGCGAGGTTGGGCAGGGCGTAGCCCTTCTCGTGCAGACGGCGGCCCAGCTCGGCGTACCGGACGTTCGCGGCGACCCGCACCGTGGACGACCCGCCGTCGATCTCGATCTCCGGTGGCAGCGCGTCGAGCGAGATCAGCGCGCCCGGGGAGTCGGCGATGTGGTTGAAGGAGTGTCCGCTGCCCAGCACGCGGGCCTTCTCGCTGCGCGCCACCAGGGCGCGCAGTTCCTCGACTGAGGAGGGCCGCTCGACCTCAGCGGCCCGGAAGGTGATGTTGCCCGCCCAGTTTGTCACCAATTGAGTCACAAGGGAGTTCTACCGGAACATCACGCTCAGGCGCTCCCCCGCGTGCGGTTCACCTTCCCGGCGACGGGCCGGCGCCTCCGCCCCTGCGCCTCCGCCCTGCGCCTCCTCCCTGCGCCTGCGGTCAGGCGCCGCGGCCGGGGACGCTGGCGAGGTACCAGTCGACGATCTTGAGCCGCTCGTCGGCCAGTCTGGCCTCCACCTCGGCCTGGGTCTTCGGCGCGCCCAGCAGCACGTCGTCGCCCGGACGCCAGTTGGCCGGGCAGGAGACGCCGTCGCGGTCGGACGTCTGCAGCGCGTCCACGAGCCTGAGGATCTCGGGGATCATCCGCCCCGCGTTCATCGGGTAGTAGAGGATCGCGCGGACGACCGACTGCGGGTCGATCACGAACACCGCGCGGACCGCCGCCGTCGTCGACATGTTCGGGTGGAGCATGCCGTACGCCCGGGACACCCGCGTGTCGAGGTCGGCGATGACCGGGAAGGGGATCTTCACGCCGAACTTCTCCTCGATCGCCCGCGTCCAGGCGAGGTGGCTGTACACGGAGTCGACGGAGTTGGCGAGCAGGGCGACGTCGCGGGCGGCGAACGCGTCGGCCAGCTCGGCGAACGCGACGAACTCGGTGGTGCACACCGGGGTGAAGTCGGCCGGATGGCTGAACAGCACCAGCCACCGCCCGGCGTAGTCGGCGAGCCGGACCGGCCCGTGGGTGCTCTCGGCCTCGAAGTCCGGCGCCCTGTCGCCGATGAGCGGCAGCCGGGCGGGCTCCGCCCCGGGTCCCGCCGAGGGCGCGGCCGAGGGTCCCGCCGAGGGCGCGGCCGAGGGTCCCGCCGAGGGTGCCGCCGAGGGTGCCGCCGAGGGTGCCGCCGAGGGTGCCGCCGAGGGTGCCGACGGTGTCGCCGCGGGCACCGCAGAGGTCACGGCAGAAGTCATGGTCGCTTCCTTTCCGCGTCACGCCGCCAGGAGCGGGGCCGCCGCGAAATGCCGCCGCGTATGGCCCACGGCGGGCGGTCGGCGCTCTCCTCGTGGCCCGGCGCGTCCTCCAGCTCGTCGTCAACCGCATCGTCAACCACGTCGTCCATGGGTGCCCGTACCCGCGGAGACCAGCCGCGACCACGACCGTTTCACCCCGATTCGGTAATGCCGCGGGCCACGAGGTCCGGGCGGGAATGAACGAGGAACGAACAGGGGGACGCCATGCCGACGACCGAGGTCAGCCATCCGCTCTTCGCCCGCTTCTACACGTGGTTCAGCCATGTGCTCGACCGGCAGGGCATGATCGGGCAGCGCGCGGCGCTGGTGTCGGGGCTGTCGGGCCGGGTGATCGAGGTCGGCGCGGGCAACGGGCTCAACTTCGTCCACTATCCGCCGTCCGTCGCCGGTGTGCTGGCCGTCGAGCCCGAGCCGCGGCTGCGGGCGGCCGCCCGTCAGGCGGCCCGTGACGCGCCGGCGCGGATCGAGCTGGTCAGCGGCCTGGCCGACCGGCTCCCGGCCGCCGACGGGGAGTTCGACGCGGCGGTGGTGTCGTTCGTGCTGTGCTCGCTGCCCGACCCCGTCGCCGGACTGCGGGAGATCCGCCGCGTGCTGGCCCCCGGCGGGCGGCTGCGGTTCCTCGAACACGTCCGCGCCTGGTCCACGGGCTGGGCCAGGACGCAGGACCTGCTGGACGCGACCGTGTGGCCGCGCCTGACCGGCGGCTGCCACACGGGCCGCGACAGCGTGACGGCCGTCGAGGCGGCGGGCTTCACCGTGGGGTCGCTGGAGCGCTTCGTCTTCCCCGGCCGCGCCTGCAGCCCCATCTCCTTCTGCGTACGCGGCGAGGCCCGGCCCTGACTCGGGCTCAGGCCGTGTCCGGGCGGCTCGCCATGGCGTCGTACCGGCGGAAGGCGGCCACGCCGAACCCGGTCACCAGGACCAGCAGGGCGCACACGAGGCCGCCGCCCGCCCACGAGGGCACCAGCCCGAAGGCGTCGGCGGTGGCGCCCGCCCGCAGGTCACCGAGCCGGGGCCCGCCCGCGACGACGACCATGAACACCCCCTGCAGGCGTCCCCGCATCTCGTCGGGCGCGTAGGTCTGCAGGATCGTCTGCCGCCAGACGGCGGAGGCGAGGTCGGTCGCCCCGCCGATCGCCAGCAGCGCCACGACCAGCCACAACGGCTGGGCCAGCGCCGCGGCGGCCACCGTCACGCCCCACAGGGCGATCACGAGCGTGAGCGCCACCCCCTGGCGGCGTACGCGGCCGACCCAGCCGGAGAAGACGCCGGCGACGACCGCCCCGATGGCGATGCTCGCCGACAGCCAGCCGAACGCCACCGCGGACCCGCCGAAGCGCTCGGCCGCCATCTCCGGGAACAGCGCCCTCGGCATCGCGAACGCCATCGCGATGATGTCCACCACGAACGACATGAACACGACGGGCTTGCTCACCACGTATTTGAGCCCGTCGACCACCGAGCGCAGGCCCGGCCGGGAGATCTCACCGACGGGTGTCAGCGTCGGCAGCCGTACGGCCGCGTAGAAGCCGGCGCCGAACAGGATCGCGTCGATGAGGTACGCGGCGGCGTAGCCGCCCTTGGCGAGCACCACCCCGGCCAGCAGCGGCCCGACCACCGTGCCGATGCTGCTGACCAGGAAGTTGAGGGTGTTGGCCGCGGGAACCCGCTCGGTGGGCACGATGCGGGGGATGATCGCCCCGCGCGTGGCCGAGGTGACGGCGAAGCCGACCGACTGCAGGGCGATGACGGCGAGGATGAGATAGACGCTGCCGATTCCCGACCAGGCGTGCAGCAGCAGGGCGACGGTGGACAGCCAGGCCACCACCGAGCCGGCCAGCAGGAGCCGGCGGCGGTCCATCGCGTCGGCGACCGCGCCGCCCCACAGGCCGAAGACGACGAGCGGCACGAGGCTCACCGGCCCGAGCAGGCCGACCCACAGGGACGACCCCGTGATGCTGTACACCTGCCCGCTCACGGCCACCGAGGTGAGCTGGAACCCGATGAAGGAGACGCCCTGCCCCACCAGCAGCCGCCGGTACGCGGCGATGCTCAGGGGCCTTGTGTCGAGGGCGACACGCTTCAGAACTGCTTGTACCCCCGCCACCCTCTACCTCGCCGATCTGGGCATATGCAACATTTTGGGTACTTTACCCTGATCACTTACCGTGACCATGACCGGAGTCCAGGAAAGGAGCAGGCCGGAAACCTCCCGTGCCTGGGTCGCCTCCGGCAGCGGAACGAGCGACGTGACGTTCGCCGAACATGCCGATCCCCCAAAAGATTTCGGTAAAATTCCGAATGTTTCTGCCCCGAAGGGGCCCCTCGGTCCGAACGGCCCACCCGGTGACGCGCTCCGCGCGACGCCCGTGCAGGACGGCGAACCCGGCCGGCGTGACCGCCCCCGCGCGCCACGTCCCGGCAAAGGAACGCCAACGCCGAAATTTCTGTCTGTGTTCCGAAACTTCAGGTGACGAATGTCACGCCACGAGCGGAGCGGTGCTGCCGCGTACGACGAGGCCGGTGGTGAGCTCGATGCGGTTCTGCACCGGAGACTCCCCCCGGGCGATGGCGACGACCATGGCCGTGGCGGCGGCGGCCATCTCGGCCAGCGGCTGGCGCACCGTGGTCAGCGCGGGGATGAGCCACTGCGCCATCGGCAGGTCGTCGAAGCCGACCACGCTCAGCTCGTCGGGGATGCGCAGGCCCATCTCGTGGGCCGCCTGGTAGACGCCCATGGCCTGCGCGTCGTTGAAGGCGAAAACGGCGGTCGGGGGCCGAGGCATCGCGAGCAGGGAGCGGGCGTGCGCCAGGCCGTCCTCGGCGCTGAAGTCGCCCTGCCTGACGAGCTGCGGGTCCGTCGGCACGCCGGCGGCGTCCATGGCGGCGCGGAACCCGTCGAGCCGGGCGCGGCTGGAGAGAGCGTGGGCGGGGCCGGTGATGAGCCCGATACGCCGATGTCCCAGCTCGAGCAGGTGACGCGCGGCCGACAGGCCGCCGCTCCAGTTGCCCGCGCCGACCGAGGGCAGCTCGTGCCCGGGGTCGCCGGTGGGATCGACCAGCACCACGGGGATGTCGCGGGTTTTGAACTGCTCGTGCTGGGCCTTGGTGAGGCCGGAGAAGACCACGATCACGCCGTGGGGACGGCGGCCGATCACCCCTTCGATCCAGCCCGTGGCGGGAGGGTGGTGGTCCTCCTGCAGCGAGGACACGACCACCGCGAGGCCGTGCTCGCGCGCCACGTGCTCGACCCCCTTGATGACCTCCATCGCGTACGCGCCCTCCAGCTCGTTGAAGACCAGCTCGATGAGCGGAGCGGCGGTGGGGCGTTTCTTCTGCCGGCGGTAGCCGTGCTCGCGGATCAGGTCCTCGACCAGGGCGCGGGTCTCGGGGGCGACCTCCGACCTGCCGTTGACGACTTTGGAGACGGTCGCGGGCGACACCCCAGCCAGCTCGGCGATCTGGGCGATGGTCAGCGGCCGGGAGGGGGTGCGGTCGGGGGGTGTCGGCTCCCTGGTCGTCGTCATGGCCGCAGTGTAGCCCGAACTTTCGGACATTCGGCCGAATGTTTCGGATGTCTCATTGCCGGATCCTTGACGGCTTCCGGAGCACCGGCCTAGAGTCCACATAAACTATCGGTCCTGATTCGGAAACTTTCGGACCGCAGTCAGACGACAGCTCGGATCAGACGACAGCTCGGATCAGCAGGGGGCGCTCGATGCGGTTGCTCGCGTACCGACGTCTGCCTCCGCTGCGACGCGGAGACGGCCGGGCCGATCGTCACCTGGGTCCCGTACGGCGTCTTCCGGGGCCGAGGCCCACGCGACGGATCGACAAGCAAGGGATGTCATGACATTCGTAGACGCGCCGGGGCTCGCGCCCTGGCGGGACGGCGACCGGCCTCTCGACGAGCGCGTGGAGGCGCTGCTGGCCGAGATGACGCTGGAGGAGAAGGTCGCCCAGCTCGGATCGGTGTGGGTCGACATCTCACCCGCCGGCTCGGAGGCGGCGGGTGGCAACGTCGCGCCGCTCCAGGACCTGTTCATGAAGGACGGCGCGGACCTCGCCGACCGGATGCGCGACGGGGTCGGCCACCTGACCCGCGTGTACGGCACCGCCCCGGTGAGCCCGGCGGAGGGGGCGGCCGGGCTGCGCAAGCTGCAGGAGCAGGTGGTCGCGGCCAACCGGTTCGGCATCCCCGCCATCGCGCACGAGGAGTGCCTGACCGGGTTCGCCACCTACGGCGCGACCGCCTATCCCACCCCGCTGGCCTGGGCCGCGACCTTCGATCCCGGGCTCGTGGAGCGGATGGCCCGGGCCATCGGCGACGACCTGCGCGCCGTCGGCGTCCACCAGGGCCTGTCGCCGGTCCTCGACGTGGTCCGCGACTACCGCTGGGGCCGGGTCGAGGAGACGCTCGGCGAGGACCCCTACCTGGTGGGACAGCTCGGCGCGGCCTACGTGCGCGGCCTGGAGAACGCCGGGATCATCTCGACGCTCAAGCACTTCGCCGGATACGCCGCCTCCCGGGCCGGCCGCAACCACGCCCCGGTCAGCATCGGCCCCCGCGAGATGGCCGACGTCATCCTCCCGCCGTTCGAGACGGCCATCCGCGAGGGCGGCGCCCGCTCCATCATGAACTCCTACACCGACATCGACGGCGTGCCGGTCGCCGCCAGCACCGCCCTGCTGCGCGGGGTGCTGCGCGACCAGTGGGGATTCGACGGCACGGTCGTGGCCGACTACTGGGCGGTGCCGTTCCTCGCCATGAACCACCACGTCGCAGCCGACGAGGCGCACGCCGGTGCGATCGCGCTGCGCGCGGGCATCGACGTCGAGCTGCCCGAGACGGTCGGCTACGGCTCGCGCCTGGTCGAGCAGGTGCGCAGCGGCAACGTGGAGGAGGCCCTGGTCGACGAGGCCGTACGCCGGGTGCTGCGGCAGAAGATCGAGCTCGGCCTGCTCGACGACGGCCCCCTCGTGCCGGAGGACGCCGGCGAGGCCGACCTGGACAGCCCTCGCAACCGCGACCTTGCCCGCACGGTGGCGGAACGCTCCGTCGTGCTGCTGAGCAACCCTGCCGGCGCGCTGCCGCTGGCCTCCGGGACGACCGCCCGCATCGCCGTCATCGGCCCGTGCGCCGACGACCCGCAGACCCTGCTCGGCTGCTACGCCTTCCCCAACCACGTGCTCGGCCGTTTCCCCGGCCACGGCATGGGCCTGCCCGTCTCCCCCGTCCTCGACCTCCTGCGGGCCGAGTTCCCCGACGCCGGCCTGGACTTCGCCCGGGGCGCCGACGTGTCGGGCGACGACACCTCGGGCATCGCCGAGGCCGCCGCCCTGGCCGGGCGGTCCGACCTCGCCCTGCTGTTCGTCGGCGACCGGGCCGGGCTGTTCGGCAACGGCACCTCCGGCGAGGGCTGCGACGCCGCTCACCTCGCCCTGCCCGGCGTGCAGCCGGAACTGGTCGAGGCGGTCCTGGCCACCGGCACGCCGACCGTGCTCGTCGTGGTGTCCGGCCGCCCGTACGCGATCGGCGCCTACGCCGAGCGCGCCGCCGCCACGGTCCAGGCGTTCCTGCCGGGCGTGGAGGGCGGCGCGGCGATCGCGGGCGTGCTCAGCGGCCGGGTCGAGCCCTCGGGCCGCCTGCCCGTCCAGATCCCCGGCTCGCCCTTCGTCAACCCCTCCACCTATCTGCAGCCGCCTCTCGGACTGCACAGCGAGGGGATCTCCGTGTCCGACCCGACCCCGGCCTTCCCCTTCGGCCACGGGCTGTCGTACACGACCGTCGCGTACGACGGGCTGACGACCTCGACGGAGCGGTGCCCCACGGACGGCACGGTCGAGGCGCGGGTGACCGTCACCAACACCGGCTCCAGGCCGGCGGAGGAGGTCGTGCAGCTGTACGCCTCCGACCCGGTGGCGCAGGTGGCCCGCCCCGTCGCGCAGCTCGTCGGCTTCGCCCGGGTGCCGCTCGCGCCGGGGCAGACCCGCGAGGTGGTCTTCGAGGTCCCCACCGACGCCTTCTCCTACACCGATCCCGGTCTGCGCAGGATCGTCGAGCCGGGCGTCATCGCGCTCACCGCCGGTCCGTCCGCCGCCGACCGTCCGCTGCGGACCGACATCCTGCTGACCGGCGACACCGTCGTGCTCGGCGGGGCCCGGCGGCTCACCACGCACGCGCGGGTGCAGGAACCGGCCTCCTGACCGTGACAGGCGCCGCGGCGGGCGGACCGGCCGCCCGCCGCGGCGCCGTCACGTCCGCCTGTCCTCCGCCGCCGGGAAGATCCCGCCGCGCCGCCGCTGCTCCCTTCCGGGGCAGGAAACACTGTTGAACTCTCCCCGTGAAGGAAAGGAGCTCCCGATGGCCCGGACCGACCTCGACGCGCTCACGCTGAACGCGCTCACCCTGGAGCAGAGGGCCTCGCTGCTGTCGGGCCGGGACTTCTGGACGACCAAGGCTCTCGAGGAGGCCGGGATTCCGTCCATCACGCTGTGCGACGGACCGCACGGCGTGCGCCGCGAGGCCGGCGGCTCCGACCACCTCGGCCTGAACGAGAGCATCCCCGCCACCTGCTTCCCGCCCGCGGTCGCGGTGGGGTCGAGCTGGGACCCCGAGGTGGCCGCGCGGATCGGCGCCGCGGTCGGCCGGGAGGGCCGGGCCCTCGGCGTGGCGGTCGTGCTCGGCCCCGGCGTGAACATCAAGCGCTCGCCGCTGTGCGGGCGCAACTTCGAGTACTACTCGGAAGACCCCCTGCTCTCGGGCGTGCTGGCGGCGGCGCACGTCAACGCGCTGCAGGCCGAGGGTCCCGGCGCGTCGGTCAAGCACTTCGCCGCCAACAACCAGGAGACCGAGCGCATGCGGGTCAGCGCCGACGTGGACGAGCGCACGCTGCGTGAGATCTACTTCCCCGCGTTCGAGCGGGTGGTCACCCAGGCCAGGCCCGCCACCGTGATGTGCTCCTACAACCGCGTCAACGGCGTGCACGCCTCGCAGAACCGGTGGCTGCTCACCGACGTCCTGCGCCGCGAGTGGGGCTTCACCGGCGTGGTCGTCTCCGACTGGGGCGCGGTGCAGGACCGCGTCGCCGCGCTGGCCGCGGGCCTCGACCTCGAAATGCCGGGCACCGGCGGCGCGAGCGACCGGCGCATCGTGGACGCCGTCCGCGCGGGCGAGCTCGACGAGGCCGTGGTGAACGCGAGCGTGCGCCGCGTCGTCGCGCTCACCCGGCGCCACGGCGGCGTCTCCGGCGCGTTCGACGCCGACGCCCATCACGCGCTCGCCCGCGAGCTGGCCGCCGAATGCGCCGTGCTGCTCAAGAACGAGAACGGCACGCTCCCCCTCTCGGCGGAGGCCCGCATCGCCGTGATCGGCGAGTTCGCCGCCAAGCCGCGGTTCCAGGGCGGCGGCAGCTCCCACATCAACGCCACGCGGGTCGACGCGGCGCTCGACGCGATCCGCGCCCACGCCCCGGACGTCGCCTACGCCCAGGGGTTCACCCTGGACGGATCGGGCGACGCGCGGGAGCTTCGCGAGGCGGCGGCCGAGACCGCGGCGTCCGCCGACGTCGCGATCGTCTTCGCCGGCCTGGGCGAGCGGGAGGAGTCGGAGGGCTTCGACCGGGAGACCATCGACCTGCCGGCCGTCCAGGTCGAGCTGATCCGCGCGGTCGCCGCGGCGGCCCGCCGTACGGTGATCGTCCTGTCCAACGGCGGCGTCGTGTCCCTGGAGGGCTGGCACGACGACGTGGACGCCGTGCTGGAGGGCTGGCTGCTCGGCCAGGCGGGCGGCTCGGCCGTCGCCGACCTCCTCTTCGGCGTCGTGAACCCCTCCGGACGCCTCGCCGAGAGCATCCCGATGCGGCTGCAGGACACGCCGAGCTACCTCAACTTCCCCGGCGAGGCCGGGCACGTGCGCTACGGCGAGGGCGTCATGGTCGGCTACCGCTACTACGAGACGGTCGAGCTGCCCGTGCGCTACCCCTTCGGCCACGGCCTGAGCTACACGACGTTCGCGACCGACAGCCTCACCGTCACCCGCACGGGCGACGACAGGGCGACCGTCACCGTGCGGGTGACCAACACCGGCGACCGGGCGGGCAAGCACGTGGTGCAGGTCTACGTGTCAACCACCGCAGGCCCCGTACGGCGGCCCGCCCGGGAGCTGCGGGCCTTCACGAAGGTCTCCCTCGCCCCCGGCGAGTCGCGCCTGGTCACGCTCCACCTCGACCGGCGGGCGTTCGCCTACTACGACGTCCGGCTCGGCCGGTGGGTCGTCGCGCCGGGCGACTACACGATCCAGATCGGCGAGAACGCCTCGTCCGTCGTGGCCGAGACCACGATCAGCCTCGGCGGTGACACCGTCGTCCCCGTGGTCTCACTCGACTCGACGCTCGGCGAGTGGCTCTCCCACCCGCTCGCCGGGCCCGCCCTCCTGCGGGTGCTCACCGGCGGGAAGAGCGCCCGGCCCGAGGAGGACGACGAGAACGGGCTGCGGATGGCCTCGTCGATGCCGATGGGACGGTTCCTGTCCTTCGCCGGCATCGACATTCCCCACGCGACCCTGCGGGAGCTGGTCGCCCTGGGCGGGTCGGACGGCCCGGCGGCCTGAGCCGCCGGCATTTCCGGCGCATTTTGGGATTTATGCCACCGACAAATCGCCTTTCCGGATGTGACAACCGAATATCGATAATGAACCGTTGACAGGATCGCACCGTATAGGGACGATCCAGATAATCCTCCGCATCTCAGGCGCAGGGCTCGTAGCACCACACCTCGATAAGTGCCGCATCAGGCCGAGAATCGGTACGGGAGAGTGCGATGGACGAGATGGTGCTCCGAGCACAACGGTTCATCAATTCGATCTACGGCAACGTGCCCGGCATCACCAAGGTCGCGGAAGACGGCATAACCGGCTGGTCGACGATGCGCGCGCTGACCCGATGCCTGCAACACGAGCTGGGCGGCACCGCGCTGTCCGACAATTTCGGGCCGACCACCATGTCCACCCTCCAGAGCACGTGGCCGTCCGTCGGTCCCGGCACCGGGGCACCGGCGAACCTGGTCCGGATCATCCAGTCGGGGTTGTACTGCAAGGGCTATGACGGCGGAGGAATCGACGGGATCTTCAATGATCATGTCGCCGCCGCCGTTCAAAAGCTCAAGTCCGACGCGGGCGTGAGCGGCGTATATCCGGGCGCCGATGTGGTGCCGAAGGTGTTCAAGGCGCTGCTGAACATGGACGCTTACGTCGTCGTCAGCGGTGGAAACCCCGTTGTCCGCTCGATCCAGCAGTGGATGAACGCTCGCTATGTGAATCGCACCGGCTTCTTCATCGTCCCCTGTGACGGATATTTCTCCAGGGACGTCCAGAAGGCATTGATGCTGGCCGTCCAGTTCGAGCTGGGGATGAGCGATTCCGAGGCCACCGGAGTGTTCGGGCCCGCCACCCAGGCCGGTCTCAAGGCCAACACCCTCTCCGTTGGCTCCTCCGGCCCCTGGGTGCGGCTGTTCTCCGCTGCGATGGTGTTCAACAGGCGTGACGGCGTCACCTTCACCGGCACCTTCGATTCCCAGCTGTCCACACAGGTCAGACGATTTCAGACTTTCGTCAAGTTACCCGTCACCGGCAAGGGGGATTTCCAGACCTGGGCCTCCCTGCTCGTCTCCACCGGAGACGCGACCCGTAAAGGCAGCGCCTTCGACTGCGTGACGGAGATCACCCCGGCGCGCGCCGACGCGCTCAAAGCCGCCGGCTACCGCATCGCGGGCCGCTACCTGTGCAACGTGCCGGACACCACGTTGAACAAGATGATCCAGCCGGGCGAGCTCGCGGTGCTGGCCGAGAAGGGCCTGCGCGTCTTCCCCATCTACCAGACCTCGGGTAGATCCGTCGATTACTTCGGGTACGCCCAGGGCGTCATCGACGCACTCGCCGCGATCGAGTGGGCCCGCCGCCACGGATTCAGATCCGGCACGCGGATCTATTTCGCCGTGGATTTCGACGCGCTGGACCATCAGGTGACGTCGAATGTCATTCCGCACTTCCGCGGAATCGCGAACACGATGAACGAGCACGCCAGAGGCTACAAGGTCGGCATCTACGGACCCCGCAACGTCTGCAGCCGGGTCAGTGCCATGGGCCTGACGTCGGCGAGCTTCGTCTCCGACATGTCCTCGGGATATTCCGGCAACCTCGGCTACCCCATGCCCGCCGACTGGGCGTTCGACCAGATCGCCACGATCACCGTCGGCTCGGGTGCGGGGAAGATCGAGATTGACAACAACATCGCCTCGGGTCTCGACGAGGGTCAGAGCAGATTCGACCCCGGCACGGTCGCGGCCGGCCTCGACGTCGACTTCGACATGAGCAAGAAGGGCGCACTGCTCCAGGACGTACGGAACTACCTGACGAGCATCGGCGTCCCGGAGGCAGGTGGCAGCGATCTGTTCGACAAGGACAACGCCACCCTGGGCTGCAACACCACGACCAAGGCGTTCGACATCACGCTGACCCACGACAAGCTGATCAGCGGTCTGGCGCGCCGTCTGAAGATGCGCAAGGCGCTGATCCAGGCCCCGATCCTGTGGGAGATCCGCAAATGGAATCCCGCGGACCTGGCGGCCGACAAACTCGTGCGAAGTCACTACACCGGCGGCCCGATCGGCACGAACGACTGCAGCACCGGGCTGGCGCAGATCTTCGCCGCGACGGCGATCAAAGCCCGCAATCACGCGATCCAGAAGGGCATCATCAGCGGCGCCATCCTGGACCCCGCCGACGAGACCGACCTCTGGGCGGTCTGGCAGAAGCTGCAGGACCCTTCGTACAACATCACCACCGTGGCGTACGTCCACATCTGGGGAGCCGCCGAGATAGGCGTCGCGCGCCCCGGCCTCGCCACCGGCGATGACAACACCCGCAGGATTCTGGCGCGATACAACGGCGTCAACGCCGCCGCCGAGAAGTACGGCCACGAGCTTCTCGGCCTCTACAAGGTGTTCGAGAAGCACAACGCGCCCCTCCGCACCCTCTAGGCCCGACCCGGCTCGGCACGATCGACGGCGTCGTCTTCCTTGAAAGAGGTGGCCAAGCTGGGACGACGGACAGCGCCGCAGAGACAATTCATGAATAGTGAATAAGCAAGGATCTACGTTCTGCTGTGTTGTAAAAGGCAATGCGGCGCGGAGGAGTTCGAAGATCATGATCTTGGACGTAGACCTCGACGGCTTTGACGCCCTGCCTGTGGGCGTGCTGGTGACCGGCGGATCGGATCACCGGCTCCTTTATGTGAACCGGGCCTATCAGGAGATGGTCGGCGTTCACCAGCGAGGAACGCCGATCAGGGAAGTGTTGAGCGACGTTTGTGTGGACGACCGTTTCGAGCTGTTCGACCAGGTGCTGGAAACGGGTGAGCCCGCGACGGTCGAGGCGCTTCCCTTCGAGGACGGCGGGCGAGGAAGCCTGCGGTTCGCCTCGGTCGGCATGTCGAAGATCATGCGGGAGGGAGAGGAAGGTCTGCTGATCGTGGTCGTGGACGTCACCGACCGCGTCTTCGCCGGGCGGCTCCCCGGTCCCGCCGCCGGGGATCAGCGGAGGTTCCTGCAGCGCTATCGCAACCTGGTGCGACTGCAGACACAGGCGGTATGGGTGACCGACCCCGTCGGCAAAGTGAGCGAACCGAGCGCCGGCTGGCAGCGGCTGACGGGACAGCCATGGGAGGAGCACCGCGGCAACGGATGGCTGAACGCGGTGTGCCCGGACGACCGTGAGCCCGCCCTCGAGAAGTGGGCCGAGGCGGTGGAACGGCAGGACATTCTTCACCAGGTCTACCGGGTCCGGACGCCGGGCGGCGACTACCGGCATGTTCGCGTGCAAGGCATACCGATCATTGAGGACGGCGAGATAGTCGAGTGGGTCGGCACCATCGCCGACATCGAGCAGGAGTGGCAGGAGCGACAGCACAGGCTGCTGCTCGACCAGGTCGCCGCCGCGACCGCGAACCTCGCGAACCTGGACGAGGTGCTGCGCGCGCTGGCCGAGGTGATCGTGCCCCTTCTGGCCGACGGATGCGCCATCTACGTGCTGCCGGAATTCGAGGAGCAGCCGATCTCGCTGCCTTTCGTCACCATGCCCGTGGCCGGCATCGTGCCGGCGGGCGCGACTCCCCTGGCGGGTCAGGAGGTGTTCGACGCCGACTCCGACTTCGTCGCGGCGATCACAACCCGCAGGCCGGTGCACCGGGACTTTCCCCAGGGGCACGCGCCGGCCGGTGTCGTGCTCAACGGCGAGTCGGTCGCCGGCGTCAACAGTTGCGTCATGGTTCCGGTGATTGTGGACGGCGCGGTGGCGGCGGTCGTGCACGCCGTGGTCGTTGGGGACCGCGAACCGCTCGGCGCCATGGCCGTCGAGCTCATCGGGCGGATGCTCGACCACGCGCACCCTCACCTCAGCAACGCGATGCGATTCCAGCGCACGCAGCGGGTCGCGCTGGCCCTGCAGAGGTACCTGCTGCCGGACCCACCGCAGGTGCCGGGCCTGGAGATCGCCGCACGCTACTCCGCGTCCGCCACCGCTGCGCAGATCGGCGGCGACTGGTACGACTCCTTCCTGCTGCCGGACGGCTCCCTGGTCCTGACCATCGGCGACATGGCCGGGCACGACCTGAGCGCAGCCGTCACCATGAGCCAGATCCGCAACGCGCTCAGGGGCCTCGCGATCGACCGGAGGGAGCCTCCCGGACACACCCTGCGGCGATTGAACGTCGCCGCCGAGGTCCTCTACCCCGAGGCCATGGGCACCTGCGTCCTCGCCCGTCTGGAGGAGCACGACGACGGCGGGCAGGTGCTCCACTACTCCGTGGCCGGTCACCCGCCGCCCCTGCTCGTCACCCGCGACGGTGGGGCGTGTTACCTGGACGACGCCGTCGATCCCGTGGTGGGCGTGGGTTACGACATGTCACGCGCGAGCAGCGTCGCGACGCTGCCCCCGGGCAGCACGCTGCTGCTCTACACCGACGGCCTGGTGGAAGTGCCGGGTGAGCACCTCGACGTCGGGCTGGAACGCCTGCGCCGCGCCGCCGCCTCCCTGGCCCAGGCGCCCCTGGACGCCTTCTGCGACATGCTGCTCAGCCGGCTGCCCGTGGCCCAGAAAGACGACGTCGCCGTCATCGCCGTACGCATACCCTACGCCTGAAACCGGTTACCTAAAGCTATTAGGTAAATAGGGGCACGATACTGGTGGAGTCACCTAGGCGTTCCGGCCGCGCGTCCAGCCGCACAGGACGTCAAGTTCCAGGCCGATGCCGAGGATCATGCCGGAGGAGAGCCGGGCCGCCTTCGGCGGCGACACCATGCGCTCCGCACGGCGCGCCGGCGACCACCTGCCATGGCGTGAGGGGAGAGTCGAGATCGGAGCCGCGGACACGGCACACACACGGGAAACGCGCCTTCCGACCGGAACCGATCAGATTCGGACAGGAGTCAAGTATCGTCCTCAAATAAGCACCACAGGCGGCCCCACTCAGTCAAGGGATCGGATGAATCGTTCATCCCCGGTCAGCGGTGCCGCGCCGTGGCTGGTCGACTATGACCGGAACCGATCACAGCGGAGGGTGAGGGCGTGGTCCACAGGGACAGCGACGGGCGCCGGCCCGTGTTCGCGGCCGAGCGCCGCCGGCGCATCCTGGAGTTGGTGCGGGCCAACGGGGCCGTCTCGCTGCGCGAGCTCGCCCAGGCGGTGCAGTCGTCGGAGGTCACCGTACGCCGCGACCTGCGCGCGCTGGAGTCGGAGGGCCTGCTCAACCGGCACCACGGCGGCGCCACCCTGCCCGGCGACCAGAACCGGGAGGCCGGCTACGTCCAGAAGGTGACGCTCTCCTCGGCGGAGAAGTCGGCCATCGCCGACCTGGCCGCGTCGCTGGTGGAGGATGGTGACGCGATCGTCGTCGGCCCCGGGACCACCACCCAGGAGTTCGCCCGCAGGCTGAGCAGGCACACCGAGCTGGCCGTGGTCACCAACTCGCTGCTGGTCGCGCAGGCCCTCGCCGACTCCCCGCGCATCGAGGTGATGCTGACCGGCGGCACGCTGCGCGGGCCGATACTCGCCCTCGTCGGCAGCGCGGCCGAGCGGTCCCTCGCCGGGCTGCGCGTGCGCCGGGCCTTCGTCTCCGGCAACGGGCTCACCGCCGACCGCGGCCTGTCCACCCCGAACATGCAGGTCGCCTGCGTCGACCGGGCACTGGCCGCCGCCGCCGAGGAGGTGGTCGTGCTGGCAGACCACACCAAGATCGGCGTCGACGCGATGGTGCAGACCGTCTCGGCCGAGCAGATCGACCATCTGGTCACCGACGCCGCCGCCCCGCACGACGTGCTCGACGAGCTGGGCGGCAAGGGCGTCCGCCTGCACGTTGCTCAGATCTGATCGAATGTGACGGCCTCGTTACGGATTTATCTTCTATCGGGCTCACCATTCACGGCGGAGGCAACCGTGCCGCAGGCCGCAGGTCTGTGCAAGAGCTTTCAAGGCGCGCCCGCGGGCACGTGGCCGATCAGGAACGCGATCCGCGCCGGCGTCGGGCTCGTGCCGGAGAACCGCCGGGTCGAGGGCATCGTGCCGACCCTGTCGGTGCGCGACACCATCGCGCCGGCCGCGCTCCCCCGCCTGTCGCGCGCGGGGATCGTCTCCGACGCGCACCTCGACCGGATCGTCGACACGTTCATGCGGCGGCTGGGCATCCAGGCCGTCTCACCCCGGCAGGCGGCCGGGGAGCTGTCCGGCGGCAACCAGCAGAAGGTGCTGCCGGCCCGCTGGCTGGCGATGCATCCGAAGGTGCTGCTGCTCGACGAGCCCAGCCGGGGTGTCGACATCACGACCAAGGTGGCCATGCGCTCGCTCCTCGACGACCTGGCGGTGGACGGGCCGGCGATCCTGCTGATCTCCTCCGACGTGTCGGAGCTGGTGGAGAACTGCGACAGCGTGGTGGTCCTGCGCGACGGCGCGGTCGTGGGCGAGCCGGCCGGGCCCGAGGTCAGCGAAGATCGCATCATGGGCGCCCTCGCCGCGGGCTGAGCCCCGGGGGCCGGCAAGGGGGCGCGCCCGGCGTGCCGTAGCCGCGCCTCGGGGCTGTCCCCGGCTCTGTCCCCGGGCCTGTCCCCGGGCCTGTCCTCAGCGCCCGGCCCGGCGGCGCCACACGGGCGCCGCCCGCGCGGCGCGCTCCGGCACATCTGCGTCCTCAGCGCCCGGCCCGGCGGCGGACCATCGTGACGAAGTCGGCCGCGGCGACGATCGCGAGCACGGTCGCGACGGTCGCCGCCACGAACAGCCCCGCCGCGTACGCCGTGATCGCGATGAAGACGCACACGACCAGCCCGAAGGTGGCCAGCACCATGCGCAGTCCCAGGGCGCCGCGCGGCTCCATGCCGTCACCTCCCCTCTCGTCAATCCCTACCCGAGCGAAGGGCATTTGCATAAGCACATCCGGCATTGCCGCTTGTCGGATCAGATGGTCAAAAACGGCGCTCGCGTCTCTAGGATGGACGTCGTCCCATGCCGCGTACCGACCCGCAAGTGGAGGACAGAGCGTGCACGAGGAGCAGGCGCCCGCGTGGGTGGTGGACCCCGGCACGCCGAGTGTGGCCCGGATGTACGACTACTACCTGGGCGGCAAGGACAACTTCGCGTCCGACCGCGAGGCGGCCGAGAAGATCATCTCCATCCTGCCCAACGCCCGCGACGTCGCCCGGACCAACCGCGCCTTCCTCATGCGGGCCGTACGGCACCTGGCGCGCGCGGGCATCCGGCAGTTCCTCGACATCGGCACCGGGCTGCCGACGCAGGAGAACGTCCACCAGGTGGCGCAGGCCGAGGCGCCGGAGTCCCGGGTCGTCTACGTCGACAACGACCCGATCGTGCTCGCCCACGCACGCGCCCTGCTCGCCGACAACCCCCGATCGATCGTGATCGACGGCGACCTGCGCAAACCGGAGTCGGTCCTCGGCCACCCCGGCGTCCGGGCCCACCTCGACTTCACCAAGCCGATCGCCCTGATCATGCTGGCCGTCCTCCACTTCGTGACCGACGACGCGGAGGCGGCGCGCGTCGTCGGCGCGTTCCGCGAGCCGCTCGTCCCGGGCGGCTACGTGGTGGTCTCCCACATCACCCAGGGCGACCTGGACGAGGACGCGGTCAGGCGGGGCCGCGACGTCTACACCGCGACCACCGCGGGCGGCATCGTGCCGCGCACCGCCGACCAGGTCCGCGGTTTCTTCGACGGCCTCGACGTGCTGGAGCCCGGCGTCGTGCCGCTGCACCTGTGGCGGCCCGAGACCGTGGAGCCCGCGTGGAACGGCAGGCCGGGAGGCGACATCATCGGCGGAGTCGGCCTCGTGCCCGGCCCCTGACCGGCAGGTCCGCATGTCTTCGAGCGGAACGACCCCCTGCGGTGCCGCGCTCCTGTAGCGCCACCACCTGCTCCGGAGCTGCGCGCAGTGGTGCGCTCAGAGGGTGGCCACTCGCCTCCGGGGGGCCGCGCGGTGGCTCGCCGTACGACGCCGCATCTCCGCGAGCACGTCGAGGGGGTTGGCCAGGAGCCTGGAGAAGGCCAGCTCGGCGGCGCCGACCAGCGTGACGTCGTCGCCGAGCGCCGAGACCCGCAGCCGCACCTGCTCGCGGGAGATCACCATGGCGTTCGTCTCCACCCTGCGCGCGACCTGCGCCGCCGAGCCCGGGTAGACGTCCCGCAGCATCCCTCCGAAGATCACAATCCCGGGGTTGAAGAGGTTGATCAGGTTGGCGACGCCGATGCCCAGCCAGTCGCCGATCCGGTGCAGCGCCTCCCCGGCCGCCGCGTCTCCCTCTCCAGCGGCCTCCACCACGGCGCGCACGCCCTCGCGGCCGCTCAGCTCGCCCGAACGGCCCGCGGCCTCGATCAGGGCGTGCTCGCCGACCTCCGCCTCCAGGCAGCCGCGCGAGCCGCACATGCAGGGCCGCCCGTCGTACGGGTTCACCACCATGTGCCCGAGCTCGCACCCGTAGCCGCCGTCGCCGCCGAGCAGCTTGCCGCCGACGATGATCCCGCCGCCCACGCCCACGTCGCCGTGCAGGTAGACCAGGTTGTCGAAGCCGCGGCCGACTCCGCGGTCGCGCTCGGCCAGCGCGCCCAGGTGGGCCTCGTTGCCGACGAGCACCGGGAGCCCCAGCCGGGAGCCGAGCTCGACGCCGAACGCCTGGTCCACCCACCCGACGTAGGGTCCGTATCGCACCGTGCCGTCGTCGGGCCGGATCATGCCGCAGTAGGCCGCGCCGACCCCGACGCACACCGAGCCCGCGCGGGCGCCGCGCCGCAGCTCGCGGCCGAAGCCCGCGAGCACGCCGACGACGTCTTCCAGGTCTGCGCCCGTACGCTGCCGGGCGGCCTCCCGGCGGTCGAGGATCTCCCCGCCCAGTCCCACGCGGGCCGCGACCAGGCGGTCGACCCGTACGTCGAAGGCCAGCACGTGTGCCCGGTCACGCTCCGGGCGGACCACCAGCGACGGGCGGCCCGCCCTGCCGGTGTCTGCGGGCAGCTCCTCGCTGACCAGGCCCGCCGCGGACAGCTCGGCGGTCAGCGCCATGATCGTGCTGCGGTTCAGGCCCATCCGGTCGGCCAGCTCGGAGCGGGAGAGCGCCCCGGCCAGGTGCACGTGCCGCAGCAGATCGCCGAGGTTGCGCCGGCGCATCTCCTCTTGGGACCGACCGGCTTTCGACATGGTGCGCAGATCCTGACGACTCGGAGGTTCCTCGTTGGCGGGCCGTGGACGGGAGGGACAGGGCCGAACCCCTTTCCCGTCTTGAGATTACCAACGGAGGCGCCCGCGGCGGAGGCCCGCGTTCACCGGCCCCCCGCTCGCCGTGATCCGCCGTGGCCGCGCGCTTTCGCCCTGGACCCGGCTCGCAGGGCCGCGGCCGGGGTCGGCGTGGGTGAGGGCGCCGCCGAGGGCATGCCGAGCGCCTGCGCGATGTCGCACGCCCGGTTGCCCCGGCACATCGCGTTCTGGATGCCGGTCCCGCCGGTCGCGACGTTGATCATGATCTGCTGCGTGCCGCGGTTGGTCGTGGTGCTCGACGCGGTGAGCCCGGCCTCGATTGCGTCCCTGACGGCCCGCGTGGACCGTTGCCCGGATGCCTGCGGCCGGGGCTCTCGTGGACGGGACTCGCGTGGACGGGGCTCCTGCGGCCCGGCCTCCTGGTGGCGCGGCGTCTCCCGCCCGGGGGTGCGCGTGGCCTCGGCGGCAGGGCCCGCGGGGGCCAGCGCCGCAACGACCGACGCGCAGGCGAGGAGACCGAGAGCGATCTTCCTCATGGCCGTCCCGCCGTACCGCTGACACTTCATCGCGCGCTCCCGCCAGTCACCGCCACAACGCTCCGGGCGGCCCTTTTCGCCCAGGAGATCTCAGGCTAGTGACGCGACGGATTCCCGCGCCCGATCCGCGCGGCGTCTTACGGCATCATTGCCATATCAGTCAGCGCGCCCCCGCATTCGTGGAATCCACGGCCCACGCGTATTCAAAGGCGATCACCATCCATTGGAAGTGATGGGCATGTTCTGCCGGATGTTGCACTTCCTCGGGCCGGGGCCGCAGAAGGCGCCCTGGGTGCTGATGCGCCCGCCGTTCGTGATGCCGGTCTGCTGCTGGCCGATCATGAAGGTCGGGGCGAACACGCCGTTGAGATTCTGGTTGAACCTGCCGTTGCCCGACTTGAACTGCCGCGCCGTGGCCGTACCGCCCGACGCCACCTGGCCCCCGCCGCCCCCGTGCCCGTACGCCCTCATCGGCGCACGGGTCCGGGCCTGCGCGAACGCGCTCGCCTCCTGGGCAGCGGCGCTCCACGCGATCGCGGCCACCAGAACGGCCAGCGTCAGCCGACGGGCCGTCAGGACCCGGAGCGGCCGTGAGCGGGACATGCAGCGGCGAGACATCGTGGAACGCACCTACCTACCAGGCCATTCGGCAATGGGCTTTCGTCGCGGACATAAGCAACGTTGACCTCATACCCCGCATCATGGCCCCGGCCCCGCCCATGCCAAGCGCGGCATCGATGATGACGCATTTTTTGTCGCTATGCCTTTCGGCCCGGCATCAGGCACCTATGCCCTCAAATGCCGCTATTCGCATAAATCCGGAAAGCGGCATTTCCGGGGCTCGGCATGGCCTTCGCGCGGCTCATTCACCGACGGCGTCGAGATAGACCCAGGCGCCTTCGTGGCGGACGAAACGGCTCTGCTCCCGCATCTCGCCGGGCTGTCCCCGGTAGTCGTACCGGGCGCGGAAGGTGACGGTGCCGTCGGTGTGGATGGGGCTCCCGCCTGTGGCCGCCTCGATCTCCAGCCCGGTCCACCGCATGCCCGAGTCGAAATCGACCCGCCCCGGACGGGTGGAGGGATGCCAGGTGCGCAGCAGGTATGCCTCGTCCTCGACCGCGAACGCGGAGAAGCGCGACCGCATCAGCGCCTCGGCCGTCGGCGCGGACTGTCCCGCGTGGAACCGGCCGCAGCAGTCGCCGTAGACGGCCGGCAGGCCACAGGGACAGGGCTCACCGGCGCGCGGCCGGCGGGAACGAGAGGTGCGGCTCACCCCGCGAGGTTATCGCCCCCGGCCGAGCGCTCGCTCCGCCGTCCCGGCCCCTTCGCCTGGACCATGCGGGACGTCGGCAGTGCCCTTCTCCAGCCGCCCAAGGCTCTTCGCCCGGACCATACGGACGCCCCTCGGTGCGCCTTTCCGACCGTGCGAGGACCCGGAAGCATCGGTACGCCTTCCATCAGGCGTTCCACATGGCGGCGGGCCGAGTGTCGGCTCCACCCGGCCCGCCTTCACGGGACCCCCGATCTCATGTCCAGGAGACCCGCTTGATGAGACTGTACAAAGCGATCGCCACAGGTGTCCTGACCGCCACAGCGGCGACCGGAACCGTGGTGGCAGTGCCCGCGTTCACCGAGACCGCCGCCGGCGCGGGCTGTGATCGCGACGAGGTCCCGGCGTCGAGGGTTCATGGTGGAACCGTACGCCGGGGACCTCGCCGTTCAGCCGTCCGCGCCGCCGCCGGCGCATGCCGATCCGTCGCGGAAACGGCTCAGTTGTAGGGGTTGTCGTAGGTGTAGGTGCTCTTCGTACGCGTCTGGTACTGGCCGTTGCTGCCGAACCACCCGCCGGTCACGTCGAAGCGGACGTTGCGGACGGTGCCGCCGAAGTTCACCTCGCTGTTGTAGACGGCCGTCTGCTGGCACCCCGGCAGGCTCGTCGAGCCGGTCTGGGACGGCCAGGACGTGCTCGTGCCGTTGACGACGACCTGGAACGAGGGCGCGGGATAGGCGTGCTGCCAGCACAGGGTCAGCGAGTAGCGGTACTTCGTGTTCCCGTCGTCGAACGCCACCGTGCCCTGGAGAAGGGCCAGCTGCGTCGCGTTGCCGTCGTTGCTCACCAACTGCAGATAGACAGGCTGGTCGGCGCTGTACGCCGCGTGCGCGGGGCCGAGCGGCAGGAGCGCGGTGGCGAGCGCCCCGCCGGCCATGGCGAACGTCGCCGCGAGGCGGCGTCCTCTTGAGCGTGCGGTCAATTCACACCTCATCCGTTGCAGGAGTGCCGAGTGCCCGGAGGCTATTTCGACTTGCACGGACCTATCCAGAGCGGCGATCGCGAGGGCTCGATCCGGTCGGGCGTTAAACCCGGCCCTTCCGGGGACCTTGGGAACGCCGTTCCGTCACGACCAGGAGAGAGAGGACGACGACCCCGGTCGAAATTCCGCCGTGACCGCTGAATGTTTCACATGGCGCAAGAACGGACAAAGCGCCCCCGGCGGCACTCCGCCGGGGGCCGGGTCACGACCGGGCCGTGGTCAGCAGATCTTGTAGTCCTGCCGCGAGGAGTTGTACGCGCAGGAGTCGACCAGCTTGCCGGAGGCGTTCCGCAGGAACGCCTTGTCCTTGGTCTGGTTCCAGATGTACGCGAGCGTCCCCCCGCTCCTGCCCCAGTAGAGGGTGGTGGAGGTGTTCTTCCCCCGGCCGGTCCGCAGGGTGACCGTCTTCCCGGCTCCGAGAGTGAACCGGCCGAACGTGTAGACGTGGTCCGAGCGCTTCGTGTCGTCGCGGACGGTCCAGCCCTTGAGGCTGACGGCCTTCTTCGTCGTGTTCTTGATCTGTATGTACTCGCCGTTGAGGCTTTTGTTCGACCCGTTGTCCGGCGAGCCGGGCGAGTCGTAGTAGATCTTCGTGATCCGTACGGCGGGACCCGCCGCGTGGGCGGGCTGGGAGACGGCGGCCACGCTGACGGCCACCGCTGCGGCCGCGAGCAGAGATCGGGTACGCACAGGACGCTCCTGGGGTGGGGGGACACGATCGAACTTGATCATATGGACCGCCCCTCACGTCGCTTGCACCGTTCCATCTCGGTTCGGCATCCGATGGACCCGGTGAAGGCCACGACGCGCCGCGCACCGCCGTCTTCGCGACCGGGGCGCTCAGTGAGCGGTTTCCTCGCCCATGGCATCGAGCAGTTCGTCCACCGCCTTCCGGTCGGGCAGGGAGGCGCCGGCGCCGGGCAGTGTGGTCGCCAGGGCTCCGGCGGCCATCCCCCGGCGGATCGCCGTGGAGACATCAAGGCCCGCCGCGAGGGCCGCGCCGAAGGAGCCGGTGAAGGCGTCACCCGCGGCGGTGGTGTCCACGGGCGTCACGGGGTAGGCCGGGAAGTGCCGGGCGCGCTCGGGGGTGACCGACAGCGCGCCGGCCGATCCGAGCGTGATGAGCGCGTGCCGCACTCCGCGGTCGAGGAACCAGGCCGCGGCCCGCTCGGCGGACTCGACGTCGACGACCTCCACCCCGGTCAGCGCGGCGGCCTCGCTCTCGTTGGGGGTCACGACGGCGACGTGCGGCCACACCCGGTCGGGCAGCGGCTGGGCGGGCGCGGGATCGAGCACCACGGTCAGCCCGGCCCGCGCCCCCGCCTCGGCCGCGTGGCAGGCGACCTCCACGGGGATCTCTAGCTGGAGGAGAAGCACGCTCGCTCTGCCGCGTACGGCCCGGATGCTCTCGTCCACCATCTCCGCGGTGAGATCGGCGTTGGCGAGCGGAGTCATGACGATGTCGTTCTCGCCCGACGCGTCGACCCTGATGTGCGCGATGCCCGTACGGCTGCCTACGGAGCGGACCTCCGTCAGCGTCACCCCGTGGGCGCGCAGCGCCGACGACACGATGTCGCCGAACGGGTCCGTGCCGACGCAGCCGACGAGCCAGGTGGGCGCTCCCGCACGGGCGGCGGCGACCGCCTGGTTGGCGCCCTTCCCTCCGAGGTTCACGGTGACGTCGTCGCCGAGAACGGTCTCCCCCCGGCGCGGGAGGCGGCGGGCGAAGGCGGTGACGTCCGCGGAGATGCTCCCGACGACGACGACACCCTTCGGTCGCATGGCGTTCCTCCTGTCTCAAGCTGTCAGGTGCATGGCGCGCGGCGCGCGGCGCGCGGAGTGCGGGCGCGGAGTGCGGGCGCGGGGCGCGGTGTGCTGCCATCTCGTCCGGTCGCGCCCGCGCGTGGCCGGCCTGCCGTACGCCGTGGGCGGCGACGCTCAGGAGGCCCGGCCGAGCTCCTCGATGGCGCCGATCATGAGGTTCCAGAACCGGTCGCGGTCGAGGCCGATCCCGACGTTCGCGTTGGGCTCCCAGTCCATGCGGCGGTGCAGGTCGGCCACGGTCGCGCCCCGGGTGTGCCGGCCGTCCAGCTCGATCCGCAGACCCACCCGTTCGTACGTCATGACCTCGGGATCGATCAGGTACGCCACGGTGATCGGGTCGTGCAGCGGCGGCGCGGGGAATCCCCAGGTCTCGTGATAGGTGGAGCCGAAGAACGTGAGCAGCTCCACGCAGACGCGGGCGAGCGGGGTGCCGAGCGCCTCGATCCTGCCGAGCACGTCGGCGGTGACCAGCGCCTGGTGGCTGACGTTGAGCCCGACCCACGTCGTCGGCACGCCGCTGTCCAGAACCTCCGCCGCCGCCTCCGGATCGGCGTAGACGTTGAACTCCGCGTACGGCGTGTGGTTGCCGCGATCCGTGGAGCCCCCCATGATCACGATTTCCCTGATCCGCTCGCGGTCTTCGGGGTGGCGGCGCAGCAGGGTGGCGATGTTCGTCAGCGGGCCGATGGCCACCACGGTCACCGGCTCGCCGGCGGCCGCCAGCGTGTCGTGGATGAGGTCCACACCGTGGCGGGGGTCGAGCGGGACGCTCGGCTCCCCGAACGCCGGGCCGTCCAGGCCGCTCTCCCCGTGCACGTAGTCGCCGATCTCCAGCGGCGCCGCGAGCGGGCGGTCGCAGCCGGCGGCGACCGGCACATCGGTGACGCCCGCCAGGCTCAGCATCCGCCGCGCGTTGAGCGCGGTCTTCTCCACGGTCTGGTTGCCCGCGACCGTCGCGACCGCGCGCAGGTCGATCGCCGGGTCGGCCACCGCGAGCAGGATGGCCATGGCGTCGTCGTGCCCGGGGTCGCAGTCGAGGATCACCGGGATCGGCATGTCAGATCTCCTTCGCGAGCCAGCGGACCGCCCGGGTGAACAGCGTGCGGTAGCCGTCCCAGGAGACGAACTCGTCAGGGCACCAGTGCGGCGCGATGTCGGAGGCCCAGGCGAGCGTCCGGCCCGCCCCGGCCTGCCGTACGGCGAGCAGGGGGTCGCCGGCGACGGTCGCGAGCAGCGTCGCGTCGTCGGGCAGCGTGAAGCGGTTGTAACCGAGCAGGTCTGGCCACTCGGCGGGGAGCCCGGCGACGATGGGGTGCGTCTCGTCGGCGAGCAGGCCGGGCACGCCCTGCGGAGCCTCGACGCGGTCGTCGTAGCGGGAGATCCGGGCGGGGAGCACCCGTTCGACCGCCGTGCCGGCGAACGCGGCCTTGGCCTCGAAGCCCTGGAAGCTCAGGTAGCCGCCCGCCATGGCGAGGCCGCCGCCCTGCTCCACCCAGCCGGCCAGCAGGTCGAGCCGGTTGACGGTCTTCTCGCTGGCCAGCCAGGTGGCGGGATGCAGCAGGATGCTGTTGGCCCCGATGTCGGAGAGCACGATCACGTCGTAGGCGGCCAGCGCCTCGGGCGTGCCGGGGAACAGCGCGGGCACGTCGTGCGCGGGCAGGTGGTCGACCTCGATGCCGTCGGCGACCAGGACGTCCCGCAGCGGATCGATTCCGGTGTGGTAGGTCGTCGAGGTGAACGAGTCGAAGCCCTTGTAGTGGGTCGACACGCTCACCCACGATTCGCCGGCGACCAGCACGCGGGTCATGGAAATCGTCTCCTTCTGTTCGTGTGTGATCAGTGGCCGCGCGCGGCGGCGAGGAAGAGCTCGCGCGGGTTGTCCGCGAGCAGCCGGGTGGTGTCACCGGCGGTCAGTCCGTGCCGGTGCAGGCGCGGCACGAAGTGGGTGAGGATGTGGGCGTAGCCGGTGCCGCCGTAGCGCACGAGCATGGTCTTCAGGAACACGTCCTGGGAGAGCAGGACCTTGTGCCCGAGCCCGGCGCGGACCAGCCAGGCCACGGCGGCGGCGTTCTCCTCGTCGCATGGAGACTGCCCCTCGCCCGGATAGAGATAGTCCATGCCGCACATGTCGTAGCCGAGGTAGGCGCCGCGCAGGGCGAGGGACACCTGGTAGTCGCGGTCCGCGCCGCTGGGGTTCAGGTGCGAGAGCAGCGTGCCGGCGAGCAGGCCGCCCTCCTCGGCGACGACGTCGAGCACGCGGTGGCCGTGCCGCACCCAGCCGGGAAGATGGACCGAGAGCGGCACGCCGGTGCGGGCCTGCGCCCGGGCCGCGCCGCGCAGCACTTTCTCCTCCTCGGCGGTGAAGTCCGGCGAGACGCCGATCTCGCCGATCACACCGGCCCGGACGCCGTCGACGCCTTCGGTCAGGTCACGCTCGATCTCGTCGGCGATGTCCGCGGCGGTCATCGAGCGCACTCGGGCGGGGTGGGTCCTCTCGAGGTAGAAACCGCAGCCCATGACGATGTTCAGCCCGGTGGCACGGGCGATCGCGACCAGCTCGGCGGGCGCCCGTCCGATCCCCTCGGGAGTCACTTCGAGCACCGTGCGCCCGCCGCGCCCGGCGAACCTGCGCACCTCCTCGATGGCGGTCCCCGTGTCGTCCAGCGACACGTTGTCGCGAGAGAGGTACGGGTCGTTGCGGAGCCTGCCGAGGAACTCGATCCGTACGGGGTCGCGGGCGATCAGCTCCCCCTCGGCGTCGCCCTCGGGCGCGGGATGCCAGGCGCGGGCGCCGTCGTTGCGCAGGTGCTCGTGGCAGAGCGTGATCCCGAGGTCGTCAGGGGAAACCGGGCCGAGCACGGTCGTCACAGTCGTCGCGGCCGGAGGCCGGGGAGCCGGGGACGTCATTTCCGGATCGCCCCGAACTTCGCCCACACCTTGCTGTTGGCGAAGATGGCCAGCAGCAGGATGCCGCCCTGGACGATCTGCACATAGAACGGCGACACGTGCAGCAGCACCAGGCCGTTGGCGATCACGCCGAGCGTGAGCGCGCCGAGGATCGTGCCGAGCATGCTCGCCCGGCCGCCGAAGAGGCTGGTGCCGCCGAGCACGACGGCCGTGATTACCTCCAGCTCGAAGCCGGATCCGGCGTTGGACGAGCCGGAGCTGAGGCGGGTGGCGATCAGCACGCCTGCGACCGCCGCCGCCAGGCCGGTGAGCACATAGACGGTCAGCCCGACCTTCCGCGTGTTCACACCGGCGCGGCGCAGCGACTCGCCGTTGGAGCCGAGGCCGATGACATAGCGGCCGAACGGCGTCCGGGTGAGGACGAGCCAGCCGGCGAGCGCGACGACCACGGCGAGGATGGCCGGGACCGGCACCCCGGCGATGCGACCCTGGCCGATCTGGACGATCCAGAGGTCCCCGTCGATGGGGGTCGAGTAGCCCTCGGTGGCGCGCAGCGCCGTACCCCGCATGATCGACAGCATGGCGAGCGTGACGATGAACGGTGGGATGTTCTGATAGGAGGAGAACCACCCGTTCACGAACCCGATCAGCGCGCCGAGCGCGAGGATCGCGACCAGGGCGAGGGTGGGGTTCCACCCGTGCTGCAGCACGATCGCGAGCAGCGACCCGGACAGCGCGACGGTGGACCCGACCGACAGGTCGATGCCGGACGTGCTGATCACGAAGGTCATCGCGGTCGCCACGACCAGCGTGGGGGCGATCTGCCGCAACAGGTTGAGGATGTTGCCGGTCGTGGCGAACCGGTCGGCGGAGAACGCGAAGAAGATCAGCAGGGCCACCAGAACGGCCGCGATGGCGATCGTCTGCGCGTGCCGGCCGATGTGGGCGCTGGCCCTGGCCGACCTGGTGGTGACGACCCTCTGGCTGGTCCCGGGTCCGGTGGCGGTCTTGGCGGCGGTCACCGTCGCCTCCCCTCCTTGTCCTCCTCGTCGTGGGCGACGATCTCCGACACGAGCCGTTCGAGGCTGGTGCTCCGGGCGTCCAGGTCGGCCCTGAGCGTGCCCTCGTACATGACGCACAGCCGGTCGCAGACCCGGAAGAGGTCCTGCAGGCGGTGCGTGATGAGGATCACCGAGACGTCCTGGGCCGAGACCGTCTTGATCAGTTCGAGGACGGTCTCGACCTCGGCGACGGCGAGCGCCGCCGTCGGCTCGTCGAGGATGAGCAGTTTCGGGCCGAACGTCACCGCCCGGGCGATGGCCACCGCCTGCCGCTGGCCGCCGGACAGCCCTCCGACGGGGATGTCCGTCAGCGGGATCCGGATGTTCAGGGCGTCGAGGTGGCGACGGGCGTCCGCGTGCATCTTGCGCACGTCGAGCATCATCCCGCCGGCCCTGCGCGGCTCCCTGCCGAGGAACAGGTTCCCGGCCACGTCGATGTCGTCGCAGAGCGCGAGGTCCTGGTAGACCATCTCGATGCCGAGTTCGCGGGCGTCCTTGGGGCTGGCGAAGGAGACCGGCCGGCCGTCGAAGACGATCTCGCCGGAGTCCGGCACGACGGCGCCGGCCAGCACCTTCATGAGGGTGGACTTGCCGGCGGCGTTGTCGCCGACGAGCCCCACCACCTCTCCCGGGCCGACGCGCAGCGTCACCCCACGCAGCGCGTCGACCATTCCGTAGCGCTTGCGGATGTCGCGCATGACCACCCGGTCGACGCGCCCCGCCTCTTGGTCCGTCATGCGAGTCCCTTCACCGCTCACTTGAAGGTGGCGCGGTACGGGTCGACGTTGTCCTTGGTCACGATCGTCACGGGCACGTCGATGTTCTTCTTCGCCTGGGCGCCGCCGATCAGGGCCTTGGCCTCCTTGACCGCCTCGTAGCCCTCGGTCTTCGGGTCCTGCTGGACCACCCCGGCGACGAACCCCTCGTCGATGCCGTCGATGGCCTCCTTGGTCAGGTCCCAGCCGAAGACCTTGATCCGGTCGGCCGCGTTCTGCGACTTCACCGCGGCGACCGTGCCGAGCAGGGCCGGCTCGCCGGTGGCGTAGACGATGTTCATGTCGGAGCGGGAGGTGAGCAGGTTCTCCGCGGCCGTCATCGCCGTCTCCTGCTTGTTCTGCCCGTCGACGGTCTGCACGATCTTCGCGCCGGCGCCCTCGACGGTCTTGTTGAAGTCGTCCTTGCGGATGTTCTGGATGAAGGAGTTCAGCGCACCCACCACGCCGATCTTCGGCGCGCTCAGTCCCTGCGCCTGGGCCCACTTGTTGACGAACTCGCCCGCCTGCCGGGCCGCCGCCGCGTTGTCCACGCCCACCTGGGTGTCGACGGCGGGCGAGTCGACGATCGCGTCGACGGCGACGACCTTCAGTCCGGCGTCCTTGGCGATCTTCACGGCGGGCTTGATGCCCTCGACGTCGATGGCGACCACGATGACCGCGTCGAACTGCTGCTGGACGAAGTTGTCGATGGCCTCGTTCTGCTTGGCCGGGTCGTCGTTGGCGTTGAAGATCGTGAGATCGACGTTGGCCTCCTTCGCCGCCTGCTGGGCGCCGGCGTTCATCTCGTTGAAGAAGATCGCCTGCTGGTTGATCTGGACCAGTCCGACCCGCGGCCGGTCTCCGCCGGAGCCTCCGGAAGCGCCGGAGTCGTCCGAGCCGCCACACGCCGCCGCCAGGAGGCCGGTGGCCAGGATCGTCGTCGCCGCTGTCAGGCGGATGAGCCTCGTGGATCGAGCCATGAGAGAGGAACCTTTCGGGGGGGCGGGCAGAGATGAGTCACCGGTTGGGTAATCGATTACCCGAGTTTCGGGCATGCTAGTGGGGTCAAAAAAGCAGCGTCAAGATGCAGTTTCCTCACTAAACCTCTATCGTTCCTTGTGATCCCGGCAGTGCAGGACGCTGCAAGGTCGATCATTGGTAAAGATCAAGGGAAATCGATTACACGATGGGCGTGACGATTCACGACGTGGCACGAGCGGCCGGTGTCTCCGTGGCCTCGGCCTCCCGTGCCCTCTCGGGGCGGCGCAAGGTCACGCCCGAGATCGCCGAGCGGGTGGCGCGCGCCGCCGGCGAGCTCGGTTACCAGCCGAACGCGGTCGCCAAGGCACTGCGTGACCAGACCACCGGCACCATCGGCATGGTCGTGCCGGGCATCGGCAACCCGTTCTTCACGACGATCGTCGAGGCGGTGGAGCGCGAGCTGCAGAACTCCGGCACCGACCTGCTGCTGTGCTCGTCCCAGTACAGCCCCGAGATCGAGGCGCGCAGGCTGGAGACCCTGCTGGCCCGGCGCGTGGACGGGCTGATCATCAGCCCGTGCGACATCGAGGCCAGCGTCCCCGCGGTGCTCGACGCGGCCCGCCGGGTGCCGCTGGTGCAGCTCGACCGCCACATCGAGGGGGGCGGGGCCGACTGGGTGGGCGTGGACGACGAGGCCGGGCTGGCCCTCGCGGTCGACCACGTGATCGCGGGCGGGGCCCGTTCCGTGGTCTTCGCCGGGAGCCGGCTGGTGAGCTCCTCCGCCCGGTTGCGGCTCAGCGGTTTCGAACGCGCCGCCGCGCGGACCGGCGTCGAGGTTCTGCCGCCACTGCTGGGCGAGTTCACCCTCGAATGGGGCGTCGAGGCCGGGCGCATGCTGCTCGACGCCGGGCGGCTGCCGGACGCCGTCGTCTGCGCGAACGACGAGATCGCCGTGGGCCTCGTGCGGTCGCTGCGGTTCGGCGGCAAGCGCGTCCCCGGGGACGTGGCAGTGGTGGGGTTCGACGACGTGGGACACGCGACCATGTGCGATCCGCCCCTCAGCACCGTGCGCCAGCCGGTGGAGGAGATGGCGGCCGAGGCCGTGCGCCTGCTCGGCCAGGTCAAGGCCGGCGACCCCCGGCCCGCGCAGCGCATCGCCATCGCTCCCAGGCTCGTCGTACGGCAGACCAGCCGGCCGGTGGCGGCCGGCGTCGCGGACTGAGTGAGGGAAGGAGGCCGCGTGGACGATGCGGTCGAGCTGACACGCGAGCTGATCAGGATCGACTCGGTGGGCGGAGGCGAGGCCGCGGTCGCCGAACCCCTCGCGAGACGGCTGTCGGACGCCGGTTTCGCGGTGCGCACGCACGAGCACGCGCCGGGCCGCACCGGGCTGGTCGCCCGCTGGGGGACGGGCGAACCGGTGACGCTGACCGGGCACCTCGACACGGTGCCGCTGGGCGGGCAGGCGTGGCGGCATGCGCCGCACGGCGCGGAGATCGACGGCGACCGCCTGTACGGGCGCGGTTCGAGCGACATGAAGGCCGGCGTCGCCGCACTGGTGGTCGCCGCCGAGCGGCACGTGCGCCGCACCGGGCCGAAGACCGCGCTGGAGTTGGTCTTCACCGTGGGCGAGGAGACCGGCTGCGAGGGCGCGGCGGACATGGTGGCCGCCGGCCTGGTGAGCAGGTCGCGCGCGCTGCTGGTGGCCGAGCCGACCGCCAACCGGGTGCTGCTCGGGCACAAGGGCGCCCTGTGGCTGGAGGCCACGACGCGGGGCACGACGGCGCACGGCTCGATGCCGCACCTGGGCGACAACGCGATCTACAAGCTCGCCCGCGTCATCGGCGCCGTCGAGACGTTCGACCCCGGGGTGCCGGACCACCCCTGGCTCGGCCCCTCCACGGTGAACGTGGGAACGGTGCGCGGCGGGATCAACGTGAACTCGGTGCCCGATCTGGCCGCCGCGACCATCGACCTGCGCACCGTCGCCGGCCAGGACCACGGACGGCTCCGCGAGCGGCTGCAGGCCGCGCTCGGCGACGAGGCGACCCTCGACGTGCTCGTGGACCTGCCCGCGATCTGGACGGAGCCGGACGACCCCGTCGTACGGACCCTGGTCGAGGCGGGGGCGGGCGCGCCCGGCGACCACCCTGCCGCCAGCTATTTCACCGACGCCTCGGTCCTCGCCGTCGCCTGCGGCGGGGCGCCTACGGTCGTCTGCGGCCCGGGTGAGCCCGAGCAGGCGCACGTCACCGACGAGTACTGCCTGGTCCACCGGATCGAGGAGGCCGTCGAGATCTACAGCACCGCACTCGCGCGCCTCGTCTGACCGGCGCGAGCGGCCCGGTGACCGGCTGTCCGGCATCGGACGCCGCCGCTCTGCCGGGGCACCTGCGTGGGCCGCCACAGTCGTGTCCACGACCGTCCACGGCGGACACCGGACGGTTATGGTCGGATTTATGGCAAGGTGATCAACACGCTTCCGGTCCACCCGAGGAGGTCGCGTGCGCGACATGTCCCCGCCTCTGCACATGCGGCGGGACGGATTCCATCCCGCCCCAGAGCTCTCCGCGCTGCGGAACGACGAAGGGGTGGCCAAGATCCGCACCGTCTTCGGCTCCGACGCCTGGCTGGTCACCAGGTTCGAGGACGTCCGTACGGTGCTGAGCCATCCCGAGCTGTACAGCAACGCGCTCGTGCCGCCGCTCCGGCCGCCGGGCGCGCCGCCGCCGAGCCCGGAGGAGGTCGCCGCGATGCGCGCCGGCAACCTGCTCGGCTCCGACCCTCCCGAGCACACCCGGCTGCGGCGGATGCTCACGGCCGAGTTCACCGTCCGCCGGATGCGGCGGCTGGAGCCCCGGGTCCAGCAGATCGTCGACGACCATCTGGACGCCATGGAGCGCGGCGGGCCGCCCGCCGATCTGGTGACCGACTTCGCCCTCCCGGTGCCCTCGCTGGTGATCTGCGAGCTGCTGGGCGTGCCGTACGCCGACCGGGCCGGCTTCCAGGACACGTCCAAGCGGCTCCTCGACGTGTCCCTGTCGCCGGACGAACGCGCGGCGGCGGCGGCGGAGTCCCGGGCGTACATCGCGAGCCTGATCAAGATGTTCCGGAAGGATCCCGGCGAGGACCTGCTCGGGATGCTCGTACGCGAGCACGGCGACGAGCTGAGCGACGCCGAGCTCGCCGGCATCGGCAGCCTGCTGCTGCTCGCCGGGCACGAGACCACGGCCAACATGCTGTCGCTGGGCACGTTCGCCCTGCTGCGGCACCCCGACCAGCTCGCGCTGCTGCGCGAGGAGCCCGACCGCGTGGACGCCGCCGTCGAGGAGCTGCTGCGGTGGCTGAGCATCGTGCATTCCGGCACGATCAAGCTCACCACGACCGAGGTCCGGCTGGGCGGACAGACCATCGGCGCCGGCGAGACCGTCATCTGCTCCCTTCCCGCCGCGAACCGCGACCCGGGGCTCTTCTCGAACCCGGACGAGCTGGACATCCTCCGGGATGCCGCCGGGCACGTCGCGTTCGGGCACGGCATCCATCACTGCCTCGGTGCACCCCTGGCCCGCATGGAGCTGCGCATCGCGTTCCCCGCCCTGCTGAGCAGGTTCCCCGGCCTGCGGCTGGCGGGCGAGCCCCGGTTCCGCTCCATGACCGTCGTCCACGGCCTGACCACGATGCCGATCGCCTGGTAGGCGTCCTGGCAGGCGCTCCGCTCACCACCGAGCGGCCGGCCCTCCGGCGTCCGACGCCAAGGGCCGGCTCTCGCCCGCACCCGTCGAGATCGCGGACGGACCTGGTCGATCAGGTCGTGGGGCGCGGATCCGGCTGCGCCGGCACGGGGCGGTGGGTGCGCAGCCGTACGGCGTGGTCGAGAACGCCGTGGTCATAGGCGGTCTCCGCGTGCAGCGCCAGGTCGACGCCGGACACCTCGTCCTCCTCGCTCACCCGGAAGCCCATGATCCGGTGGATCAGCTTGCCGATCCCGTAGGTGACCGCGAAGGCGTACAGCGCGACCACCGGCACCGCCAGCGCCTGCTTGCCGAGCTGGGCCAGCCCGCCGCCGTACAGCAGGCCGCGGGGGCCGTCGGCGCCGGTGAGGGTGCGGGTGGCCAGCAGCCCGATGAGCAGGGTGCCGACGACGCCGCCGACCAGGTGCACGCCGACCACGTCGAGGGAGTCGTCGTAGCCGTGCCGGAACTTCCTGCCGACCGCCTGCGAGCAGATCATGCCCGCGGCCAGGCCGATGACCAGCGCGCCCAGCACGTCGACCGAGCCGCACGACGGGGTGATCGCGACCAGCCCGGCCACGACGCCGGAGGCGACCCCGAACGTGGTGGGGTGGCCGTCGCGGCGCTGCTCCACCAGCAGCCAGCCCAGCAGGCCGGTGCACCCCGCGGCCAGGGTGTTGAGGAAGACGGCGGCGGCGGTGCCGTTCGCGGCCAGCGCAGAACCGGCGTTGAACCCGAACCAGCCGAACCACAGCAGCCCGGCGCCGAGCAGCACCAGGGGCAGGTTGTGCGGGCGCATGGCCTCGGCCTTGAACCCGATCCGCGGCCCGAGCACCAGCGCCATGGCGAGCCCGGAGGCACCCGAGGTGATCTCCACGACCAGCCCGCCCGCGTAGTCGAGCGTGCCCAGGCTCTGGATCCAGCCGCCGGGGCCCCACACCCAGTGCGCGATGGGCGCGTAGACGACGAGCGCCCACACCGGGACGAAGACCATCCAGGCCGAGAAGCGGGCCCGGTCGGCGATGGCGCCGCTGATCAGGGCCGCGGTGATGACGGCGAAGGTGAGCTGGAAGGTCGCGAACAGCAGCGTCGGCACCTGGCCGGTGACCGACTCGGTGGTGATGTCGTGCAGCCCCACGTGGGCGAGGCCGCCGATCAGGCCCCCGATGTCGGGGCCGAACGCCAGGCTGTAGCCGGCGGCCAGCCAGACGAGGGTGACGAGGGCGATCGAGACGAAGCTCATCATGATCATGTTGAGCACGCTCTTGGCCCTGACCATCCCGCCGTAGAAGAAGGCCAGGCCGGGCGTCATCAGCAGGACGAGCGCGGTGCAGGCCAGGAGCCAGGCCGTGGCGCCGCCATCTACCTTCACCGGCATGTCATCGCCTCACACTCCTCGGGGTGGTCGTCCGGCGGATCCGCCACGGGCGCACCATGAGACTCACCGCCGGCCGTTTCACGGCGTTTCCGGGTGTGTTACCGCGATGTTTCTTATTTCGAGGGCATTACCGGCTCCTCACCGGACCTTCGTCCGAGCCGTGCTTCGAGCCGTGCTTCGAGCCGTGCTCGGCCAGTTCCGCGGCCAGCAGCTCCCGCACGCGCCGCCAGGCGTCGCCGGCCGCCGCGGCGTCGAACGTGTCGCGGCGGTCGCAGAGGAACCCGTGACCGACGCCCGGATATTCGGCGATCTCGTGGCGTACGGCGGCGGCCCGCAGCGCGTCCGCGATCGCCCGGCGATGGTCCGGCGGCACGACGTGGTCCTCGGCGCCCACGAGGACCAGCACGCGCCCGGTGATGCCGGGGGTCAGCGCGAGCGTCGGCTCCGGGCGGCCGAGGGGGATGTCGGTGCCCGGGATCCAGCCGCCGTAGGCGACGATCACCGCCGCGAGGTCCAGGCGGGTGGCCGCGAGGTAGGCCACATGACCACCGACGCTCAGGCCGGCCATGCCGACGCGCGCGCAGCCCCGCGTACGCAGGTGATCGACGGCGGCGCGCACGTCGGCCAGCGCGTGGTCCCGCGTCATCCGGTGCAGGAGTTCGAAGCCGCGCTCGCGGCCCGCCGCGTCGTGCGGGAGTTCGATCATGGGGGCGTCGCGGTGATAGAGGTCCGGTGCCAGCGCGACGTATCCGTCCGCGGCCAGCCGCTCGCAGACGTCGCGTACGTGGGCGCTGACGCCGAAGAGCTCCATCGCCACGACCACGCCGGGGAAGCGCCCCGGGCCGGCCGGGCGGGCGAGGAAGCCGCCCATCCGCGACCCGTCGGCGACGGTCATCTCGACCGACTCGGTGAGGATCCGGTGGGAGGCAGGCGAAGGTCGTGTGGTCACGCGACGACGCTAATGTCGCCTCATCGCCGCAACCACAGGACGTTCATGCTAGTAACCGCAGTATCAGGATCGTCATGACCGATGCCGCCGATCCCGCACGGCTGAGGGAGCTGGGCGACTTCCTGCGCTCCCGGAGAGACCGCCTGAGCCCGGCCGACGTGGGGCTTCCCCCGGGCGCCCGGCGCCGCACGCCCGGCCTGCGCCGGGAGGAGGTCGCCACGCTCGCCGCGATCTCCCCGACCTACCTCGCCTTCCTGGAGCAGGGCCGCGACGTGCGCCCCTCGCGTCAGGTCCTCGACGCGCTGGCCGGCGCCCTGCGTCTTGACGCCGCCGAGCGTGCGCACCTGCACGAGCTCGTCCATCACGCCGCGCCACCGGCCGCCACGCCGAGCGGGGAGAGCATCTCCCCCGCTCTCGCGGAGCTCGTCGACCGGCTCGACCCGTGCCCCGCGTACGTCACGGGACGGCGCTGGGACGTGCTCGCGGCCGACCGCGCCGCGCGTGCGCTGTGGACCGACTGGCTCGTGCTGCCGCCCGAGGACCGCAACATGCTCTGGTGGATGTTCGCCGACCCGGCCGCGCGCACCGTCTTCGTGGAGTGGGAGCAGGAGGCGTCCGCGCTGCTCGCGCGCTTCCGTTCCGCCGCCGCCCGCCATGCCGGCGACCCCGCTTTCGCGGAGCTGGCCGCCCGGCTCAAGGCCGCCAGCCCGCAGGTGCGCGCGTGGTGGCCGCGGCACGACATCGCGCCGCTGAGCTCGGGCACCAAGCGGTTGCGGCATCCGGTGCTCGGCGAGCTCGAACTGCGGCACGTCGTGCTGCTCACCGCCGACGACGTCGAGCAGAAGCTCGTCGCGTTCCTCGCCTCGGACGCCGACCAGGCGCGGATCGCCGAACTGATCGCCGCCGGTTAGTGCCCGCGGCGTCAGGCCACCGAGGCGGGGAACCGTTCCCAGACCCGGTGGGCGGCCATCAACCGCCGCACGGCGGTGAAGACCTCCGTGGCCGAGTCGCCGGACACCACGCCCGGTGTGCCGGAGACTACCGGGGTTGGCGCGGATCTTCCTCGCCCTGGCGACCTCGACCGGGGTGTCGGTGAACGCGTTCTCGGCGTCACCGGCGACGAACGGGTTGCCGCCGTCCAGCGAGTTCGGCCGGTAGGGCGCGACCCCGGCGTGTACGGCGTGCTGATGGAAGCCGTCCCGGAACATGTCGTTGACCGGGCAGTGCGCCCGGTTGACCGGGATCTGCGCGAAGTTCGGGCCGCCCAGCCGGGTGATCTGGGTGTCGAGGTAGGAGAACAGCCGCGTCTGCAGCAGCGGGTCGTCGGTGACGTCGATGCCCGGCGGCAGGTGACCGACGTGGGAGGCGACGCCTCGTCGACGAGCCGGAAGGTGTGGACGCCGAAGCCCTCCATCATCCGGTAGGAGCGCGGGATCCCGCGGTCGGACATGTTCCACATGGTGTGGTGCTGCGCCTCGGTGTGCAGGGACACGAAGTCCCAGAACGTGTCGTGGGCGCTCTGCGCCTGGGGGATCTCCCGGTCCGGGTGCGGCTTGCCCGCGTGGATGACGTCGGGGAACTTGACGCCGTCCTGGATGAAGAACACCGGGATGTTGTTGGCGACCAGGTCCCCTCGACGGTCGCCGGGGCGCTGCCCGGCGACCCGGGGACGTCCGGCGTCAGGAGGTCGGTCACCTTCTCGGCCGCGTTCTCCACGACATCCTTGACGGCCTTGGCGGGCTTGCCGGCATCCATTCGGCGAAATCCTCCATGGAGCGATCCGGGCACGTCCGCGCCGCGGTACCCGCAGGTAGGAGAGCCGAACACGCCGGTCCGCCCGAGGACCGGCCGCCGCGGCACCATGCGTGCCCGGTGTTACTTCAGGGCGTTCGCGGCGAGCCGGAGATCGGTGAAGGCCCGGTCGAGATGGGCGTGCAGGTCGTCGGCGGGGTCGGCGCCCCACCGGCGGATGGCGGCCGCGTAGGTGTCCATGCCCACCTGGGCGCACAGGGCCGCGAGCGGCTCGGCGACGCCGCGGGCGCGGAGTGCCTCGGTGAGCGCGGCGACGAGGGCCGCGCTCTTGGCCAGTGCCCGTTCCTGCAGGGCCGGCGTGGCGGCGATGACCGGCGCCCGCCGCCTGGTGACCGGGAGGTTGCGTTCGATCAGCGGCACGGCCTGGTGGAACGCGGCCCGCAGGGTGGGCAGCGGCTTGGTGCCGGCCGGCACCGCCGCGACCGCGCCGGTCAGCAGGTCGCGCAGCTGGGCCTCGCCGTCGAAGAAGACCTCGCGCTTGTCGGCGAAGTGGCGGAAGAAGGTCCGCTCGGTGACCCCGGCGCGGGCGGCGATGTCCCCGGTCGTGGTCTTGTCGTAGCCACGCTCCAGATACAGCTCCAGCGCGGCCTCCTGGAGGCGCAGCCGCACTTCATCCCCGTTCCGTGGCACGGCTGTGACCCTATCACAGGCGACAGTGACTGACACGAAGTTGCGTCAGTGACTGTCGCATCGTACAGTCAGCGACTGACGCAAATGCGTCAGTCACTGACGTTAAGAAGGTCATCGTGGAACAGCGATTCACCGGCAGGACGGTCGTGGTCACCGGAGCCGGTTCCGGCATCGGCGAGGGCATCGCACGGCGGTTCGCGGCCGAAGGGGCCAACGTCGTGCTCGCCGCGCGGCGCAAGGACCGGCTGGAGGCCCTCGCGGCCGAGCTCGGCGCCCACCGTGCGCTCCCCGTCGCCACCGACGTCACCCGCCAGGACGAGGTGCGGGCGATGATCGACGCCGGCGCCGCCCGGTTCGGCGGCATCGACGTCCTGGTCTCCAACGCCGGCGTCGGCCTCGGCAAGGAGTTCGCGGACACGACACTGGCGGACTGGCGGCTCCTCATGAGCACCGACGTCGACAGCTGCTTCTTCGGCGCGCAGGCGGCGCTGCCGTACCTGAAGGACAGCCGCGGCAGCATCGTCCACATCGCCTCGGCCTCCGGCCTCGGCGGCGACCGCATGCTCACCGCCTACAACGCGGCCAAGGGCGCGGTCGTGAACTTCACCCGCGGGCTCGCCTTCGACCTCGGCCATTTCGGCATCCGGGTGAACACCGTCGCCCCGTCGCTGACCGGACCGGAAGAACTGGCGGCCGAGCACGCCGACCTCGTCGAACGCTTCAACCAGCGCCGGGCGCTCGCCGGCTTCAGCACCCCGGCCGACGTCGCCGCCGCCGTCGGCTTCCTGGCCTCGGACGACGCCCGTTTCATCACCGGCGTCATCCTGCCCGTCGACGGCGGCATCACCGCCGGCAGCGGCCAGCCCTCCCTGTTCTGAAAGGACCTCCCATGCCCGGAATCAACGACGCGCTCGACCCGGAGCTCGCCACCGCGTTCGCCGCGATGCCCAAGGCCGCGAACGGCACCCTGCTCGACCTCTCCGACATCCCTGGCCTGCGCGCGCGGATGCGCGCGGCCCGCGCCCACCTGGCCCCGGCCCCTGCGGACCCGCGGGTCACGATCGAGACGCTGCGCATCCCCCGGGCCGACCGGACCGAGCTCGAAGTGGTCCTCTATCGCCCGGCCGGCGCCGGGCACGCCCTCCCCGCGCTGGTCTGGTTCCACGCCGGCGCCCAGGTCCTCGGCGACAACGCCCGCGACGACGACGCCTACCACACCGCCCTGGCCCTGGACCTCGGCCGCGTCCTGGCCGCCGTCGTCTACCGGCTCGCCCCGGAGACCCCGGCTCCCGGTGCCGCCGAGGACGGCTACCTCGCCTACACCCACCTCGTCGAGCACGCCGCCGAGCACCGGATCGACCCGCACCGGATCGGGCTCGCCGGTGCCAGCGGCGGCGGAGCGCCCGCCGCGGCCACCGCGCTCATGGTGCGCGATCGGCACGCCGTACGGCCGTGCTCGCTGTCCCTGCTCTACCCGATGCTCGACGACCGCCTGGAGTCGCCGTCGAGCTTCGAGGCCGTCTCCGAGGTCGTCTTCACCCGTACGGACATGCGGCTCGCCTGGGCCGCGGTCCTGGGCGACCGGCTGGACACGGACGACGTGCACCCCTACTCCGCGCCCGGCCGGGCCACCGATCTCGCCGGCCTGCCGGACACCTTCGTCGCCGTCGCCCAGTTCGACGTGCTGCGCGACGAGGGCATCGACTTCGCCCGCCGGCTGACCGCCGCCGGTGTGCCGGTCGACCTGCACCTCTACGCCCGCGCGTTCCACGCATGGGATCGCTTCGCGGCCACGTCGGCCCTGGCCCGCTCGTTCGAGCAGACGTGGCACGCCTTCCTCCGCCGCAGCCTGCACGGCTGAGCCGCCTCCGAGCCCGGCGGCCGCAGGCGTACCCGGGAGTTCACGCCTCCCGGATGCTGACGGCGGCGTCAGGGTGCCGGTCGGCCGTGAACCGCCTGTGACCGGAGGTAGGCGCGCCATCCCCCGTGCCCGGTGATGTCGGCCGCGCCCCGCAGCCCTTCGGGGGCGCAGAGGAAGCCCGGCACGTTCGCGCCGTCGGCCAGCTCGACCTGGCCGAACGTCATCGGGCGGGGAAGGGCCGCGAGCATGTCGCCCAGCCCTTCGGCGGGCAGCTCCCACACCTCGCACTCGATGGCCGCGCCGCCTTCGGCGACCCGTACGAGCCCGGGTTTGGGCGGGTCGGTGGCCAGGGCGTGCAGCCGATAACGCGCGGCGGTCGTGGAGGCGGCCACCAGGCGGGCGCCGCGCGTGATGAGCTCGTGGTTGAGCGGCTGTCCCGACAGGTGCGCGCCGACCACCGCGAGCCGTACGACCGGCTGGAGCAGCCGGGCGATGGCGGCCAGGTCGTCGTCGGCGTGGGCCCGGCCGACGAGCATGACGCCGTACGGCAGGCCGTCCACCTGCCCGGCCGGTATGGCAAGCGCGCACATGTCGAAGAGGTTGACGAAGTTGGTGAAGCGGCCGAGGTCGCTGTTGACGCCGACGGGGTCGGCCGCGACCTGTGCCGGCGTGGGATGGCGCGGGGTGACCGGCAGGAGCAGCGCGTCGCGGTCGCCCAGCAGGGAGAAGGCCCGCTCCCGCAGCTCCGCGAGCCGTTCCCGGTCGGCGAACAGGCGGTGGGCGGGCAGGTCGCGGGCGGCGGTGATGATGGAGGCGACGACCGGATCCAGGTCGGGGCCGCCCTTCTCGACGAACGCGCCGACGGCGGTGTAGCGCTCGGCGACGAACGCCCCCTGGTAGAGCAGCGCGGCGGCCTCCAGGAAGGGGCCGGGGTCGATCGGGCCGGTCTCCACGCCCGCCCAGGCCAGCCGTCCCGCCGTCGCCTCGAACGCCTCGGCCCAGCCCGGGGCCAGCGGGCCGAGATCGGCGGTGGCGGGCACGGCCACCCGCCACGGCCCTGTACGGCGGGCCGGACGGGACGCGGGCCGTGCGGAGGAGCCGGTCATCATGGCCAGTGCCCGCTGGGCCTCGGGGAGCGTGCGGGCGAAGACGCTGACGCAGTCGAGGCTCCGGCAGGCAGGCACCACGCCGTCCGCAGAGATCAGGCCACGGGTCGGCTTGATCCCCACGATGCCGTTGAAGGCGGCCGGAACCCGGCCCGAGCCCGCGGTGTCGGTGCCGAGCGCGAGGTCGGCCAGGCCGAGTGCGACGGCGACCGCCGAGCCCGAGCTGGATCCCCCGGAGATCCGGGCCGGGTCCGTGGCGGCGCGCACCGCGCCGTACGGGCTGCGGGTGCCCACGAGCCCGGTGGCGAACTGGTCCAGGTTGGTGGTGCCGAGCACGATCGCGCCGGCCTCGCGCAGGGCGGCCACGGCGGGGGCGTCGGCGTCCGGGAGGTAGGCGTAGGAGGGGCAGCCCGCGGTGGTCGGCAGTCCGGCCACGTCGATGTTGCCCTTCACCGCCAGCAGGCGGCCCGCGAGGGGAAGGTCTTCGCCGCCCGCCACCCGGGCGTCCACGGCGGCGGCCTCGTCCTCAACGTCGGCCTGCGGCCGCAGGTCGATCCAGATCTCCGGACGGCCGGTCTCGGCGATCCGCGCGTAGGCCCTGCGGACCCGGTCCAGTGCCGTCTCAGCCACGATCACTCCTCAGCACCACCATCGGGACGCCCGCCTCGACCTGCTCGCCGGGCCTGACCAGGACGCGTTCGACCACGCCGTCCTCCGGGGCCAGGACGGCGGACTCCATCTTCATCGCCTCCAGCACGATCAGCGGTTCCCCCGCGGCGACCCGCCTGCCGGGTGTGACGCCGATCTGCCAGACGCTCGCGGCGAACTCCGCCTCCACCACCCGGCAGCCCGGCGGGACGTCCAGCTCGGTCTCGGCCGGGCCCGGTGGCTGCTCCGCGCGGTCGAACTCGCCCGCCGCCTGCCAGGCCGCGCGCTCGGCCGCGAAGGCGGCGGCCTGCCGTTCGCGGAAGGCCGCGATGGAGCCGGCGTGCTCGTCGAGGAAGCGGCGATAGTCGGCGAGCCGGAACACTCCTTCTTCGATCTTGGGTTCGAGGCGCCCGGCCGCCAGGTCGGCGCGCAGTTCGAGCAGCTCTTCGGCCGTCACCGGATACCAGCGGATCCGGTCGAAGAAGCGCAGCAGCCAGGGCGAGCCGGGCTCGAACGCGCCGCGCTGCTGCCAGCTCGACCACACCTGCGTGGTGCGGCCGACGAACTGGTAGCCGCCCGGTCCCTCCATGCCGTAGATGCACAGGTACGCGCCGCCGATGCCGACGGAGTTCTCGGCGGTCCAGGTGCGGGCGGGGTTGTACTTGGTCGTGACCAGGCGGTGCCGGGGATCGAGCGGGGTGGCCACGGGCGCGCCGAGATAGACGTCGCCGAGCCCGAGGACGAGATATTCGGCGTCGAAGACGATGCGATGGACCTCGGCCTCGTCCTCCAGGCCGTTCACCCGCCGGATGAACTCGATGTTCGACGGGCACCAGGGCGCGTCGTCGCGCACGCCCGCCATGTAGCGGGCGATGGCCTCCCGGGTGGCGGGATCGTCCCACGACAGGGGCAGGTGGACGACGCGGCTGGGCACCTCCAGCTCCCCGGTGGGCGGCAGACCGGCCTCGATGTGGAGCAGTTCGACCAGCAGGTCGCGCTGCGAGAGCACGGCCGGGTCGAGATGGACCTGAAGCGACCGGATGCCGGGGGTGAGGTCGACGACACCAGGCAGGTCGCGGGCGGCGACCGCCTCCGACAGCGCGTGCACCCGCATGCGCAGGCCCAGGTCGAGCTCCATCGGGCCATACTCGACGAGGATGTTGTCGTCGCCGCTGCGCCGGTAGGTGACGGCGGGCCGCTCGCCGGTCTCGGGGAGACGGTGCAGCACGCCGCCGTCGCCGGGGACGCCGATCGCGGGCGGCACGGGGACGAAGGTGACGGTGTCTCCCGGCCGGAGCTGGCCGAGTTTCCAGCGTTCCGAGGTGACGACGGTGGCCGGGCACACGAACCCGCCGAGCGAGGGGCCGTCGGGGCCGAGCACGACCGGCATGTCGCCGGTGTAGTCCACCGCGCCCACCGAATAGGGGGTGTCGTGGATGTTGGACGGATGCAGTCCCGCCTCTCCCCCGTCGAGGCGGGCCCAGCGCGGTTTGGGGCCGACCAGGCGGACGCCGGTGCGCGCGGAGTTGTGGTGGACCTTCCACTGGGCGGCGTAGAAGTCGCGGATGTCCTCGTCGGTGAAGAACTCGGGGTTGGCGTGCGGGCCCTCGACCACGCCGATCCGCCAGGCGTGCCCGAACTCGGGCCGCTCCGCCAGGGTTACACCACCGTCCGCGCCGCCGTCGTAGAGGCGGCCCCCGTGAAGGACGTCACCCGCGCGCAGGGCCCGGCCGCCGTGGCCGCCGAACCCGCCGAGCGTGAACGTCGCGGCGCTGCCCAGATAGGCGGGCACGTCGAACCCGCCCGCGACGAGCAGGTAGACCCGCAGCCCCGGCCCTTCGGCGGCGCCGATGTCCAGCACGCCGCCGGCGGGCACGGTGACCGGCTCCCACTGCGGCACCGGCGTGCCGTCCACGGTGACGGGCGTGGGCGCGCCGGTGACGCAGACGGTGGCGGCGTGGCTGAAGCGCAGCGCCGGGCCCCGCAGCGTGCACTCCAGGCCGGGCGCGCCGGGGTCGTTGCCGAGGACGGCGTTGCCATATCTGAAGGAGCGGTCGTCCATCGGTCCGGACGGCGGCACGCCCACCTGCCAGTAGCCGGCGCGTCCCGGCCAGTCCTGCACGGTCGTGAGCGTGCCGGGCCGCACCACCTCGACGCGCCGGGAGCCGTCGGCGAGCCCGGCCAGGGTGGCGGTGCCGTGCGTTGCCGCCCGTACGGAGGGGTCGCCGGCGGCGGCGCGCAGCAGCCCGACGTTGGTCTCGACGCCGTCGATCCTGGTCTCGGCCAGCGCCGCGGCCAGCCGGTCGAGTGCCTGTTCCCGGTCGGCGCCGTGCGCGATCACCTTGGCGAGCAGCGGGTCGTAGGCGCTGCTCACCTGGGTGCCCGTCTCGACCCAGCCGTCGACCCGTACGCCCGGGGGGAACGAGACGTGGGTGAGCAGGCCCGCGCTGGGCCGGTGGTCGCGGCTAGGGTCCTCGGCGTAGACCCGGGCCTCGACGGCGTGGCCGACGGCCACGGGCGGGGTGCGCAGGGCGGCGTGCACGTGCCCCGCGTCGCCCTGGGCCAGGCGCAGCATCCACTCGACCAGGTCGACGCCGTAGATCGCCTCGGTGACCGGGTGCTCCACCTGGAGACGGGTGTTGACCTCCAGGAAGTACGGCTCGGCGCGCACGGGGTCGTAGATGAACTCGACGGTGCCGGCCGACCGGTAGCGCACGGAGGCGCACAGACCGGCGGCGCTGTCGGCGAGCCTGGCCCGCACCAGCGGCGGCAGGCCGGGCGCGGGTGCCTCCTCCAGCACCTTCTGGTGGCGCCGCTGCAGCGAGCAGTCGCGGTCGCCGAGCGCGACGACGTTGCCCATGCCGTCGCCGAAGACCTGCACCTCGACATGCCGGCCCCCCTCGACCAGGCGCTCCAGGAACAGCCCGGCCGAGGCGAAGCTCGCGGCGGCCGTACGCTCGACGCTCTGCCACGCCTGGGCCAGTTCGCCGGCGTCGCGGCAGGCGCGCATGCCGATGCCGCCGCCTCCGCCGGTGGCCTTGAGCATGACCGGATAGCCGATGTCGCTCGCGGCGTCCAGGGCCGCGTCGAGGTCGGGGAGCAGGCCGGTGCCGGGGAGCAGGGGCACCCCGGCCGCCTCGGCGGCGGCGCGGGCGGTGTGCTTGGCCCCGAACAGGTCGAGCTGCTCGGGAGTGGGACCGACGAAGGCCAGCCCTGCGGCCTCGACCCGGCGCGCGAAGGCGGCGTCCTCCGACAGGAAGCCGTAACCGGGGTGGACGGCGTCCGCGCCGCTGTCCAGGGCGGCCCGCAGCACCCGGTCGGCATCGAGGTAGCTCTCCCTGGCCGGAGCGGGGCCGAGCCGTACGGCGTGGTCGGCCAGGCGGACGTGGGCGGCGCCCCGGTCGGCGTCGGAGTAGACGGCGACCGTGCGCAGCCCGAGGCGGCGGGCGGTGGCGATGACGCGGACGGCGATCTCGCCCCGGTTGGCGACGAGGAGGGTGTTCATCGCACCGTCATCCGTACGGGCGTGGGATCGAAGCCGTTGCACGGGTTGTTGATCTGCGGGCAGTTGGAGACCAGGACCAGCACGTCGGTCTCGGCGCGCAGGGTGACCGCGAGGCCGGGAGCGGAGATGCCGTCCACGATGCCGAGCGTGCCGTCGGCCTCGACCGGGACGTTCATGAACCAGTTGATGTTGCTGACCAGGTCGCGCTTGCCGAGCCCGTGGCGGCTGCCCTCGATGAGGAAGTTCTCGACGCAGGCGTGCTGGGAGTAGGTGTGGTGCCCGTAGCGCAGGGTGTTGGACTCCTTGGAGCAGGCGCCGCCGACGGTGTCGTGGCGGCCGCAGGTGTCCGCGACGACGGTCATCAGCGGGGTGTGCTCGTTCGACAGCAGCACGCTGCCGGTGGTGAGGAAGATGTTGCCCTGGGCGTGGATGGTGTCGGGGGCGCTGTAGCGCACGGCCGTGTCGTGCGCGTCGTACAGCAGGAAGTCGACCGCCTGGTTGCCGCCGAGGTCGGTGATGGTCAGCTCCTGCCCGGCGCGGATGACGGCCGACCAGGGGGCGCGGGCGGCGACGGTGACGTCGAGCACGGACGTGTCGGTGAGGGTCATCGGGTCACCTCGGCGGTGTTGAGGAAGGCGCGGCGGCCTTCGGGGCTCGCCTGCCACAGGGGGTCGTCGGGTGCGGTGGGCCGGGCGCGCCAGGCCAGGACCTCCAGCGGGGTGCAGGTGTAGGCGGGGCGCGGGTCGATGGGGTGCGCGGTGTTGGCGATGAGCACGACCAGCGGCATCTCGGCGCGCAGGGTGACCGACGCGCCGGGCCCGGCCGAGCCGGTGAAGATCAGGCCGCCGTCGGGGCCGACCCTGACCCCCTGGAAGAAGGAGATCGACGGGGGCAGGTCCCGGGGCTGCAGGCCGTGCTTGGCGGCGGCCAGCGTGAACAGCTCCCGCCCGGCGGGGGACGCGCCCTGCGGCGAGCCGTCGCCGTACCGCTCGATGTTGCGCCGCAGGGTGGAGGTCCCGCAGATGGTGTCGTGGCGGCCGGAGGTGTCGGCGACCATCGAGGCCAGCACGCGGCCCTGGTCCGACAGCAGCAGGTGGCCTTCGCCGATGTAGGCGTTCCACAGCACCTTGACGGTGTCGGCGACGTTGAGCCGTTCCCAGGGGCGGCCCTCGACGTAGAGCAGCAGGTGTGCGCAGGCGTCGCCGGCCAGGTCGGTGAGGCGCAGCTCGGTGCCCCGGGCCAGCACCTTGTGGGTGTAGCCGCCCCCGGCGACGGTCTCGGCCCACACGAGGTCGGCGGGGTCGACGCCGTCCGGCGGGGCGGGCCAGTCGGAGGCCGGGAGCACCGGCATGGTGTCGCTCGTGGTGCCTTCCTGTGCTCGGGCGTGCTCGCGCGCGCCGTACGTCGTGCTGGTCGCCATGACGCGATCTCCTCGGGGGGTGGAAGTTCCGGGGGCGAATTTCTGTCGCACGACAGAAATTAGGCGGCGCATGTTTCCTCTCACGCGCCGCGACGTTTCCCATCCGTTACCGGAAGCGCACAGCGGCGGCGCCCGTCCGGAGGTGTGCGACGATCGTCCGGTGAGTGCCAGTTCCACCGTCAGAAGAGTCGGCAGGCCGCGAGCCGTCGAACGGCCCCGAAGTGAGCTGAGCCCCCGGGAGGAGATCCTGACGGCGGCGGCGGAGTTGTTCACGACGCACGGCTACGCCGCGACCTCGACGCGGGCGATGGCCGAGCGGGCCGGGATCAGGCAGGCGTCGATCTACCACTATTTCGGCGGCAAGGAGGACATCCTCGCCGAACTGCTGGAGAGCACGGTGCGGCCCTCGCTGGAGACCGCCCGCGCTCTCACCGGCGGCACGCCGGAGCAGCGGCTGTGGGAGCTGTGCTACTGCGACGCCAGGCTGCTGTGCTCGGGCCCCCACAACCTGGGCGCGCTCTATCTGCTGCCCGAGGTGCACACCGAACGGTTCGCCGCCTTCCGCCGCATGCGCGACGAGCTCAAGGACACGTACGGCCGGCTGCTGGCGGAAACCTCCGCCGGAGCGGCGCTGACGCCCGCCGAGCGGGCGCTGCGCACCGATCTGCTGTTCGCGCTGATCGAGGGCGTCATCCTGATCCGCAGGGACGCTCCGGGCGAGATGGCCGCCGACGTCCTGGAGACGCTGGCGGCCGCCACCGCCGACGCGGCGCTACGCCTGGCCGGCGTTCCCGACGGGGATCTGCCCGGCCTGCGCGACACGGGCCGCGGGCCGGCGTAGCCGCCGGTAGAGCGCGCCCAGGGCCACGACCGCCGCCAGGAAGAGCACGGTGAACCACTGGAAGAACCAGTGGCCGGTGATCGGCGCGTACACCTCGGCCCTCGGCCACGCCAGGTTGACCGCCATCGCCAGGCCGTAGCAGAGGGCCAGCGCGTTGACCGGCAGGCCCCAGCGGCCCATGCTGAACAGCCGGCTGCCGTCCTCGGCGAACCCGGCCGGCGCCCCGCCCCGCCAGCCGCCGCGCAGGCGCTGGAGCAGCAGCGGGCCCGTCACCATCGCGTACGCCAGGTAGAGCAGCACGATGCAGGTGGTGCCGATGGCCAGGAACGCCTCCGGAGAGGCGAAGTTGAGCAGCAGGATGGCCGCCGCGCCCATCCCGGTGACCAGCGCGGGCCCGGTCGGCATCCCGCTGCGGGGCGAGACCCTGGACAGCGCCTTGGACCAGGGCATCGCCCCGTCGCGCGACATGGAGAACAGCATCCTGGTGGCGGCGGTCTGGATCGCCAGGGTCGCCACGGTGATCGCGAGCACCACGTCGGCCAGCAGCAGCTTGCCCACCCAGTCGCCCAGCCTGCTGGTGAGCACGTACGACAGGCCCTCGGAGGCCAGCCTCCCGTCGGTCAGGCTGGGCGCGGCGAGCAGACCGGCGAACAGGATGAGCCCCCCGAGCACCCCGGCCGCCGTGAGCGCGGTCAGGATCGTACGCGGCGCGACCCGCCGGGGGTTGCGGGTCTCCTCGCTCAGCTCCCCCGCGCTGTCGAACCCGATGAGGACGTAGGCGGCGGTGAACGAGCCGACCAGCAGCGCGCCGATGGCTCCGCCTTGCCCGCCGGTGCTGAGCGTGATGCCGGGGCCGTGCTCGGCGTGGGTGAGCAGCAGCACCACGATGAGCACCGCCCCGATGATCTCGGCGGTGACGCCGATCCCGTTGACCCGGGCGAGAACGCGGTTGTCGACGACGTTGATGGTCGTGGTGAGCGCGAGCAGCACCAGGCCGAGGATCGCGGCGTTGGCCGCACCGGTGGCCGTCGTGGGCGTGGGGTCGCCGCCGACGAGCTGGAAGCCCGGCCAGATCGCGGGCAGCACGACCTGGAGGGCGAGCGCCGCCGCCGCGATCACCACGATCTGCCCGAGGATCATGATCCACCCGGCGAACCAGCCGAACGCCGCCGTGCTGAGCCGCGTCGACCACTGGTAGATGGAGCCGGAGATCGGATAGCGGGCCGCCAGCTCGGCGAAGTTGAGGGCGACCAGGATCTGCCCGGCCAGCACCACGGGCCAGGTCCAGAAGAAGGCGGGGCCTCCGAAGGCGTACCCGAACGCGAAGAACTGGAAGACCGTGGTCAGCACGGAGATGAAGGAGAATCCGGCGGCGAAGGAGGCGTACCTGCCCATGCTGCGGTGCAGCTCCTGGCGGTAGCCGAACGTCTGCAGGGCGCTCTCGTCGGTGGGGGGCGAGGAAGGGACGGTGACGGCCATCGGGGCTCCGGGCGCTGGGGGGATTTCTGTCGATTGACAGATATGTACGGGGCCGTCGTTTCCCCGGCGTCACGCGCGCGTTCATCCGCCGTAACGCATCCCTCACCGCCCGACCGTCGCTCGCCCGCTGCGGGCATCCCCTGATCGGTCCGCACAGCGGGGCCTGCTCGGGCAGGTCGTTGCCGAGGCGCAGCTCGGCGCGCACCCGGCCCGGCCGGGCCGGGACGGTGAACTCGATCGCCCCGCCGCGCGTGAGGTGCTGGTCGAGCGGCGTCCGGCCATCGGCGACGACGCGCAGCGAGCCGTCGGTGAGCGCGTCGAGCGAGCGCACGCGCGGCGCCTCACCCGGACGTCGCCGCCGATGACGGACACGAAGTGTCCGCCCCGCTTGGCCTCGATACACGTTCCACCCTTCATGCGGGCGATGACCGCCGGGTGGCCTGGACCTGAACGTCGGGCGAGGCCTTGTCTCATGGACTCGCGCCGGTGGCGGCTGACTCGTCATGGCCAGGAAGTGCTGGAGCACGCGGAGCCGGACAGCATGCGCCACAGGCTCTGCCGACGCCACATGTGAGGCCGGCCTTCATCGTGCGCCTTCATCGTGCTCAGTGCGCCGCGCGCACCATAGTGCTCAGTGCGCCGCGCGCACCGCCGAGACCAGTCCGCCGGCGCCCTCGTCAAGCTGCGGCGGGGTCAGCATCGGGCGCCCGTAGACCTCGGCGCGCTCACGCAGGGTGAAGGTCTCCGCCTCCCAGCCGAGGCCGTGCAGCCAGCCGACCGGGTCTTCCGGCATCTCCCAGACCCACATCGATGCCGCCGATCCCGGAGTGGCGTCCTCGCGGAAGCGTTCGAGCACACCGCGCGAGCCCAGTGTCAGACCCAGCCTGCTGCCTGCGGCGGACAGCGCGCCGACCCGTTCGAGCAGCGACTGCACCGCGTCCTCGGGCAGATAGATCAGCAGTCCCTCGGCGATCCACACCGTCGGCTGCGCCGGATCGTGCCCGGCCGCGGCCAAGGCGCCGGGCCAGTCCTCATGCAGGTCGACCGGGACGGTGATCCGCTCGCAGCGCGGAACGGCCCGCTCCTGACGCAGCACCGACGCCTTGAAGTCCAGCGGTTCGGCTGTGTCGACCTCGAACAGCCGGGTCCCCTCAGGCCAGTCCATCCGGAAGGCCCTGCTGTCCATCCCGGCTCCGAGCAGCACGACCTGCCGGACGCCGGACGCGACCGCCCGCTCGAGCAGGTCGTCGAGGAACTTCGTCCGGATGACGATCGAGAAGGCCACACCGAGCCGGCGGCACTGCGCCGCCTCGTCCGCGCGCGGGGGCGGCGGCGCCCCAGGGTCTCTCCCACCGGCCATGGCGAAGGCCTGCGCCAGCGGGTCGCGGAACAGCGGCTGCTCGCGTGCCGTCTCCATCGCCCTCACCCGGGCCACGCCCACGGCCGTGGCCCACACCCCGGACGGCTCGACCCGTCCCCCCGCATCAGTCACGCGTTCAGCCTAGCCAGCGCAAAGACCCGAGCGTAGATCGGCGATCGACGCGGCCCTCCGCCTGGACATCTTCCAAGGAAACGATGTCGTCGAGCACTCAGGCAGCTCTTCTGGTTCACCGGACAGCCGGCGTCGGTGATCGTGATGTCGACGCTGAACCCGCTGCCCACGATGTGTCCGTGCACCTGGCGCCACCGTCCCCCTCTCCAGCCGGCGGCGGGCCACCTCCGGAGGAAGCCTGGTCAAACCTTCTCCGGGTGTGATCCGCGCCATATTTTCGGTCTGACCGGAATCCTTCTCTCGGCTCGAGGTGTTGCCATTCCGGACAATCGCCCCAAAGAAGGACAAAGAAGTGCCCTTGCCTGCGGCGACGCTGCGCTCTTTTCGCCATCACAACTACCGCCTCTGGGCAGGAGCAGACCTGGTCTCGGTCACTGGCACCTGGATGCAGGTGCTGGGTGTCAACTGGCTGATCCTCTCGGCCACCGGATCGGCGACCAGCGTGGGCCTCAGCCTGGTCCTCCAGGCCGCACCCACGCTCCTGCTGGGGCTGTGGGGCGGCTCCCTGGCCGACCGGCTCCCCGCCCGCCCGGTCGTGCTCGCCACGCAGGTGGCTCAGGCGGCGCTCGCCGCTCTCCTCGCGCTCACCGCCGCGGGCGCCCCCGGCTCCGTGGCACCGGTGTACGCCATCGTGTTCGCGAGCGGCGTCGTGAACGCCATCGGCGGCCCGGCCCTCGGCAGATTCGGGGCCGAGGTGGTCCCCGCGCGGGACCTGCCGAACGCCTTCGCGCTGGGATCGATCATCAATTCGGCCGGCCGCATCCTCGGCATGAGCCTGGCCGGGGCCCTTCTCCCACTCACCGGCACGGCCGGCCTGTTCCTCGTCAACGCCCTGAGCTTCGCCGCCGTCATCGTGGCCGTCCTCGCCATGCGCGCCTCCGAGATGCACCGGCTCCTGCACTCCGAGACGGACCGGGGCGGGGTGCGCGCCGGCCTGTCCTACGTGCTTCGCACGCCCTGGCTCGTGGTGCTGCTGGCGCTCGCGCTGATTCTGGGCAGCCTGGGCCGCAACTACCAGGTCACCATGGCGGCGATGAGCTCCGGACCGCTGGCCGCCGGCGCCGGAGGATACGGGCTGCTGTCGACGATCTTCGCGATCGGCACGGTGATCGGCGGGGTGATCGCCGCCGGACGTCCCCGCCTCACGGTGGCCCTGCTGCTCGTCACCGCGCTGCTGACCGGCGTGGGCCAGAGCGTCAGCGGCTTCATGCCCGGCCTGGCCGCCTTCGGCGCGCTCATGCTGCCGATCGCCGCCGGCGCTGTGATCATCGACACCACCCTCGCGACCCGCGCCCAGCTGGACAGCCCCGACCACATGCGCGGCCGGGTCATCGCCGTCCAAGGCGTGGTCAGCGCGGGCGCGGGGGCCATCGGCGGGCCGCTTCTCGGCCTGCTCTGCGACATCGTGGGCCCCCGCGTGACTTTGCAGGTCACCGGTGTCGTGGTGGTCCTGGCCACCGTGGCCGCCGGGCTCGCCCTGGCCCGGCTGCGCGGGCGCGCGCCGGCCCGGCCCGCACTCGCGCATGCGGCTCCCCTTCAGTTGCCGCCCGAGCCTGAGCCGCCCGGCCGGGAGCCCGCCCAGCAGCGTGTCCCCGCCGGTGTGGCGTCCGGTCCGGCCGAGCAGGCGCCCGCGCTGGCATGATCCGTCCGCCCTGGGCGTCTCCCCGACCGAGCGCCGCCCCTGCGCCCTGCACCCGCACGGGGTCGGTACGTCGCGCGCTGCGTCCAGGTTGAAGCTGCGCCAGTTCGCAGACGCGATCTACCCGGTTCTCCAACAGCACGGAAGAACGTCTGCCGCATCGAACAGTTCCCGTCGCGGCATATTCGCCGACCGTGGGATCGGCCGGAACCGTCCTCACGACGTCCACAGCGGTTAGCGTGCAGTCGGCTGCGACCCTACTCGCCGAACCGCTGCCGGGCGTCTGGCCCGAGATCGCCCGGAGGCTGGTGCGCCAGGCCCACCGCGAGCACCCGTACTCCGCCTGAGGCTCCGCACCCTGGTCACCGCCGGCGATTCGGCCCATTCTTGGGTGGGAGGTGCCGGCATGCTCTACCGGATCCTGGCGGACACGATCACGAGCTGGGTGGACGCGGACATCCCCCGCGACGACGGCGAGCGGCCCTCGGGCACGCGGCTGCGCGGGGCGTGGGCGTCGGGCGGTCCGTGCTCCTCGCTGAACGGGCTGCCCCTGCCACCGCTGAACAACCGCCGGGTCCGGTTCTGGTAGACCGAGGAGGGCTGGCGCGTGTACGGCCGGAACCATTGGGCCGAGCTGCGCGAGGCGGGTCACACCGTACGGGTGATCCGCATCAAGAACGCCCCGGGCTCACGGGTGGCCTACCGCGACCGCTACCAGGTCGCCCTTCTCCCTCCGTCGTCAGGAAAGCACTGACGACCGCCGCCGGAT
>NZ_JAATEK010000041.1:0-68732 GCF_012034195.1 Microbispora sp. CL1-1
TGACCGGTCCGGCACCCGTCCCAAGTCCACGTGGCGTCCCAAGTCCACGTGGCGTCCGAAGTCCACGCGGCGTCCGAAGTCCACGCGGCGTCCGAGATCCACGTGATCTCTCGATTCCTCCCGTTCGCACCCCAAACCGCCCTCGACCCAACGGCATCTCGGTTAGGGTCCCGGAGGTGGCCGAGCACATCATCCGGCTGCTGAACCGCCATCTGTCCGGCTACGAGGTCAGAACCGTCGAACGACTGGGCGAGGGACAGGACAACGCGGTGTACGAGGTCAATGGTGAGCTGGTCATACGACAGAGCAAGGCCGAGGCTCCCGATGAACGCCGTGAGGCGGTCGAGCGGGAAGCGGCGTTGCTCATGGTCGTGAGCGACCTGTCGCCGCTGCCGGTGCCGCGGCCGATGTTCGTGGACGAGGAGGCAGGCGTATTCGCGTATCGCAAGTTGCCCGGCCGTCCGCTGAAATTTCACCCGGTCAAAGAGCCCGCGTGTCTTGCGGCTCCGCTGGGCGACTTCCTGAGCCGGCTCCACACGGCACCGGTGGAGCGGATGGAGGCGTTCGTGCCGCGGGACATCTATCCGCTGAGCGAGCTCCGGGAGGAGGCCGAAGGGCACTACCGGGACATCGTCGCCCAGGTGCCGCCGACCGCCCGGCGGCAGATCGAGAAGTTCCTCGCCGCCGAGTCGCCCCCGGACCCGGACCAGGAGACCTTGACGTTCTGCCACAACGACCTGGGCAGCGAGCACCTGCTGGTGGACGTGGAGGCGAGCGCCCTGACGGGCGTCATCGACTGGACGGACGCGGCCATCGCCGATCCCGCGTACGACCTGGCGCTGGTCTTCCGGGACCTCGGACCCGAGATCTACGAGCGGACGCTGGCGCACTACGAGGGCAGCCACGACGACACGGGCCACGAGCGGGCCGTCTTCTACGCCCGGTGCGCACTGCTGGAGGACATCGCGTACGGCCTGCGCACGGGCATCAGACCGTATGCGGACGCCGGTCTGGCCCACCTCGGCCATACCTTCGCCTGAGGGCTCCTGACACCGCGCGATCGCACGGGATCGACCCGGTGACGTCGACGATCACCCCCGGGATACTGGTCGCTGATGGATGAGGTCAACGATGCGGTCAAAGTGGTCGTCGCCCATTCCGAGCGCGCGACGCTGCGCGTCGGTGACGTGTTCCTGAAGGTGGACGCCGATCGGGCGCGCATCGACGCCGAGGTCGAGGCGATGGCCCTGGTGCCGGTCCCGACCCCGGAGGTCCTGTGGCACAAGCCGCCGGTGCTCGCGCTCGCCGCGGTCCCGGGGACGGCGCTCGGCCGCCTCGGTGAGCCGTCGACCGCGTCCCCGGCGGCGTGGGCCGCGGCGGGCGCCGCCGTACGGAGGTTGCATGACGCGCCGTTGCCGCCCAGGGTCGGCCGGGCGGGCCGGGGCTCCGACGAGCTGGCGGCCGATCTCGACGTCGAGTGCGGGTGGCTCGTGACGAACGGCGTCCTGCCCGCCGACCTGGTCGCCCGCAACCGCGAGGTCGCCGAGGCCGCCTTCCGGCCGTGGACACCGGTTTTCACGCACGGCGACCTGCAGGTGGATCACGTGTTCGTCGACGGCGACGGGATCGCGGGCATCATCGACTGGTCCGAGGCGGGCCAGGGTGATGCCCTGTACGACCTGGCCACCTTGACGCTCGGACACGAGGAGCATCTCGGCGAGGTCGTCGCCGGCTACGGCACTGACGTCGACCTGGACGTGATCCGCGCGTGGTGGTCGCTGCGAAGCCTGTCGAATATTCGCTGGCTGGTCGAGCACGGCTTCGACCCGTTCGCGCCGGGCTGTGAGGTCGACGCGCTGAGATCCCGGATGTGAGCGCCGACCGGACGGCTTTCGGCACGGCCCGGCGGACCCCTTTCCCGGCAGCCACCCCTCCCCCGCGATCGTCCCTTCCCGGTGGCCGCCTGCCCCGGTGAGGTCAGCCGCTGACCAGCCGGTATCCGACTCCTCGGACGGTCTGGATCATCGTGTCGTCCACGTCGCCCAGCCGCGCGCGCAGGCGTTTGACGTGGACGGCGATGGTGTTGGTGGAGGTCCCGTCGGACGAGTGCCAGACGTGGCGCATGATCTGCTCGCGGGTGACCGTCCTGTCGGCGTTGCGCATCAGATAGTGCAGCAGCTCGAACTCGCGCAGCGGCAGGTGCACGACGCGGCCGCCGACCTTCACCTGATAGGCCGTCACGTCGAGCTCCACGTCGCCGATCGTCAGCACGGTGCGGTGGCCGTCCTGCCGGCGGAAGGCCGCCTGGACGAGCGGGAGCAGCTCGGGCACGCGGTATGGCCGGGCCACGCAGGCCGTCGCGCCCGCCTCCAGGGCCTGCAGTGCCTGCTCGGCGTCGCTCCCGAAGTCGATGCCGAGCAGGACGGGCACGGCGCGCATGAGCCGTACGGCTCGGACGAACTCGACGGGGCCGACGATGGGAAGGGAGGCGGAGACCAGCACGGCGTCGGGCCGGAGCGCACCGGCCTGCAACAGCGCCTGGGCGCCGTCCGGCACGCCGGTGACGTCGACGCCCTCGGCCTGCATCGCCGCCGAGAGCTGCCGCACCAGACCCGCGTCCGGATCGGCCACCAGGAGCATGGGCGCCGTCCGAGTGTCCCCCTCCACTGCGGGTGCCGTCACCCAGGTCCCTCCAATGCTGTCAGCCTGAAGCGGTCGTCAGCCGAAGCGGCCCGTGATGTAGTCCTCGGTCGCCTTCTCGGCCGGGTTGGTGAAGATCTTCGAGGTCTCGTCCATCTCGACGAGCTTGCCGGGCTGCCCCTGCGCGGCCAGATTGAAGAACGCGGTCTTGTCGCTGACGCGGGCGGCCTGCTGCATGTTGTGCGTCACGATCACGATCGTGTAGTCCTGCTTGAGCTGGGAGATCAGGTCCTCGATCGCCAGCGTCGAGATGGGGTCGAGCGCGGAGCACGGCTCGTCCATGAGCAGCACCTGCGGGCGTACGGCGATCGCGCGGGCGATGCACAGCCGCTGCTGCTGGCCGCCGGACAGGCCCGCGCCCGGCTTGTTCAGCCGGTCCTTGACCTCGTTCCAGAGGTTGGCGCCCTTGAGCGACTCCTCGACGATGCCCTCCAGCTCGGACCGCGAATAGCGGCCGTTGAGCCGCAGGCCCGCCGCCACGTTGTCGAAGATGGACATCGTGGGGAAGGGGTTCGGCCGCTGGAACACCATGCCGATGGTGCGGCGGACCGACACCGGGTCGACGTCCGCGCCGTACAGGTCCTGCTCCTCCAGGCGCACCTTGCCCTCGACCCGGGCGCCGGGGATGACCTCGTGCATCCGGTTGAGGGTCCGCAGGAACGTCGACTTGCCGCAGCCGGAGGGGCCGATGAAGGCCGTCACCGACCGCGGCTCGATCGTCATCGAGATGCCTTCGATCGCCTTGTGCGAGCCGTAGTACGCGTCGAGTCCCGCGACTTCGATCTGCTTGGCCATTCCTTACCTCCTCCTCGCGGGCGAACGCCACCAGGTGATGAGGCGTGCGACCAGGTTGAGCAGCATGACGATCAGGATCAGCGTGAGCGCGCCGGTCCAGGCCCGGTTGATCGCGGTGTCCGTCGGACGGCCGGCCTGATCGAAGACGTACAGCGGAAGCCCCATCTGGGGACCGTCGAACGGGTCGACGTTGATGGAGTCGGTGATGAACACGGTCAGCAGCAGCGGCGCGGTCTCGCCGGCGACGCGGGCCACGGCCAGCATGACGCCGGTCACGATCCCGGTGAAGGCCGTGGGCAGCACGACCTTGACGATGGTGCGCCACTTGGGCACGCCCAGCGCGTACGACGCCTCGCGCAGCTCCCGGGGGACCAGGCGGAGCATCTCCTCGGCCGACCTGACCACGACCGGCATCATCAGGATCGACAGGGCGAGCGCGCCGGCGAAGCCGGAGAACGGCATGCCGAGCACGAGGATCCAGAAGGCCAGGACGAAGAGTCCGGAAACGACGGAAGGGACGCCGGTCATGACGTCCACGAAGAAGCTGATCGTGCGCGAGAGCCGTCCGCCTTCGCCGTACTCGACGAGGTAGACGGCGGTGAGCAGGCCGATCGGGACCGCGATGAGCGAGGCCAGCAGGACCTGTTCGAGGGTGCCGACGATGGCGTGGTAGGCGCCGCCGCCCGCGTCGCGCGCCCCGATGTTGCGCATGGAGTGGGTGAGGAACTCCAGGTCGAAGCGGCCGATGCCGTTCTTGACGACGAGCCACAGCACCGACAGCAGCGGGATGACCGCGAGCGCGAACGCCAGGTAGACGAGCACCTGGACTAGGCGGTCCTTGGCCCGCCGGGCCGCGGAGATGGGCTGGATTCCGGTCTGTACGGTTGTCACGCTGCGGCCCTCGCGTACTCCTTGCGGCGGGCGATGACGAATCGGGCGGCCATGTTCACCAGCAGGGTGATGAGGAACAGGACGAGACCCGAGGCGATCAGCGCGCCGCGACCCACTTCGGTCGCCTCGCCGAAGCCGTTGGCGATGTTGGCGGCGATGCTGTTGCCGGTCGGGCCGAGGATCTGGAACGAGATCTTGAACGTGGCGGGGAAGATGAGCGCGACCGCGATCGTCTCGCCCATCGCGCGGCCGAGGCCGAGCATGGCGGCGCTGATGACGCCGGGCCGGCCGAACGGCAGGACCGACATCCTGATCATCTCCCAGCGCGTCGCGCCGAGCGCGAGCGCCGCCTCTTCCTGCATCTTGGGGGCCTGCAGGAAGACCTCGCGGGAGATCGCGGCGATGATCGGCAGGATCATGATCGCGAGTACGAGCGACGCCGTGAGCATGCTCTTGCCGACCGCGGTGTCACCGCCGAAGAGCGGGAACCAGCCGAGGTAGTCGTTGAGGAACTTCGACGGGCCGAGCATGAACGGCACGAGGAAGGTGACGCCCCACAGGCCGTACACCACGCTGGGGACCGCCGCGAGGAGGTCCACCACGTAGCCCAGGACGGAGGCGAGCCGCCGCGGCGCGTAGTGCGAGATGAACAACGCGACGCCCACCGCCACCGGGGTGGCGATGAGCAGCGCGAGCAGCGAGCTCAGCACGGTGCCGAAGGCGAGCGCTCCGATGCCGAAGACGGGCTGGGTGGCGTTCGGCTGCCAGGTCAGCTCGGTGAGGAAGTGGGACGTGTTCGCCTGAAGGGCGGGGACGGCCTTGACGACCAGGAACACCCCGATCGCGGCCATGATCGCCAGAAGGACGATCCCGGCCCCGGTCGAGGCGAAGCGGAACGGACCGTCACCGCGGCTGCGCCGGAAGGCGGACCGGCGCATGGCCGGCCCGCTCTTCCTGGTTCTGGTTGATGTCGCCATCTGTTAGGAGATCGCCTCGACAGCGGTGCGGACCTTCGTGAGCAGGCTCGACGGCAGCGGGGCGTAGCCGAGGCCGGTCAGCGCCTGCTGGCCCTCGTCGCTGGAGGTGTAGGTGAGGAACGACTTGACCAGCGTCGCGTCCTCGGCCGACAGGCCCTTCTCGCAGGTGATCTCGTACGTCACGAGGACGATCGGGTAGGCGCCCGCGGCCTTGGTGGCGTAGTCGATCTTGAGTTTGAGGTCGTTGCCGGTGCCCGCGATCTCGGCGGCCTCGACGGTCTTGCCCGCGCTCTCCGGCGTGAGCTCGACGTACTCGCCGGCGCCGTTGGCGACCTTGGCCTTCTGCAGCTGCGAGTTCTCGGCGAAGGACAGCTCGACGTAGCTGATCGCGCCCTCGGTGCTCTTGATGCTGGACGCGATGCCGTCCGAGCCCTTGGCGCCCTGGCCCTGCGCCTCGGCCGGCCACGCCTTGGCCGGCTCGTACGGCCAGCCGGCGTCGGCGGTGGCCTTCAGGAACTTGGTGAAGTTGTCGCTGGTGCCGGACTCGTCCGAGCGGTGGAACGCCTGGATCGGGGTCGAGGGCAGCTGGGCGTCGGGGTTGTCGGCCTTGATGGCCGGGTCGTCCCACTTGGTGATCTTGCTGTTGAAGATGCCGGCGATGGTCTTCGGCGAGAGCTGGAGACCGTCCACGCCCGGCAGGTTGTAAACGACGGCCACCGGGCCGGTCACCATCGGCAGGTTGATCGCCTTGCCGGTCTTGCAGCGGGCGTCGGCCTGGGCGGGCTCGCCCTTCTCGTCGTTCAGGGCCGAGTCGGAGCCGGCGAAGGCCACCGTGCCCTGGATGAACGCCTGGACACCGGCGCCGGAGCCGCTCGGGTTGTAGTTGATGCTGACGCCGGGGTTCGACGACTGGAAGTTCTTCTTCCACTCCGCGATGGCGTTCGCCTGGGCCGAGGAACCGGCGGCGTTGATGGTGCCCTTCAGCGTGTCGTCGCCCTGCGCGGCGGCGGCGCTGGAGGTGCCCCCCGCGGTGCTCGTGTTGTCATCGGTCCCGCATGCGGCGAGCGAGAGCACGCCGACGATAGTGGCGGCGGCGAGCCGGCCTGCATACTTCACGGTCTTCCTCCCCATGTCTTCTCAACACGAGGGACGGTAGGGAGCCAAGGTGACTTAAACCCCTGGTAAAGGTGAACGGGCAGTGAACGCCCCCGGTCGCTCTTGTGCGGCCTCGGAAGAGATAACGAGCAGGTCACGGGCGTTATGGGAGAGGATGGAGTTCATGAAGCGTGTATGTCTGGTCTGCATGGGGAACATCTGCCGATCGCCGATGGCCGAGGTCGTGCTGCGCCGTACGCTGGCCGAACGCGGGCTCGACGCGGAGGTGGACAGCGCCGGCACCGGCGGCTGGCACGCCGGGGAGCCCATGGACGAGCGGGCTCTGGCCACGCTGGCCGACCACGGCTATGACGGCTCGTCCCACCGGGCCCGCCAGTTCGACCGGGCGTGGTTCGCCGAGCGTGACCTGATCCTCGTGATGGACCACGACAACCTGCGTGCCCTGCGGCGGATCGCCCCGCCGGATGCCGACATCCGGCTGCTGCGGTCGTTCGACCCGGCCGCCCCCGAGGGCGCCGAGGTGCCCGACCCCTACTACGGCGGACGCGAGGGCTTCGTCGAGGTGCTGCGGATGGTCGAGGCCGCCTGCGAGGGGGTGGCGAAGCACCTTGAGGATCACTAGGGATCTCGGCGGCGGCCACGCCTGGACGCTGCACGAGGGCGTGCTCGACGACGGCCGCAGGGTGTTCGTCAAAAGAAGCCCGGACGCGTCCGCCGTTCTCGGCAGCGAGGCGGCGGGGCTGCACTGGCTGGCCGAGCCGGGAGCGGTCGTCGTCCCCGAGGTGATCGCCGCGGACGGCGGCACGCTGGTGCTGGAGTGGATCGACACCGCTCCCGCGACGGCCGTGGCCGCCGAACGATTCGGGCGTGAGCTGGCCGCCCTGCACGCCGCCGGGGCGGACGGCTTCGGCGCCCCCTGGCCCGGCTACATCGCCGAGCTGCCGATGGGCAACGAGCCCGCGCCCGACTGGCCGTCGTTCTACGTCTCGCGCCGCGTGCTCCCGTTCGTACGGCTCGCGCGCGACCGGGGCGCGCTGTCGGCCGCGGACGTGGAGCTGGTCGAGGAGGCGTGCGAGCGAGTGGCGGAGATCGCCGGGCCGGCCGAGCCGCCGAGCCGGATCCACGGCGACCTGTGGAGCGGAAACCTGCTGTGGTCGGCGGACGGGGTCGTGCTGGTCGACCCGGCCGCCCATGGTGGCCACCGGGAGACCGACCTCGCGATGCTGGCGTTGTTCGGGGCGCCGCACCTCAACACGATCCTCGCCGCCTATCGCGAGGCGGCGCCGCTATCGGACGGGTGGCGTGAGCGGGTGCCCCTGCATCAGCTCCACCCGCTCGCCGTCCACGTCTGCCTGTTCGGAGAGGCGTACCGCGGCAGCCTCCTCACCGCCGCGGGTGACGTCCTCGCGCTGTGACAGCCATAGGGATTTTTTCAGCCGAAGGCGGGATTTATCCATGCGGACCGGAAAAAGTTGGAGCCGGAGACGCCGCTGCTCTTGACGACCGTCATCTTGAGGCGGATTCGCGGCACTCCCGAGACCCGGGCGGTGATGCTCGCCGCGTTCGTATACGTCGCCACCTGTTGGGCGAGCACGTTGTCGGAAAGGTCGACGACGGAGAACCGTACCCTCGCGGACGTGTTGGGCGACGCCCGGTCGATTCCTGCTTTCGCGGTGAACGTGGTCGCGTTCTGCGGCACCACGTAGTCGATATATCCAGTCACGGCGCCTGATTTTTCGACGCGGCACGTTATGGCGTTGAACTGCTCGTCCGAGCCCGCGAGGGCGACCGAGCGGTCGAGCCAGTCGTTGGTGAACCCTCCGGGCGGGCCGCAGCCCTCGACGTCGACGGCGTCCGGCCGGGCCAGGGACGTCGCGGCGTTCGCTCCTGTGGCGACGTCCGTGGCGTTCACCTGCGAGGAAGGGGGCGGCGGGCTGACAGTGACCGTGGCGGTGACCGTCGCCGTGGCCGTGTGGGTCACCGCGATCCTGTCGCCGACGACGTCCCGCACTGTGTCGGGGGAGGTGATGACGGCGACCGCCACCGCCGACCCGGCGGTGATGAGCGTGCCGGCGAAGGTCAGGATGCCGCTGATCCACGCTATTTTCCGGGCGTTCGTCCGCTCCTTGTCGCCCTGGTCGTCCTGCGCTTTTCTGGGCTTGGCTGGTGCGCTCATCGTCGGTGTTCCGGCTCTATCCATTCGTGGGCTGGGAAAGGCCGCTTACGCGTCCGCTATTTCGACGCCATCCACGAGAAGCCGGTTGGCCGTACGGGTGTCACAAGAGGAACACGAATTCGCGCCGAGCCGGCCGGAATTCACCACCGTTTACATTGAAATATCCTGTTATAAAGGCATTTTTTTTGGGCAGTCCCGCCGGAACTGACATGGCGACGGCGGAACTGCCCAAAGAGGTGCGAAAGGATCCGGCAGGCCGGGAAACGGCTCAGCGGGGGGACAGGCGCTTGAGGACCTCGCCGTGGAGCAGGCCGTTGGTGCAGACGAGGTTGCCGCCGTCGAGGGGCGGGGAGCCGTCGAGCGAGGTGCAGGAGCCGCCGGCCTCCTCGACGATGATCGTGAGAGCGGCCATGTCCCAGGGGGACAGCTCGGGCTCGGCGGAGATGTCCACCGAGCCCTCGGCGACCATCATGTGCGACCAGAAGTCGCCGTAGCCACGTGTGCGCCAGCACTCCCTCGTGAGGTCGAGGAACGGGTCGAGCCGCCCGGCCTTCTCCCATTCCTCCAGGTCGGAGAAGGAGAAGGAGGCGTCGTCGAGGCGGCCGACCGAGGACACCTCGCAGCGGGTGGCCTTGCTCAGGCTCCGTCCGGTCCACGCGCCGCTCTCCTTGGCGGCCCACCAGCGGCGGCCGAGCGCCGGGGCCGAGACCACGCCCACGACGACCTTGCCATGCTCCATCAGCGCGATCAGCGTGGCCCACACGGGCACTCCGCGTACGTAGTTCTTCGTGCCGTCGATCGGATCGATGATCCAGGAGCGCATGCCATATCCGGTCATCCCGAACTCCTCGCCCACGACGGCGTCGCGGGGCCTGGCACGGCGCAGCGTGCCGCGGATCGCCTCTTCCACGGCCCGGTCGGCGTCGCTGACCGGGGTGAGGTCGGGCTTGGTGTCGACCTTGAGGTCCACGGCCTTGAAACGGCGCATCGTGATGTCGTCGGCGGCGTCCGCCAGCAGATGCGCGAGGTGCAGGTCGTCGCGGTACTCCGTCACAGGGCCAACGTATCGTGCCGCGACCTGCTGACATCAGAGGAAGAATCACTCCGAACCGTACCAACGAGTAACATCCCGGCCATGGACATCGGCGCCTTCATGCTCGACAGCGTTCCGTTCGCGCGGCTGCTCGGCATCACGTTCGACTCGATCGGCTCCGGCACGGCGGTCGCCCGCCTGGCCGACCGGGGAGACCTGCACAACCACGTGGGCGGCCCGCACGCAGGCGCCCTGTTCACGCTGGCCGAGTCCGCCTCGGGCGCGGCCATGCTGTCGGTCTTCGGCGACCAGCTCTCCCGGGCCGTGCCGCTGGCGACCGAGGCGAGGATCGGCTATCGCAAGCTCGCGATGGGCGAGGTCACCGCCGCCGCCACCCTCCGGGCCGAGCGGGAGGCGGTCGTCGCCCGGCTGGACGCGGGGGAGCGGCCCGAGTTCGAGGTGGCCGTCGAGATCCGCAACGCCGACGACGTCGTCGTGGCGGAGACGACCGTCTCCTGGACCCTGCGCCCCAACCGCACGGCCTGATCCCTCACTCGGCCAGCAGGTCGTCCGGCGCGGACCGGGCGATCCCGGCGAGCGTGCCCAGGGCGCGTGCCAGCGTCTCGGCCGGGGGCGAGGCCAGGCCGAGCCGTACGGCGTTGGGGGTGCGGTTGTCGCCGACGGCGAAGGCCGCCGCCGGTGTGACGGCGATGCCGTGCCGGGCGGCGGCGGCCACGAACGTGTCGGCCCGCCACGGCGGCGGAAGCTCCCACCAGCAGAAGTAGGACCGCGGATCCCCCCGGACGGCGAACTCGCCCAGGTGGCGCATCGCGATCTCCTGGCGGGCCTCGGCGTCCCGCCGTTTGCCCCGGCTCAGCGATTCCAGGATGCCGTCACCGGCGAGCCGCACCGCCGCCTCCAGCGCGAACCGCGGCGGCGCGGAGCCTCCCGAATGCAGCGCCGCGGTCATGGCGGGCATGACGGTCTCGGGCACGACGGCGAATCCGATGGTCAGCCCGGGCGCGAGTCGTTTGGAGAGGCTGTCGACGAGGATCGTGCGCTCGGGCGCGACTGCGGCCAGCGGGAGCGGCTCGTCCCGGAGGAACGACCAGATGCCGTCCTCGATCGCGGGCACGTCCAGCCGCGCGAGCACGCCCGCGAGCTCGGCGCGGCGCCCGACCGGCATGGTGAACGACAAGGGGTTGTGCAGCGTGGGCTGGAGGTAGACCGCGCGGAGCGGGGCCTTGCGGGCGGCGGCCTCCACCGCCTCGGGCACCAGGCCCGCCTCGTCGACCGGCAGGGGCGCGAGGGTGACCCCGAGCCGGGCGGCGATCGTCTTCACGACCGGGTAGGTGAGCTCCTCGACGCCCAGCCGCGCACCCGGCGGGACCAGCGCGGCGATGACGGCCGCGATCGCCTGGCGGCCGTTGCCGGCGAAGAGCACCCGCGCCGGGTCGGGTCGCCAGCCGGCCCGGGCGAGCAGGCCGGCGACGGCCTCGCGGGCGTGGGGAGTGCCCGCCGCGCCCACCGGCCGCATGGACTCCTCCAGCACGTCGGGGCGCAGGAGTGGCCTGATGCCGTCAGCGAGCAGGCGGGCCTGCTCGGGGATGACGGAATGGTTGAGTTCGAGGTCGATCCTGGTGCCGCTCGGCTCGGCCAGGGCGGTGCCGGGCCGCCGGGCGGAGGCGCGTACGAAGGTGCCGCGGCCGACCTCGCCGACCGTGAGGCCGCGGCGGGTCAGCTCCGCGTAGACGCGTGCCGCCGTGGAGCCGGCGATGCCGCGCCGCCGGGCGTAGTCCCGCTGCGGAGGCAGCCGGTCTCCCGGCCTGAGCCGTCCGGCCGCGATGTCCGCGGCGATCTCGTCGGCCAGCGCACGATAGTCCTCCACCACCGCGTAGTCCTCCACCACCGCCCCCTCTCCTTGCCACGGGATCCAAACACAATATTGCTCCGAGAGCAATATTGAATATTGCACTGACTATTCGGCATGAATTAGCCTGATGAGGCCGTCCGGACCGGCACGAAGAGGAGCTGAGAGGACCTGAAAGGAAAGGGCGGCGTCGTGGTCGAATCGCACGCGGTGCTGGGCGTCGTGTCCGTGGCGCTCGGAATGGTGCTTTCTCCGGGCCCGAACATGATGTATCTCGTGTCGCGGAGCATCAGCCAGGGGCGCCGCGCCGGGGTGATTTCACTGAGCGGAGTGGTCGCGGGATTCCTCGTCTATCTGACGGCGACGAATCTCGGCCTGGCCGCGCTGTTCGTCGCGGCCCCGCAGCTTCTCACGGCGATACGGCTGGCCGGAGCGGCCTACCTGATGTGGCTGGCGTGGAAGACGATCAGGCCCGGCGGCGCCTCGGTGTTCACCGTGCGCGACGTGCCGCACGACCCGCCGCCGCGGCTTTTCGCCATGGGACTGATGACGAACCTGCTCAATCCGAAGATCGCCATTCTGTACATCTCCGTGATTCCGCAGTTCGTCGATATCCGGGCGGGGAACGTGCTGGCTCAGGGCGTCGTTCTCGGCCTTTTCCAGATCGCGGTGGCCGCGACGGTGAACCTTTCGATCGTGCTGGCCGCCGGAAGCGTCGCGGGATTCCTGGGGCACCGGCCTGCGTGGCTGCGCGCCCAGCGGATCGCCATGGGCAGCATGCTCGGAGCACTCGCCGTGATGCTCGCCTTCAGCGCTTAGTCGTCGCTAGTCGTCGTCGGCGGAGCCCTCGCGGCTGGCGAGCAGCCGCCGCAGAGACTCCAGGCGTGCGGGATCCGCGTGCCCCTCCGCGACGTAGCGGTCGAGAGCGCAGTCGTCGTCGCCGAGGTGGGTGCAGCCCTTGGGGCATTCGGTCGTGGCGTCCACCAGGTCGGGGAAGGCGGCGAGCACGGTCTCCACCGAGATGTGGGCGAGCCCGAAGCTGCGCACCCCGGGGGTGTCGATGATCCAGCCGCCTCCCGGCAGCTCCAGGGCGACCGCCGAGGTGGAGGTGTGCCTGCCGCGGCCGGTCACGGCGTTCACGTGGGACACGGCCCGGCGGGCGTGCGGCACCAGCTCGTTGACCAGGGTCGACTTGCCGACCCCGGAGTGGCCGACCAGCACGCTGATCCGGTCGGCGAGCGCCTCGGCCAGGTCGTCGACCGGGCCGCCCTTGCGCACGACCACGTACGGCACGCCGAGGGGCTCGTACATCGCGACGAGGTCGTCGGCGGGGGCCAGATCGGCCTTGGTGAGACAGAGCAGCGGCTCGATGTCGGCGTCGTAGGCCGCGACGAGCATCCGGTCGATCATCCGGGGGCGCGGCGGGGGATCGGCGAGCGCGGTGACGATGACCAGCTGGTCGGCGTTGGCGACGATGGGGCGCTCGATGTCGTCCACGTCGTCGGCGCTGCGGCGCAGCATCGAGGTGCGCTCCTCCACGCGGACGATGCGCGCCAGCGTGTCGGGCTGCCCGGTCACGTCGCCCACCAGCGCCACGCGGTCGCCCACCACGATGCCCTTGCGGCCGAGTTCACGTGCCTTCATGGCCACGACGAGGGTGCGCTCGCCCCGCCGCTTCTTCGGCGTCGTGGCGCGGGGGACGCCCTCGCCGACCAGGCAGGTGTAACGCCCGCGGTCGACGGCCACCACGAAGCCCTCGACGGCCTCGCTGTGGGCAGGCCGGATCCGGGTCCGCGGCCGTGAGCCCTTGCCCGGCCGGACCCTGACGTCGTCCTCGTCGTATTGCCGCTTTCTCAGTGCCCGCGCCCCGATCGCCCGGCAGGCATCGGCCCGCGGTTCATGCCGTCTCCTCGCCCGGTGCGCCGCCCAGCATCGTGGCCCACATGCGGGGGAACTCGGGCAGTGTCTTGGCCGTCGTCGCGATGTCCTCGACCTCGACGCCCGGCACGACCAGGCCGATGACCGCGCCCGCCGTGGCCATGCGGTGGTCGGCGTAGGAGTGGAAGACGCCGCCGCTCAGCGGCCGGGGGTGGATCTCCAGGCCGTCGTCGGTCTCCCGGGCGTCGCCGCCCAGCCGGTTGATCTCCGTGGCGAGGGCGGTGATCCGGTCGGTCTCGTGCCCCCGGATGTGCGCCACACCGCGGATGCGGGACGGGCCGTCGGCCAGGGCGGCGAGCGCGGCGATCGTGGGGGTGAGCTCGCTGACGTCGTGCAGGTCGGCGTCGATGCCGTGCACCCCGCCCTCGCCGGTGACCCGCAGGCCCTCCGGCACCCGCTCGACCCGTGCGCCCATCTCGGCGAGCAGCCCGCGAAGCGCGTCGCCGCCCTGCGTCGTCTCCTCCGGCCAGTCGGGCACGACGACCGAGCCGCCGGTGACCAGGGCCGCCGCGAGGAAGGGAGCGGCGTTCGACAGGTCGGGCTCGACCGTGACGTCCCTGGCTCGGATCGGGCCGGGCTGCACCCGCCACACGTCGCGCTCGGAGTCGTCCACCTCGACCCCGGCCTGACGCAGCATCTGCACGGTCATCTCGATGTGCGGCATCGACGGGACGGGCGGGCCGTCGTGCCGCACCGTCACGCCCTTCTCGAAGCGCGCGGCGGCCAGCAGCAGGCCGCTGACCATCTGCGAGGAGGACGACGCGTCGAGGGTGACCTCGCCGCCGGGGATCGGCCCGCGGATCGTGAACGGCAGCGCGTCGTTGTCCACCGACGCGCCGAGCGCGCGCAGCGCGCCCAGGATCGGGCCCATCGGCCGCTTGCGCGCGTGCTCGTCGCCGTCGAAGAAGACCGGCCCGTCGGCCAGCGCGGCGACCGGGGGCACGAACCGCATCACGGTCCCGGCCAGCCCGACGTCCACCGATGCCCCGCCGCGTACGGGATGTGGGGTCACCGACCAGTCCACGCTGTCGGCGCTCTCGTTGGACGGCGTCATCTCGGCGCCGAGCGAGCGCAGCGCGGCCGCCATCAGGTCGGCGTCGCGGCTGCGCAGCGCGAGCCGTACGGTGCCGGGGGCGTCGGCCAGCGCGGCGAGCAGCAGCGCCCGGTTTGTCACCGACTTCGAGCCGGGCAGGCGGACCGTCGCACGGACCGGCTCGGCGGCCACCGGAGCGGGCCAGAGCGGCGCGGCGGCGTTCTGGTGGACGGCGTGCGGCTCGGCGCCGCCGGACGCGGACTGCGGAGAGGCCATGCCGCAAGCTTAGTCGCGCACGCTCCTCCGCACTGTCGCGAGAGCGCGGGCGGCCCGCCCGAGTGGCAGTCTTGGGAGCATGTGCGGGAGGTACGCGTCTGCGCGCAAGAAGCAGGAGTTGCTGGAGGAGTTCCAGGTCGAGCTGGACGGGGTGCCCGACCAGGTGCCCGGCGGCGAGCTGCGGCCCGACTACAACGTCGCGCCCACGAAGAACGTGTACGCGGTCATGAGCCGGGTGCCGAAGGACGACGGCGGCGAGCGCCCGGGCGACGAGCCGGTCAGGCAGCTCCGGGTGGTCCGGTGGGGGCTCGTGCCGAGCTGGGCCAAGGACCCGTCCGTGGGCGCGCGGATGATCAACGCCAGGGTGGAGACCGTGGCGGAGAAGCCGTCCTACCGCAGGGCGCTGAAGTCGCGGCGCTGCCTGATCCCGGCGGACGGCTACTACGAGTGGATGCCGCTGGAAGGGAAGAAGAAGCAGCCGTTCTTCATCCACCCCGCCGACGGCGGCGTGCTCGCGATGGCCGGCCTGTACGAGTTCTGGAAGGACCCCACCCGGCCGGACGACGACCCGCTGAAGTGGCTGTGCACCTGCACGGTGATCACCACCACGGCGACGGACAAGCTGGGCCGCATCCACGACCGGATGCCGATGATGGTCGAGCGCGACCGCTGGACGGAGTGGCTCGACCCGCGCGTGACCGACCCCACCGGCCTGCTCGTCCCGGCCGGCCCGGACCGGCTGGAGGCGTACGCCGTCTCCGACGCCGTGAACAGCGTCCGCCACAACGGTCCCGAGCTGATCGAGCCCCTCGAAGGCGACGACGTCCCGCGCCTGTTCTGACGTACGACCCCTACCCGCGCCGGCGGACGGTGGGCAGGTCAGGGGTGTAAGCGGCGCGCGAAGTGGGCATCCGTTCGAGAAAGCGGCCGCACGGAAGGTGATCGGCCGCGGACCTTCCAGGAGACCGGGGGCTCCTGGACGGGTGACTCCCCCACTCCCGGAGGTGCGGATTCGTGGACGTCGCGACCGCGCGTATGCGCCTGGAAAGCATGCTCGCCGAGCTCGACCGGTCGATCAGCGTGCTGCGTGGGGATCCGGCCGCCGGACACGACAGATCGCTCGCCGACGCGGGAGCCGACCTCACCGACGCCGACCGGACCCGGGCCATGCTCGACGCCGCCTCCCGGCAGCGTACGGCCGTGCTGGCCGCGCTGCGCAGGCTGGACGACGGCGGCTACGGCCGCTGCGTCGACTGCGGCACGCTCGTGCCCGAGGGCAGGCTGGAGGCCCGCCCCGAGGCGGCCCGCTGCGTGCAGTGCCAGTCGCGGGCCGAGCGCCGCCGGTGACCGGCCGGCGCCTGCCCGAACACGGCCAGGACAACGCCCGGACGCTCTCCCGGACACCCGCCCGGGCGGGCGTCCGGGAAAGCGTTCACAGGGGCTTGCGGGCGCTGGCCACCAGGTGGATGCCGACGGTGTCGTCGCCGTCGGCCTGGGTCTCCAGCTCGGTGCGGACCAGCCAGGACAGCGACTTGCTCTCGCCGCTCAGCACGTGGTCGACGGTGGAGGGGGACAGCACGGTGCGCGGGCGCACCCACTCCACCTCCAGGCCGGCGCCGGTGATCAGCTCGCGGATCTGCTGGCTGGTGAAGCATCGGGTGATGCTGCCGTCGGGCCAGGGGATGAGCATGACCTCGCCCGTCTGGCACAGGTGCGCCCAGTAGTTCTGCTCGGCCAGGATCGCCATGCCGAGGACCAGTGAGTCGACGCACAGCAGCGCGCGCCCGCCGGGCCGCAGCACCCGGGCCACGTCCTCGATGACGGACTCGGCCATGATCTCGACCGACAGCGCGCGCTCCTCGGCGATCACGCCGTCCACGCTGCCGTCGGGCAGGAAGCCCAGGTTGTCGGCGCGCACCTTCTGTATTCGCTCGGAGGCGTCACGCAACCACGGTTCCGCCGGCCTGCGGAAGTCCATGACCTCGATCACCCGGTGTCCGCCGCGCGCGGCCTGGGCCGGCCACCGCCCCCGTCCGCCGGACAGATCCAGCAGCAGAGACGGACGGCCGGGCAACCACTGGCGCAGCTGTTCGGCGACCACCGCGTGATAAAAGGTCCAGTACGGTCCGAGCGTGCCCGAGCCGTTGAGTTCGTTGGCCGGTATAGGCAGCACGAGCGACTCCTGGACTCTGGCTGCCCCGCGCATGGGCGTGCGGCAGCGAAACTCGGTTTCCGGGCTACCAAGCCGGTGCTTACTTTTTTCCCCGCACCGGGTCGTTCGTCACCTCAATCTGCACCGGGAACAGACTCTACGCCCGCCCTGTTGCAGTTGTGCATGAAGACGTTGGTGCTGCCAGAAGGCCTCGACGGGCTCGACGTTGCCGGGCCGGTATCCTCGGCTGGGTACGGTGTCCTGAAGGGGGTGGGTCCGGTCTCCAAGACAGCCGAGGAGACTCTGGAGCAGCGCAGTGAGCGGTTCGAGCGCGACGTCATGCCGTTTCTCGATCAGCTCTACTCGGCCGCGCTCCGGATGACCCGAAACGCAGCGGATGCGGAGGATCTTCTCCAGGAGACCTTCGCCAAGGCGTTCGCCTCCTTCCACCAGTTCCAGGAGGGGACGAACCTCAAGGCCTGGCTCTACCGCATCCTCACCAACACGTTCATCAACAGCTACCGGAAGAAGCAGCGGGAGCCCAAGCAGGCGGGCACCGAGGAGATCGAGGACTGGCAGCTCGCGCGGGCGGAGTCGCACACGTCGAGCGGGCTGAAGTCGGCCGAGATCGAGGCGCTGGAGCACCTTCCCGACAGTGACGTGAAGGACGCTCTCGCCGCGCTCCCCGAGGAGTTCCGCATCGCCGTCTATTTGGCGGACGTCGAGGGCTTCCCGTACAAGGAGATCGCCGACATCATGGGCACGCCCATCGGGACCGTGATGTCGCGCCTTCACCGTGGCCGCCGGCAGCTGCGCAACCAGCTTGAGGACTACGCGCGCGAGCGCGGCCTCGTGCGGTCGGACTCCCGCGGCGCGGGTCTCGGCGGGACGCTTGGCGAGGAGGAGCGATGAGCTGCGGGAAACACCACGACACCCCGTGTAGCGAGGTGCTCGACCGGGTGTACACCTACCTGGACGGTGAGCTGGACAGCGACCGCATCGCCAAGATCAGGCAGCATCTCGACGAGTGCTCTCCCTGCCTGGAGGAGTACGGGCTCGAGGAGGCCGTCAAGCGGCTCGTCGCCAAGCACTGCGGGTGCGACCCCGTCCCGCACGACCTGCGCAGCAAGGTGCTCACCCGGATCGAGCAGGTACGCGCCCAGATGGCGGAGTAGTCCAGGACCGGTCCGGGGCTCGTCCGCCGGTTGTGGGAGGCTGAGGCCGCGCGTCTTCGCGCCGTGCCCTGCCGCCGCCGGGCGTGCCTCCACCGTGGGGGCGTGACCGGGCCGTGCCGGGGCAATGCTCGTTAGGATCTTCCGTTACAGCCGGGGGAAGGACGGGGACATGCGGGCACTGGTCACGGGCGGGGCGGGGTTCATCGGTTCCACCCTCGTCGATCGGCTGTTGGCGGACGGCCACGAGGTCGCGGTGGTGGACGACCTGTCGTCCGGCAACGTGCGCAACCCCGACGCCCCCCTGCACGTCATGGACGTGCGCGACCCCGCGCTCGCCGAGCTCGCGGAGCGCTGGCGGCCGGAGGTCGTCTGTCACCTCGCCGCGCAGATCAGCGTGCGCAGGAGCGTGGCCGACCCGGTGACCGACGCCAGGGTCAACATCGAGGGCACGGTGAACGTCCTGGAGGCCGCCCGCCGCGCCGGCGCTCGCAAGATCGTCTACGCCTCCTCCGTCGCCGTCTACGGCAGGCCGGCCGTGATCCCGGTGCCCGGCGACGCCCACACCGATCCCCGCTCGCCGTACGCCGCCTCCAAGCTCGGCGGTGAGCTGTACCTCGCCACCTATCGGGCGCTGTACGGGCTCGAATACACCACGCTCGTGCTGTCGAACGTCTACGGGCCGCGCCAGTCGCCCGAGGGCGAGGCCGGGGTGGTCGCCATCTTCACCGACGCCCTGCTCGCGGGAAAGCCGACGGTCGTGTTCGGCGACGGCTCCCAGACGCGCGACTACGTCTTCGTGGAGGACGTGGTGGACGGCTTCGCCCGCGCCTGCGGGCCCCGGGGCGACGGGCGCCGGGTCAACCTCGGCACCGGCGTCCAGACCACCGACCGCGAGTTGCACCGCCTGATCGCCGCGGCGGCCGGTGCGCCCGACGAGCCGGGCTTCGAGCCGCCTCGCCTGGGCGACCTGCCCGCGATGGCCGTCGATCCCGCTCCGGCGTACGAGGCCCTCGGCTGGCGTCCCCGGCACGACCTGCCCACGGGCCTCAAGGCCACCGTCGAATGGGCCCGCCAGGCGCTCGTCTGACCGGCTTCGGCCACCACCGGCGGTGAACCGGCCGGGCATGACGGGACGTCTGATCCGTATGCGTGTGCGTTCGATCTTCATGGCCGCCGCCCTGTGCGCGGGAGCCGTACTGGCCGGGTGCGCTCCGGAGCCGAAGGCGGTGCCCGACGCGTGCCTGCAGCGCTGGGGCGGGGAGGGCATCGGCGGCTGGGTGCCGGACGCCGTGGACGTCGACGGCGCGGACGAGTCGCTGGTGCCCGGCGCGCCGGTTCGCGCGCTGATCTGCGCCTATCCCGGCGTCAACACCGACCCGGGCGGCGAACGGCTCGGCGGGTCGCGGACGCTGACGGACCAGGCGGCGGTGATGGCCCGCGACCTCGCGTACCTGCCGGTGACCACCGGCAGGGCCGATGGTGTGTGCACGCAGATGGGCGGGCCGATGACGAACTACCTGGTCCGGTTCGCGTACGCCGACGGCTCGGCGCTGTGGGTGGGCAGCGCCGAGGAGGCGAACTCCTGCGTCACGACGACGAACGGCACGGTCCGGACCCGCTCGTACGTCGGGAAGGCCCTGACCACCGCCTACCGGGAGGGCACGTGGCGGATGCGGCGTCCATAGGCTGATGGCCCGGTTGACCCCCTGAAACAGCACCGACATACCGGTGCAATTGCACGCGGTGTGATGGCTTGGTTACGGTTTGGCTGCGATGGTCGCGACATCCCGGAGTGGCGGTCGGCCCTTCTGTAGCCTGAGTGCGACATCGACGTGGAGGCGGCGCAATGCTTGGGAAGACCGTCGTCAGGCTGATAGTGGCGCTGGCGCTGCTCACTCCGGTGGTGGCTCTGGCCGGTCTCGCGGCCGGCACCCCGGGGATCTCCTGGACGTAGTCACTGCCCGTGGGCCGGTCCGGCAGGACCGGCCCACGGGTCCGAACCGCAGTCAAGGTGGCCGCCATGCGGGAACTGCCGTGGCCCGCCAGGGTCTACTTCGTCGCACTCGTCGGAACCGCGGGTCTGGTGATCACGCGCGGTCTCCTCTCGCATCACGGGCTCGTGGCGGAGGACTGGTCGGCGCTTCTCGTTCTGGCGCTGCTCTTCCTGCTCTGCGAGTCGGTGCCGACGCTGCTCAACGTGCCGAACGTCGCGATGTCGGTGAGCTTCTCCGCCGCGCTGGCCGCCGTGGTGCTGGTCGGCCCGGTGGGCGCGGCGCTGGTGGGGCTGGCCGCCGTCGTGAGCGTGCGCCCCGGCCTGCCGATGGTGAAACGGCTGTTCAACGGCGCGCAGTACGCCCTGTGCGGGTACGCCGCCGGGTGGGCTTACGAGAGCGCGGGGGGACGGGCCGCGCTGCCCGAGCCTTCCGACTTCCCGGGCATCCTCGTGCCGTACGCCGCGGCGGCGATGGTCTTCGTGGCCGTCAACTTCGCACTGACCGCGGTCATTTTGCGGCTGGCGTCGGGGGTGCACAGAGACCAGGTGTCGTTCCGCGCGACGGTGCAGTTCCTTGGCTCCTACGTCGGCTTCGCCACCTTCGGCCTGCTGATCGCGGCCCTGTGGTCGACGGTGCAGTCGATCTCGGCCGTGCTCGTGCTGCTGCCGCTGTTCGTGGCCCGGTGGGCGCTGGGGCACTACCACGCCGAGCAGCGGGCGTACGACGCGACCATCGCGGCGCTGTGCCAGGCGGTGGAGACCAAGGACTACTACACGCGCGGGCACTGCACGCGGGTCTCCGCGGCGTCGTCCATGATCGCCGAGGAGATCGGGATGGGCACCGAGCGGCTGCGCGCGATCCGATACGCGGGCATGCTCCACGACGTGGGCAAACTCGGCGTGCCGACCAAGGTGCTGCAGAAGGACGGCCGCCTGACCGAGGAGGAGTACGCCGCGATCCAGCTTCACCCGATGCGCGGGCTGGAGATCGTGCGGGGCATCGACTTCCTCGACGAGGCGTTCGCCGGGATCATGCACCACCATGAACGACATGACGGCAAGGGCTATCCGATGGGCCTGGCCGGCTCGGAGATCCCCGAGTTCGCCCGGATCATCGCGGTGGCCGACGCGTTCGACTCCATGACCTCCGACCGCTCCTATCGCAAGGCCAAGTCGATCGAGTTCGCGGTGGCGGAGCTGCGCAAGAACGCCGGGACCCAGTTCGACCCCGACATGGTGTGCGCGTTCGTCAAGGCGCTCGACCGGCACGGCTGGGACCTGGCGCAGCCGGTGCCCGCACCCATGGACGACACCGCCGTGGAGACCACCGTGAAGGACCACGACGACCCGACGACGCCCATCCAGGTGGTGTCGGAGCGGTGAGAGAGCGTCGGCTGACGGCCAGGCCGGTGGGGCTCGACTCCGGCCAGCTCCTGCTCATCTGCGCCGCCGGGATGCTGACCGTGGCCGGGATCGCCCACACCGCCGCGGTGGGCCTGACCGACGCGCGGGTCGCCATCGGCTTCGGCGCGCTCATCGCGGCCGGAGAGCTGGCCCGGCTCACGATGCCGGGCAACCGCGAGGTCGCCCCGATCTCCACCGCCGCCTCCCTCGGATACGCCCTGCTGCTCGACGTCGGCGGCCGGCCGGCGAACCACTCGGCCCTGCAGGTCGTGGCGGTGATGGCGGTCGGCATGATCGCGGGCGGGCTGCCGCATCTGGCGGTCGGCAGGCCGCCGCGTCTCGACGCGATGGCCCGGCGGCTGCTCGCCGGGTCGTTGCTCGCCTTCGCCTACCGGCCGCTCAGCGGCCCGCTGGGGGAGCTCGCGCGGGACACCGACCGGCACGGCAACTGGTGGCCTGCGCTCGGCGTGATGGCCGTGCTCGTCACGGTCATGCTCGCGGCCGACGTGGTGATCGCGGCCATGCTCCGTGCCGACCAGGTCAGGACCGCGTTCGGCGTGGCCGTACGGGACGAGATCAGGATGGGCGCGCCGCTCGGCGCCGCCGTCGCGGCCTCGGGCATCCTGCTCGCGCTCGCCTCGCACAGCATGGACATGACCGCGCTGCCCGCGTTCGCCGCGCCGCTCCTCGTCACGCAGGTGGCGTTCCGCAAGTACGCCGGCATCCGGGCGACCTACCTGCAGACCGTGCGCGCGCTGAGCCGGGTCACCGAGGTCGGCGGCTATGTCGAGCCGGGCCACTCGCGCCGCGTCAGCCAGCTTTCCGTGGCCATCGGCCGGGAGCTGGGCATGGCCGAGCCGCAGTTGCTGGAGCTGGAATACGCCGCGCTCATGCACGACATCGGCCAGTTGTCGCTGCGCGACCCCATCCCCGGAGGCGCGACCGTGCTGGCCGACCCCGCGCAGGCGCGGCAGATCGCCGAGCTGGGCGCCGAGGTGATCAGGAAGACCGGCGTCCTCCACAGCGTCGCGGAGATCGTCAGGCGGCAGTGCGAGACCCTCGGCGAGTCGCCGCCCATCGCCAGCCGCATCATCAAGGCCGCCAACGCGTACGACGACCTCGTGGGCGGATCGACCGACAGGGACCGCGCGGCGGCGGCGCTGGAGCGGCTGCGCCTCGACGGGGGAACGGCCTACGACCCCGGCGTGGTGGAGGCGATGGCGCGCGTCGTCGACCGGCTCGTGCTCGTCACACGCTTGTAGCAGACGTAGCATCGGAACGTCTCCAACGGCACGCCGGGCCCGTCGTTGTTGTGGCGACCCTACAGATTCGGCCCCCGCGTTCAGTCGGAAGGGGCGGGGGGACGGAGCGGGGGATCACCCTAGAGTTGGGTGCGTGTTCGACTCAGTTCTCGTCGCCAATCGTGGTGAAATCGCCCGCCGGATCATCCGTACGGTGCGGGGTATGGGGCTGCGCGCCATCGCGGTCCACTCCGAGGCGGACGCCGACCTGCCGTTCGTGCGTGAGGCCGACGACGCCGTGCTGCTCGGCCCCGCGAACCCGGCCCAGAGCTACCTCGACGTCGACAAGGTCCTCCAGGCCGCCCGTACGACGGGAGCGCAGGCGATTCACCCCGGATACGGGTTCCTCGCGGAGAACGCCGCGTTCGCCCGTGCGGTGATCGACGCCGGTCTCGCCTGGATCGGCCCGGACCCGAAGGCCATCGAGCGGATGGGCGACAAGATCAACGCCCGCAACCTGATGGAGTCCGCGGGCGTGCCGGTCGCCGCCGGCACCAGGGAGCCGGTCTCCGACCTCGCGCAGGCCGAGCGGGCCGCCGAGGAGATCGGGTTCCCCGTGATGGTGAAGGCGGCCGGCGGGGGCGGCGGGATCGGCATGGGCGTGGCGCGCGACGCCGAGTCGCTGGCCAAGGCGTTCGAGCAGGCCACCCGGGCGGCGGCCCGTTTCGGCGGTGAGCCGGCCATCCTGCTCGAGCGCTACATCGAGCGGGCCAGGCACGTCGAGGTGCAGATCCTCGGTCTCGCCGACGGCACCGTGGTCGCCCTGGGCGAGCGTGACTGCTCCGTCCAGCGGCGTCACCAGAAGGTCGTGGAGGAGAGCCCGTCCCCCGGCGTGTCCCCCGAGCTGCGCGAGCGGATGCTCGCGGCGGCCGTACGGGCGGGAGAGGCCGTGGCCTACCGCGGCGCGGGCACGGTGGAGTGTCTGGTGGACGCGGACGCCCAGGACTTCGTCTTCCTGGAGATGAACACCCGGCTCCAGGTGGAGCACCCCGTCACCGAACTGGTCACCGGTCTCGACCTCGTGGAGCACCAGATCCGGATCGCGGCCGGCGAGACCTACTCCCTGGAACCTCGCGTTAACGGCCACGCGATAGAGTTCCGCGTCTACGCCGAGGACCCCCGCAGGTTCCTGCCGGGTCCTGGCAAGATCGGCGTTTGGGAGGAGCCGGCAGGTGAGGGAGTGCGCATCGACTCGGGATACGCGGCGGGCAACACCGTCACGCCGTTCTACGATCCGCTGATGGCCAAGCTCTGTGTCGTCGGCGCCACCCGCGAGGAGGCGCTGGAGCGGGGCCGGGAGGCCGTCGCCGCGTTCCGTGTCGAGGGCCCGAAGAACAACCTGCCGTTCTGCGCCGAGTTGCTCGACCATCCCGAGTTCGTGAGCGGGAACTATGACACCGGGCTGGTCTCCCGGATGAGAAAAGCCTGATCTGCTGAATTACGTTGAGGGGAGTGCCCGGGTGGCCGAGGTGCGCGCCGAGATGGTGGCGAACGTCTGGAAGATCCTCGTGAGCGAGGGTGGGGTCGTCGAAGAGGGCGACACCCTGGTGATTCTGGAGTCGATGAAGATGGAGATCCCCGTCGTCGCCGAGGACGCCGGGACCGTCTCGAAGCTCCACGTGAAGGAGGGTGACGTCGTCCAGGAGGGAGACCTCATCGCCGTCATCGAGTAGCGCGGGCCGGCCGGACCGCCGGTGCCGGGAGTCCGGAGACGGGACGTTCGGAGACGGGCGCTCGGAGACGGGTGCTCGGAGGCGGGTGCTCGGAGGCGGGACGTTCAGAGGCGGGAGAGGAACCGTTCCCGGTCGACGACGACCCGCTCGATCGTGCCCGTGGCGACCAGGGCGCCGGTCTTGTCGACGGCCCTGACGGCGAAGACGAGGCGCCTGCCGTCCACCTCCGTGAGCTCGACGCTGATCTCGACGTGCATCCCGACCGGGCTGGGCAGCCCATGCTCGATCAGCACCCTGGTCCCCACCGTGGTCTGCCCCGGCTCCAGGTGCTGCTGGACGGCCTTGACCGTGGCTCCCTCGGCGAACGACAGCAGCCGCGGCGTGCCCAGCACCGGCACGTCGCCGCTGCCGACCCGGATCGCCGTGTCCGAGCGCTCCACCATGATGAGGACCTCGGCGCGCAGACCTGGAGCAACACTCATGCGGGTCAGCCTATTGGGTCGTCGTTCCCCGGTGCCCGCGGAGGCCGCAGGCAACTAATCGGGACCGCGGAGCGTCTTAGAAGGCGACGGGGACTCCATGTGCTTTCCGGACGTCGGAGGCGGTAGCGGTTAAGGTGGTGCACTGTGGACCTCTACTGCGATCACTGCGGCCGTCCGGCAGGCAACGGTGATCACGCGGCCTGTCTGGCCGCCAGGGTGATGGAGCCACCGCGTTACTGCCCGCACTGCCGCCGCCGCATGGTCGTCCAGGTCACGCCCAGGAACTGGACGGCACGGTGCTCGGTGCACGGTAGTACGGGCGGGTAACAGGTAGGCTCGACCTTCGATCCCCCGAGCCTGGATCCCTTACGCGTACAGGGTTCCGTGAAGTTGTCGTTATCAACCCGCGACACGAACCTGCTTTGTTGGACACCTTCGGGGGTCGATTGACTTAGGGGGTACGGGGCGCAAATGGTGGCCCAAGGCATGACCCTGGCTGGGCGTTACCGGTTGGACGCCCGGCTCGGCGCCGGGGGCATGGGCGAGGTATGGCGTGGTGAGGACACCGTCCTCGCGCGCACCGTCGCCGTCAAGGTGCTTCTCCCCGGTCGTCTCGACGACCCCGGATTCGCCGTCCGCTTCCAGGGCGAGGCCCGCGCGATGGCGACCATCAACCACCCCGGTGTCGTCGACGTCTACGACTACGGGGTCACCGAGGTCCCCGGCGACGGCTCCACCGCGTACCTCGTCATGCGGTTCGTCGACGGCGAGCCGCTCGACCGACTGCTGATGCGCCTCGGCCGCATCGGCGCCGAGCCCGCGATGGAGCTCATCGCGCAGGCCGCCTCCGCCCTCCAGGCCGTGCACGAGCGGGGGATCGTGCACCGTGACATCAAACCGGGCAACCTGCTGGTGCGGTCCGACGGCACGCTGGTGCTGACCGACTTCGGCATCGCCCGCGCCGACCAGGGCAGCCGCCTCACCGACGCCGGAATGGTGCTCGGCACCGCGGCCTACTGCGCGCCCGAGCAGGCCGAGGGCGCCCCGGTCACACCCGCCGTGGACATCTACGCGCTGGGCGTGGTGGCGTACGAGTGCCTGGCCGGGCAGCGTCCCTTCGACGGCGAATCGCCCGTGGCGATCGCGCTCAAGCACATCCGCGAGGAGCCGCCGCCGCTGCCGCCGGACGTGCCGCCCGCCGTCCGGGCCATCGTCGAACGGGCCATGTCGAAGGATCCGGCGCGCCGCTGGCCGTCCGCCGCCGCGATGAGCCAGGCCGCCCGGCAGTCGGTGCTGCCTCCGGGCGCCGCGCTCCCGGACGCCGCGCCCGGCTATGGCCCGCAGGGTCTCGCCGGAGGGGGATACGGCCCGCAGAGCGTCACGGGGGCCCCGGCCTCCACGGGCATGGGGGCCGTGCCTCCGCCCACGGGCGCGGCCACCCAGGCACATCCCTACCAGGGCGGGCCGGAGGCCGTGCCGGCCGCCGGCGCCACCTATCGCGTCACCCGGGAGTCGTGGAACGACGCCCCGGCCGTGCCTCCGACGACCGTCTCCTCTCCGCAGCAGCAGGGTTCCCGTACGGCGCGGCGCGCGGCGCAGCGGTCCAAGGGCGGCAAGGGGCTGCCCGTCGCGGCCGGGGTGGCCGCGTTCGCCGTCGTCGGCGGTCTGGCCGTCCTCGGCATCAACATGGCCTCGGCCGGGTCGGGCGTCACCGAGTCGCCCGCGCCGTCCCTGACGGTGGCCACCACCGACCCGTCCCCGACTCCGTCACGGACCCGCGGCACGCGGCCCTCCGCGAGGCCGTCCCGCGAGGTGCCGGTGACGCAGCCGAGCCCGTCCCCCAGGACGAGGAGGCCGAGCCCCACGCCGAGCCCGACTCCCAGCCCGACGCCGAGCCCCACCGCCTCCCCGACGCCCTCGCCGAGCCCGACGACGGGTCTGGTCAAGGTGCCCGATCTCAAGGGCCTGGCCGAGAGCTCCGCGCTGGCGCGGCTCAACATGCTGGGCCTCAGCCCGAAGCCCGCCTATGACGGCGAGGGGGACTGCAAGGGAACGGTCGTCAGCCAGAAGCCGGCCGCGAACACGATGGTCAAGGAGGGCACGGCGGTCACGTTCACCGTGAAGAAGGACTGCCCGTCTCCCTCGCCCAGCCCGTCGCCCACCGCGGCCGGGAGCCGCTCTCCCGCGGCGTCCTGAGACAGGCCGGACGGGAGCCCCGCGCGACGGACGTACGCGGGGCTCCGCCGGTGGTCACACCCTGCTCGTCACACTCTGCTCGTCACACACCGGTCGTCACACACCGGTCGTCACACCCCGGTGGTCACACCCCGGTCGTCACACACCGGTCGTGTTGCGCGGGTAGGCGATCTCCGGGTCGGTGGCGATGTTCACCAGATAGGGCACACCGGAGTCGAAGGCGCGGCGCAGCGCCGGGCCGATCTCGTCCGGCGACGTGACGAGCTCCCCGCCGCCGCCGAGCGCGGTGACGACCTGGTCGTAACGGCACTGCGGCTGGAGCTCGGCCGCCACGTCGTAGCCGTACAGCATCTGCATGGGGTGCTTCTCCAGGCCCCACATGCCGTTGTTGCCGCAGATCATGACGACCGGCAGGCGATGGCGGACCAGTGTGTCGACGTCCATCAGCGAAAAGCCCGCCGCGCCGTCGCCGAGAAGCAGCACGACCTGCGACGACGGCCGCGCGAGACGCGCCGCGATGGAGTAGCCGAGCCCGGTGCCGAGACAGCCGTACGGGCCGGGGTCGAGCCAGTTGCCGGGCCTGCGCGGCTCGACGTACTTGCCGGCGTAGGAGACGAAGTCGCCGCCGTCGCCGATGACGACCGCGTCGTCGGCGAGCACCTTGTTCAGCTCGCCATAGATGCGCATCGGGTGGATCGGGTCGGCGTCCGACTCCAGCAGGGGGGCGTCCCCGGCGATCGCCGCCGCCGTGGCCTCGCTCAGCCTGCTCACCCACGGTTCGTACGCCTTGGGGTTCACCCCGGCGGCCCCGCAGGCGGCCGACAGGCCCCAGAAGATGACCGACAGGTCGCCGGCGGCCGAGCCGGACAGGCCGGTGTGCGTCGCGAGCTGGGAGGGCGCGTCGGCGATGTGGACGACCCTGGCGAGCGGCGCGCCCTCCTTGCCGCCGAACCAGCCGTACGCGAGCCGGAAGTCGAGCGGGGTGCCGACCACGATGACGAGGTCGGCCTGGCCGAAGGCGACGCCCCTGGCGCGGGTGACCAGCAGCTCGTGCCCCGAGGGCAGGATGCCCCGGCCCTGGCCGTTCGGGACGACGGGCAGCCGCCACTCCTCGGCGAAGTCGCGCGCGGCCTCCTCGGCGCGGTCCATCCAGACGTCCGAGCCGAGCACGAGCACCGGGCGCTCGGCCTCGGCGAGCAGCCGCGCGATGCCGGCGAGTGCCTCGGAGTCGGGCTCAAGGGGCGACGGGGTCAGCGTCTCCGAGACGTACTCGGGCGACGGGGAGAACAGGTCGTCCATGTAGACGTCCAGGAACACCGGGCCGCGGTGCGGGGCCAGGGCGGTCCTGAAGGCCATCTCGACGTCCTGCCCGATGGAGTCCGCACCCGACGCGGTGAAGGCGAGCTTGGTGATGGGCTCGAACAGCGGCGGGTGGTCCATCTCCTGCAGCGCCCCGGAGCCCCAGCGGGAGCGCGGGGCGCGTCCGCCGAGCACGACGACCGGGGAGCCGTTGAAGTGGGCGGTGGCGACCCCCGAGACGCCGTTGGTGATGCCGGGGCCGGCCGTGAGCACCGCGAAGCCGGGCTTGCGGGTCAGCCGGGCCGTCGCCTCGGCCGCGAACACCGCGCTCTGCTCGTGGCGCACGTCCAGGATGCGCATGTCCTGATGGACGGCCCCGTCGTACAGGGGGAAGACGTGCCCACCGGACAGCGTGAACATCGTGTCCACGCCGTAGGCCTGGGAGACGGCGACGGCGATGTCGCCTGCGTGTTTGGGGGACTCCATACGGTGAAACCTACCAGTCGGTCACTTTGGGGTGTTCCAGAAGTGATGCCCGGTGTCGCCGCGGCTACTCCGCCATCGCAGGCTGGGATTCCAGCCGATCACCACCGGCGGCGTCAGAGGGTCTGGGACAGCGCCTTGATGGGCATCCTGAGGTCGGCGAGCAGCTCCAGATCGCGCTCGGGCGCGCGGCCCAGAGTGGTCAGGTAGTTGCCGACGATGATGGCGTTGACGCCGCCCAGCATGCCGTCCCTCGTGCCGAGGTCGCCCAGGGTCAGCTCGCGGCCCCCGGCGTAGCGCAGGATCGTACGCGGCAGGGCGAGGCGGAACGTGCCGATCGTCTTCAGCGCCTCGGTGCCCGAGAGAAGGGGCAGGCCGGCGAACGGCGTGCCCGGCCGGGGGTTGAGGAAGTTGAGCGGCACCTCGTCGGGCGCCAGCTCGCCCAGCTGTGCGGCGAACTCGGCCCGCTGCTCCAGCGTCTCGCCCATGCCGACGATGCCGCCGCAGCACAGCTCCATGCCCGCCTCACGGACCATGAGGCAGGTGTCCCAGCGCTCCTCCCAGGTGTGCGTGGTGACCACGCGCGGGAAGTGCGACCGGGCGGTCTCCAGGTTGTGGTTGTAGCGGTGGACCCCCATCTCGGCCAGTTCGTTCACCTGTGTCTGCGTGAGCATGCCGAGGGAGCAGGCGACGTTGATGTCGACCGCCTCGCGGATCGCCTTGACGCCCTCGCGCACCTGGTCCATCAGCCGCCGGTCGGGCCCGCGTACGGCCGCGACGATGCAGAACTCCGTCGCCCCGGTCGCCGCCGTCTCGACGGCCGCCCGGACGAGCGAGGGGATGTCGAGCCAGGCCGCGCGCACCGGGGAGGAGAACTGGCCGGACTGCGAGCAGAAGTGGCAGTCCTCCGGGCAGCCGCCGGTCTTGAGCGAGACGATGCCCTCCACCTCGACCTCGGGGCCGCACCACTTCATCCGCACCTCGTGCGCCAGCGCGAGCAGGTCGGGCAGGCGCTCGTCCGGCAGCGTCAGGCACTCGAGCGCCTGGGCCGCGTCGAGACCCCTGCCCTCGTCCAGAACCCGAACCCGGGCGGTCTCCAGGATGTCGGTCGTCACGCGGCGCTCCCGTCGGTCCTCGGCGGCACTCCTGTCACAGGGGCAGCTTAAAGGTCGAGCGGAATCCGGCAGGGTCGAACATGCCGCCGAAGGTGGGCGCCAGCCCGGCGCGGGCGGCGCGGGCGAACGCCTCCCGGCCGAGCGCGCCCGCGCCCTCCGGAAGCGCGCCCGACAGCGGCCGGGCGGCGAGCATCTCCAGGTCGGAGACGTTCGACCGCTCGGCGAGCCCCGGATCGGCCGGCCACGACCCGATCACCACGCCCGCCAGGTCGAGGCCCCGGCCCGCCATGGCTTCGAGCGTCAGCGCCGTGTGGTTGAGCGTGCCCAGGGCGGCGCGCGCCACCACGAGGACGGGGGCGCGCAGCCGCCGCGCCAGATCCGCGAGCGTGCCGCCCTCCTCGTCGTAGCGGACCAGCAGGCCCCCGGCGCCCTCGACGAGCACCAGCCGGTGCGACTCGGCCAGCTCCTCGATCCGCGCCGCCGCCGGCGTGAGCGACAGCGGCGGCATGCCGGAGACGCGGGCCGCGGCGGCGGGAGACAGCGGATCGGGGTAGCGCGCCATCTCGAAGGTCGTCGTCACCCCTGACATGCGGATCACCTCGTCGAGGTCTCCCGGCTCCGTGGCCGTCACCCCGGTCTGCGCCGGCTTCACCACCGCGACCGTCGCGCCCCGCTCAAGGGCCAGGACGGCCAGCGCGGCCGTCACCACCGTCTTCCCCACCCCGGTGTCCGTCCCGGTCACCACGAGAACACTCATGCCCGCGAGGGTAGAGCCTGCCCGCCCGCGAGGCGGGAGGCATGATCAGGGACGGCGGAGGCGGGTGACGAACTTGTAGCGGTCGCCGCGGTAGAGCGACTGGGCGTACTCGACGGGGTTGCCGTCGGCGTCGAAGGCGTGCCGGGTCAGCAGCAGCATGGGCAGGCCGACGTCCACGCCCAGCACCTGGGCGTCGTACGGCGTGGCGAGCACGGTCTCTATGACCTCCTCGGCGTCGGTCAGCCGCACGTTGTAGGCGTTGTGCAGCGTCTCGTACAGCGAGGAGTGCACCTCCAGCTCGCGCCGCAGGCGGGGGAACCTGCGTGCGGACAGGTGCGTGGTGTCGATGGACATCGGCTCGCCGTTGGCCAGGCGCAGGCGGTGGATCCGCAGGACCCGGCTGCCGGGGTTGATGGCCAGCCGCCGCCCGAGCGCCTCGTCGGCCGTGATGTAGCTGATGTCGAGGATCTTGGTGTCCGGCTCCAGGCCGACCGTGCGCAGGTCGCCGGTGTAGGAGGTGAGCTGCAGGACCTGGGCGACCTTGGGCTGGGCGACGAACGTGCCCTTGCCCTGGATGCGCAGCAGCCTCCCCTCGACCACGAGCTCCGACAGCGCCTGCCGGACCGTCGTCCGGGATGTCTCGAAGCGCACCGCGAGGGCGCGCTCGGGCGGGAGCGCGCTGCCCGCGGGCAGGCTCTTGGTGAGCTCCAGAAGACTGCGCTTCACGTCGTAGTACTTCGGAACCCGGGGAGAGTCCTCGCTGTGCTCCGTCACCTGTCCACCCTCAACTCGGCCACATCGCCCAACTCAGGCAACATCGTCAAATCGGCCACAGCGGTGAGCGCACCCCGGACCACCGCGAGATCATCGGACCCCAAATCGGCCCTCGCGGTCAACCGCAAACAGGACCGGCCCCGAGGCACCGATGGTGGGCGGAAGCATCCCACGCGGACCCCGAGTTCCGCACACAGGGCCGCCGCCGACAGGGCGAGCCTGGGCGAGCCGAGCACGACCGGCACGACGGCGGCCGCCGGATCGGTCGTCTCCAGTCCGAGCTCGCGGGCCAGCGCGGCCAGTTCCCCGGCTCTCATCCGAGCCCGTTCGGGCAGGTCATCGGTGCTTTCCAGGATGTCGAGAGCGGCCAGGGCGGCACCGGCGCAGGCCGGTGCGAGGCCGGTGTCGAAGATGAACGACCGGCCGGTGTCCACGAGCGTGCCGATCACCTCGGGTGCGCCCAGGACGGCGCCGCCCTGGGATCCCAGGGACTTCGACAACGTGACGGTTCTCACAATGTCCGCGCGGCCGGCGAGGCCCGCCGCGTGCACGGCGCCCCTGCCGTGGTCGCCCACCACGCCGAGCGCGTGGGCCTCGTCCACCACCAGCAGCGCGCCGTGCCGTACGGCGGCCTCGTGCAGGGCGCGCAGCGGCGCGAGGTCGCCGTCGACGGAGAAGACGGCGTCGGTGACGACCAGGGCGTGTTCTTCGGCACGCTCGGCCAGGGCCTTGTCCACCGCCTCCGCGTCCCCGTGCGGCGTCACCACGACCCGCGACCGCGACAGCCGGCAGGCGTCCACGATCGAGGCGTGGTTGCCGGCGTCCGAGACGATCAGGCCGCCCTGCCCGAGGGCGGCGACCGCGGCGAGGTTGGCGAGGTAGCCCGAGGAGAACACCAGGGCCCCGGCCGCGCCGGTGAACGCGGCGAGCCGGTCCTCCAGCTCGGCGTGGAGCCGGGTGGAGCCGGTGACCAGACGTGAGCCGGTCGAGCCCACTCCCCACTCCCTGGTGGCCCGTACGGCCGCCTCGACGAGCCGCTCGTCCCGCGAGAGCCCCAGATAGTCGTTGGAAGCCAGGTCGAGCAGGCCGTCGTGGCCGGGCGTGCGGGGGCGGAGAACGCGGCGCAGGCCCGCCGCCTCCCGCTCGGCGGCGGCCGCGCGCAGTCTGTCCAACGGCCCTGTCATGAGGTGCATCTTGCCAGGTGGCGATGGTCGATTCGCTTTCGACCCGGGCGGCGGCGCATCATGCAGTCGTGCCGACTCTCAGCGACCTGGTGTCGCGCCACACCGCACTCGATCCCGCCGGCGTCGACTGGATCCACTCGCTGGTCTCGGACTGGCAGTTGCTGGCCGATCTGTCGTTCGCCGACCTCATCCTGTGGGTGCCCGACCAGGGCGGCACGAGGTGGGTGGCGGTGGCCCAGATGCGGCCCACGACGGGCCCCACGGTCTATCACGACGACGTCGTGGGCATGTCCATCGCGGTCGGGGACCGGCCGCTGATCGACGTGGCCTGGTCCGAGAACCGCATCTGCAGAGAGGGCGACCCCGACTGGTCCAGCGGCGTGCCGGTCCGCGAGGAGACGATCCCGGTGCGGCGCGACAAGGACGGCCCGATCATCGGGGTCATCCAGCGCTCGACCAACCTGTCGTCGGCGCGCACGCCGTCCCGCCTGGAGCTGACCTATCTGCAGAGCGCGTCCGACCTGGCGCAGATGGTGGCCGAGGGCAGGTTCCCCTTCGCGGAGGAGGAGCCGATCCTGGTCAGGTCGCCCCGGGTGGGCGACGGCCTGCTCCGCCTCGACAAGGCCGGGCGGGTCACCTACGCCTCGCCCAACGCGCTGTCGGCCTACCGCAGGCTCGGCCTGCACGCCGATCTCGTGGGGGCCGACCTGGGCAAGACGACCGCCGCCCTGTGCTACTCCGACGAGCCGATCAACGAGGACCTGATGCTCGTCGCCAGCGGGCGGGCACCCCGGGAGACCGAGGTGGAGAACGGCGGCACGGTCGTGCAGCTCCGGGCGATCCCGCTGATCGTCGGCGGGGGCCGCATCGGCGCGCTGGTGCTGATCCGCGACGTGACCGAGCTGCGGCGGCGCGAGCGGGAGCTGCTCACCAAGGACGCGACGATCCGCGAGATCCACCACCGGGTCAAGAACAACCTGCAGACCGTGGCCGCGCTGCTGCGGCTCCAGGCGCGCCGGCTCAACAACCCGGAGGGCCAGGAGGCGCTGAACGAGGCCGTACGGCGGGTCGGCTCGATCGCGATCGTGCACGAGATCCTCGCCCAGATGCCGGAGGAGATGGTCGAGTTCGACGACATCGCCGACCGGGTCATCGCGATGACGGCGGAGGTGGCGCTCGCGCAGGTGGCCATCAAGCGGGTCGGCAGCTTCGGCGTGCTGCCCGCCGCGGTCGCGACCCCCATCGCGATGGTGCTGACCGAGCTGCTGCAGAACGCGGTCGAGCACGGGTTCGCCCACTCCTCCGGGAACGTCCAGGTCGTCGTCTCCCGGGACGCCGACCGGCTGGAGTTCACGGTGGCCGACGACGGCAAGGGCCTGCCCGAGGACTTCGACCTGGAGGCCACGGGGAGCCTCGGTCTTCAGATCGTCCGTACGCTGGTCGTCGGCGAGCTGTCGGGCCGCCTGGGTGTGGCCAGGAGAGACGGCGGGGGCACCGAGGTCAGGCTCAGCATCCCGGTGCAGCCGGGCTCATCCCCCTGCTGATATCCGGTCCTCCTGCTGATATCCGGGGGCTATCGCGTACGCGGGCGGCTCCACGGGGGGTCCCGCTGCACGGCACCCGTGTGAGGGATGCCATAGTGGACGCGATGCGTTGGTGGACAGAAGGCCCTGTGGGCGGGAGGCTACGCGGCAGTCCCGGCCGGGCTCCGAGGCCCCGCGATCCGGTGAATGCCCCGACTGGCATTCACCGAAGGCGTTCGCGTGCGGCGGGGGAGTCAGACGGCGGCGCGGGCGCGGGCGCGAGCCGTCCGGCGCTTGAGAGCGCGACGCTCATCCTCGCTGAGCCCGCCCCAGACTCCGGCGTCCTGACCCGACTCGAGGGCCCACTTGAGACAGGACTCGGCGACCGTGCATCGCCGGCATACCTGCTTGGCCTCTTCGATCTGCATGAGCGCCGGACCAGTGTTCCCGATCGGGAAGAACAGCTCGGGGTCCACGTCACGGCAGGCAGCGCGGTGGCGCCAGTCCATGCGTTCCACTCCTTCGTAAGGCGGAGCCTCGGTGGCTCCTCTGGCCGTCAACTTTGTGAACTCTTTCACTAGCTGATGCGAACGGTTACCCGGATCCAGGGTGGGGGCCGGGCTTGTCCGCGTGATCGTCGGGGCACCTTCCGGAGGCTGTGGTCTCCGTAAAGGTCCTACGTTCCGACGTCGTAGTTCAGCTTTTCAGCCGTTCCAACACCACACAAGAGGTTTGGGACAAGGTTTTGCCCGTCGTGGCTGTCGGATGCGTCACACTATGACTACATGTAACAAGCTAGACGAGGACTTGTAATGCGTCAGGGATAGCGCGGAAGATCACCCACTCGTGTTCTCCCAGGTAGTCGCCGTCGAGCTGGAAGGCGACCGGGCGGGAGGCGTGGAGCGTGAACTCGGCCTCGTCATGAAGCTGAACGAGGTGTTTACCGCGCGGCAATCCCCGGTGCTCGCCGATGATCTGCCGGACGAGCGAGAGCATGGTCGGCAGGCTCATCCTCCGGAGCCCGAGCATGTCGAGCCCCGTCTCGAAACCGGCCCACGGCGTCGGGTTGATCGGACGTGTGCCGGCGTACGTCCACGGCGACGTGTTGGACACGATCGCCATGAAGATCCCGTTCTCCGCCGGCCGGCCGGGACGCGTCAGCCGGATCGCCGGCTGCCGCCGGTCGGTCACGAAGAAGTGGCGGACCGTCGTGTTCACGTAGAGAGCGGGCAGCGCGCGACGCCCCGCGCTCCGCAGGCCCTCCACGGCTCGGACGACCTCCGCGTCGTATCCCAGCCCAGCACAAAATGTGAAATATCTAGACCTCTGCTGGTCAGGTGGCGCTCCTGCCCCCGGATCCGGGCCTGAAACCTCGTCGTGCCAGATCGCCTGTCCCAGACCGATGGTCCGGCGGCGTCCCTCGCGTAGCGCCTCCAGGGCGGCGCCGGTCGCCTCGACCGGGTTGTTGGGCAGCCCGAGCGCGCGGGCGAAGACGTTGGCGCTGCCCCCGGGGATCACGATGAGCGCGGGCCGCTCGTTCGCGCCGCCGTCGGGGCGGGCGTCCAGCAGGCCGTTGACCGTCTCGTTGATCGTGCCGTCGCCGCCGAGGACCGCCACCGCGTCGAAGCCCTTGGCGTGCGCGGTGGCCGCGAGCGCGGTCGCGTGGCCGCGGTAGGCGGTCTCCTCGACCGACAGGTCGACGGCGGCGCCGAGCGCCCGGATCAGCACGTCGCGCGTGCGCCGGTGCGTCGAGGTCGCCTTGGGATTGACGAGGAGGAGTGCCCGCATGCCTGAAGGTTAACGAACGGTTTACCGCTCGTGCGGGGTGACGCCTCCCCGGTGCCTCACCCACGGAGGCGCGGGTGCCTGCGGGTAGGGTTGTGCGGTGTGATCAGCAGTTCCGCCGGCCGCCCCGTGACCCTGACCGTGGCCGCCGTCGTCCTGGCCGCGGAGGGCCTGCTCGCCCTGGCTTTGGGGGGTTATGTCGGCATTGAGACCGTGATCGGCAAACCCACCGACCTGGTCACCAGCATCGCGGTGGCCGGATTCGGCGTGCTCGGCGGCGCCCTGCTGCTCTGGGTGGCCTGGGGCGTGTGGCAGGTGCTGCGCTGGAGCCGGGGCCCGGCCGTGGTGACGCAGATATTCGCGCTTCCGGTGGCGATCAGCCTCATCCAGTCGGCGCAGTACGGGTTCGGCGTTCCGCTCATCACCGCGGCGGTGGTCGCCCTGGTCGCGCTGCTCGCGCCGGCCTCCACCCACGCCCTCATGGGCGAGGACGGCGCACGCTGAACAGGCTCCGAGCGGGCGGCGATCCACCACTGACCGGGCGCCGCCGGGGGGAGCGCGGCGTCGCGGTCGTCCGTCTCTGATCTTTGCGGGCCGGGCGGTCAGTCCTCGGCGGTGAGGCCCTCGCGGAGCTGGGCCAGGGTCCGGGCGAGCAGCCGGGACACGTGCATCTGCGAGATCCCCAGCTCGGTCGCGATCTGCGACTGCGTCATGTTGCCGAAGAAACGCAGCAGCAGGATCCGCTTCTCGCGCGGCGGCAGGCGCTCCAGCAGCGGCTTGAGCGACTCCCGATATTCCACGCCCTCCAGCGACTCGTCCACGATGCCGAGCGAGTCGGACACGGCGGGCGCGTCGTCGTCGCCGGAGTCGGGCGCGTCGAGCGACACGGTGGAGTAGGCGTTGGCCGACTCCAGGCCCTCCAGGACCTCTTCCTCGCTCATGCCCAGGTGGACGGCGAGCTCGGCGACCGTGGGCGCCCGGCTCTCCCGCTGCGAGAGCTCGCTTATCGCCTTGGTGAGCGACAGCTTCAGCTCCTGCAGCCGGCGCGGCACGCGGACCGCCCAGCCCTTGTCGCGGAAGTGCCGCTTGATCTCGCCGACGATGGTCGGGGTGGCGTACGTGGAGAACTCCACGCCGCGTGCGAGGTCGAAGCGGTCGATCGACTTGATCAGCCCGATCGTGGCGACCTGCGTGAGGTCGTCGAGCCACTCGCCCCGGTTGCGAAAGCGACGGGCCAGGTATTCCACCAGTGGCAGGTGGAGCTCGACCAGCTCGTCGCGGATGCGCTGGCGCCTCGGGTCGTCCGGCGGGAGCTCCGACAGCTCGGCGAAGAGTGTGCGCGCGCGTACGCGGTCCGGCACCGCCGAGTCGCCGGAGGTCATCGCACTCGTCCTTTCCGTCATCACGACGGCCTCGCCGTGCTCCGGCGCTTACGCAGCACGATCGCCAGGTGGTCGGCGTGATCGGAGATGGCGTCCACGTCGTCCGCCAGCGCCGTCAGCACCATCCAGGCGAAGTCCTCCCGGTTGGGCGAGCTGACGCCGAGCGTGTTGACCTCGACGCGGACCGTCATCTCCTGGCCCGTGAGCTCGAACTCCGCGAGGAGATCCGTTCCGGGCACAGCGTGCCGCAGCAACATGGCGCACGCCTCGTCGACGGCGATGCGCAGATCCTCGATCTGATCGAGGGTGAAGTCCAGCCGCGCGGCGAGCCCGGCGGTTGCCGTGCGCAGCACGGACAGGTAGGCGCTCACGGCGGGCAGCCGGACACTCACAGCATCGCGAATCCCGGTCAGATCCACCGCAGGCGTCTCGGTTTCCTCGGTCACGTTCCTCCTCGCCCCTTCAGCCGGCTGAGTGCCGCTGACTGCAACCTACCGCCACTCGCGCGGTGCTGCCCCGGCTGGACGCGCTGATTGTGGCGATCCTTGGAGGTAACTGCACGTAAATTCCGTACTACCGAATATGGAGTTTGTATGGGCCTTGAGATGATCTGGCCCCGCGCGGCCGTGGAGGCCGTGCGGGGCCGTGATTCCGCGGCTCAGGCGGCCTTGGTCTCCCAGAAGATCTTGGCGATCTCGTCGATCTTCGCGAGGAGGTCGTCGGCCAGCGAGGGGTCGACGGTGCCCTTGGCCCCGGCGGCGCCGGCGAGCTTCGTCGCGTCCCAGAAGAGCTGGTGAAGCTGGGGGTACTGCTCCAGGTGCGGGGGCTTGAAGTAGTCGGTCCACAGCACCCACAGGTGATGCTTGACCAGCTCGGCCCGCTGTTCCTTGATGATCAGCGCGCGGGTCCTGAAGACCGGGTCGTCGTTCTCGGCGTACTTCTTAATGATCGCCTTCACCGACTCGGCCTCGATGCGGGCCTGCGCCGGGTCGTAGACCCCGCACGGCAGGTCGCAATGGGCGGATGCCTCGTGCCTGGGTCGCAGCAGTCGTGCGAGCATCGGAATCCTTCCTTAGGAATGCTGGTGACAGCACTGTTCCAGGACCGACCTTACTCGTCTCGAAATGACTGTGCGGAGGGGGATGTGCTCACAGCGGTGTGTGTCTCCGGCGACTCGATGCTGCCCGTGTTGCGCCCGGGAGACTGGCTGCTGGTACGGCTGGGCGCCCCCGTACGCCCGGGCGACGTCGTGGTCGCCAGGCGGCCGCACGGGCTGATCGTCAAGCGGGCCTTCCGGCACACCGGGGACGGCTGGTGGCTGGAGAGCGACAACCAGTCGGCCCCCGGGCGCCGCGACAGCTGGGACTTCGGCGCGGTGCCCGAGGAGGACGTCGTCGGCAGGGTCGTGCTGCGTTACTGGCCGAGGCCCGCGCTGCGCTTCCCGGCGCCGCCCGCCTCCTGATCTCGCCTCCTGACCTTGCCTCCTGACCTTGCCTCCGGACCTGTCAGGCGCCCCGCTTGCGCGCCCGGTAGGCGGCCACGTTGGCCCGGCTGGCGCACCGCTCGGAGCAGTAGCGGCGCGACCGGTTCGAGGAGGTGTCGAGGTAGGCGTTGCGGCACGGCGTCGCCTGGCAGATGCCGAGGCGATCCACGCCGAGCCGGGTCACCACGCTGGCCAGGCCCATGACCGACCCGACCGCGAGGGCGTCGGCGACCCGGCCGCCCTCGGTCAGGTGCAGGTGCCAGGGCTGCCCGTCGTGCCCGGAGATCTGCGGATGCACCGGATGGCGGACCAGCAGCCCGTTGAGCCGCTCGACCACGTCCGCGTCGTCGCCCTCGGCGGCGGAGGCGAAGACCCCCGCGAGCTCGTCGCGCAGCTCGCACAGCGCGTCGATGTCACGGCGAGTAAGGCGGGCGGCCGCCTCCGTGCGGCCCGTCTCCTCCAGCAGGGCACGAAGGGAGAAGGGGTTTTTGAGCTCGTCGCCCATGTTGACCAGTTGAACGGCCAGCTCGGCGTAAGACGTCAAGTCCACTGGGGCGCCCAAATGAGTAAGAGATCACTGGCAAAGCCGAGTATTACACGCCCGATGGCCTGGGGGAACACCTCGGCGTACAACGTTATGCGACCCGATCCGGCAGAGGCGGTTGTCACTTCGTGTGGCACAATCAGGGAACGGGTGACCCCCGTACCCCCCTCAAGAGACGACCGTCAACGACGACGGCCCCCGGCGGCTACCGAAGCCAGGGCTCTCGTTCTCTTGACGGCGCGCTACCGAAGGAACTCGTCCTTTCGACACTGGGGTCGCTGTGACCGTTACACCTGTTTCCTTGGAATCTCTCGACCTGGATCCCGCTTTCGCGCTACACCGTGGCGGCAAGCTGGAGGTCCGCTCCACTGTTCCGGTTCGCGACGCCGACGACCTGTCGCTCGCGTACACACCGGGGGTCGCCCGCGTCTGCACCGCCATCGCCGACAACCCGGACCTGGTCAACGACTACACCTGGGTCTCCAACGTCGTGGCCGTGGTCTCCGACGGCACCGCCGTCCTGGGGCTCGGGGACATCGGTCCGGCCGCGGCCATGCCCGTGATGGAGGGCAAGGCCCTGCTCTTCAAGGAGTTCGCCGGCGTCGACGCCGTGCCGATCTGCATCGACTGCACCGACCCGGACGCGATCGTCGAGACCGTGGTCAGGCTCGCGCCGTCGTTCGGCGGCATCAACCTGGAGGACATCAGCGCCCCCCGCTGCTTCGAGGTCGAGGAGCGCCTGCGGGAGCTTCTCGACATCCCCGTCTTCCACGACGACCAGCACGGGACCGCGATCGTGGTCCTCGCCGCGCTGCGCAACGCCGCCCGCCTCACCGGGCGGTCCCTCGGCGAGCTGCGCGCGGTGGTGGCCGGCGCCGGCGCCTCCGGCGTCGCCGTGTCGCGGATGCTGCTGAACGCCGGGATCGGCGACATCGCGGTCTCCGACTCCAAGGGCGTCATCCACGCCGGCCGCGAGGACCTGAACCCGGTCAAGCGGGCGCTGGCCCGCGACACCAACAAGGCGGGCCTGTCCGGGTCGACCGAGCAGGCGCTCGCCGGGGCCGACGTCTTCGTCGGGCTGTCCGGATCGACGGTCTCGGAGCAGGCCATCGCCGGGATGTCGCAGGACTCGATCGTGTTCGCGTTGTCCAACCCCACCCCCGAGGTGGATCCCGCGGTGGCGGCGCGGCACGCCCGCGTGGTCGCCACGGGCCGGTCCGACTATCCCAACCAGATCAACAACGTGCTGGCCTTCCCCGGGGTCTTCCGCGGCGCGCTCGACGTCCGCGCCACGACGATCACGGAGAACATGAAGGTGGCGGCGGCCGACGCGCTGGCGGCCGTGGTCGGGGACGACCTCTCCGAGAGCTACGTCATCCCCTCGCCGTTCGACGCCCGGGTCGCGCCCGCGGTGATCGCCGCGGTGGCGCAGCAGGCCCGCGAGGACGGCGTCGCCCGCAAGTAGCCGCCCTTGAGGCAGGCGGCCGCATGGGCACGGAACGTGGCCGCCGCCGTAGACACGACCGTAGACACGGACCCCGGGGGCCGCGCACCGCGTGACGGACGCGGGGCGCGGCCCTTCGTCGTGCTCTGGCATCGTGCCCTGTCGTCGGCCTCGTCAGCGCCCCTTGCCAGGGCGCCGAACATTTGGGAATCCCTTTAGGTCCTCACGGTTAGTGCTATAAAGAAAGCTCTCCGTAACCAACTCGGTTATTGCCTGTCCCGGTTGGAGAGCGATGCGACGTGACCCCAACCGCCTCCTCCAGCAGCACCTCACCGAAGCCGGACTGTCCCGCAAGGGCCTGGCCCGGCGGCTCAACGGCCTCGGCTCGGCCCGGGGATTGCTGGGAATGCGGTACGACCACGGCTCCGTGCTGCGCTGGATCGGCGGACGCCGCCCGCGCGAACCGGTGCCCGGCCTGCTGGCCGAGATCTTCTCGCTGCGGCTGGGGCGGCAGGTGTCCAGGGAGGACATCGGCATGCCGCGCGGAACGGTGCCCGCCGATCTTGGACAAAAGTTCCCCCATTCGTGGGAGGAGGGTGTGGCAAGCGTGACAGCACTGTGGAGGGCCGACGTCGAGCGGCGCAGGTTCCTGCTCGACTCCACCTTCGCCCTGGGAGCGGGCTCGGCGGGCATGTTCCGCTGGCTGGCGGCGCCCGACGGGGAGCGGCTTTCCGCGAACGGGCCGCGCCGGGTCGGGCCCTCTGACGTGGCCGCGATCCGTGAGGTCACCCGGTCGTTCAGCGAGCTGGACAACCGGTTCGGCGGCGGCAGCATCCGCGGCCCGGTCGTGCGCTACCTGCACACCGCCGTGACGCCGCTGCTGCGCGACGGCGCGTACGGCGAGGCCACCGGGCGCTCGCTCGCGACGGCGGCGGCGGAGCTGACCCGGCTGGCCGGATGGATGGCCTACGACCTGGAGCAGCACGGGCTGGCCCAGCGCTACCTGATCCAGGCGCTCGGCCTGGCGCGCGGCGCGGGCGACCACGCCCTGTGCGGCGAGATCCTGGCCGGGATGAGCCACCAGGCCGTCTACATCGGGCATTCCCGGCACGCGCTGGAGCTGGCGGGGGCGGCCGTCGCGGCGGCCCGGCGCTCGGGGGTCGGCACGCTGCTGGCCGAGGCCCGGGTGCTGGAGGCGCACGCCCTGGCCCTGCTCGGGGAGCACAAGGCGTGCGGCGGCGCGCTGCACGAGGCGGAGGTCGCCTTCGACCGGCGCAGACCCCAGGACGAGCCCGGCTGGATCGGCTACTTCGACGAGGCCTACCTCGCCGCGAAGTCGGCGCACTGCCTGCGCGACCTCGGCGACGGGACGCGGGCCGTACAGCAGGCCCGGCGCTCGCTGCTGATGGACGGGCGCTACGTGCGCGGCAAGATGTTCAACCTCTCGCTGCTCGCCACCTCGCTCATCCAGGAGGGCGAGCTGGAGGAGGCGTGCCAGGCGGCGTCGTCGGCCCTCGACCTGGCCGAGGGCATCCAGTCGGCGCGGACCCGGACGTACGTGGCGGACATGTGCCGCCGGTTCGCGCCGTACGCCGCGGAGCCGCGCGTGGCGGAGGTGCTGGAGCGCGGCCGGGGCCGCGCGAAGGACACGGCTGATGCGGGGAGGCAGGGCGCGGCCCGGCAGGGCACGGGCAGGCAGAGCGTGAGCAGGGAGGCGGTCGGCGTCTGATCCGACGCCGCCGCCAGCCCCCGCTCTCAGCCGGTGCTCCTCAGCCGGCGCGCCGCGCCGCGCTGTAGACCTGGAACAGCTCCCCGTCGAAGTACGGCGACAGGCCGGTCCCCGGGCCGGAGAGGCCGATCGTCAGGCCGTTCAGATATCCGAGGCCGCGTACGCCGTGGTAGGCGGCCAGCCACGGCGACCCCGAGGCGGCGGTGAAGGCCGAGCGCACGGCGATCAGCTCGTTCGCCCTCCTGGACAGGTCCTGGGCCAGGAAGGGCCTGCCGTACGCGCGGGTGAGCCGGGTGCTCCCGGTCGCGTGGCCCTCGGCGGTCTGCGTCGGGTAGCCGAAGATGGCGAGCGGCCGGTCGACCGGCAGGTTGTAGGCGAGGCCCTGCCCGCCGACCTTGTCGCCGAGACGCCCCGCGGGCAGCAGCCTGACGCCGGTGTAGCCGGTGGCGGTGCGATATTTCGGCCCGGCGGAGAACGCGGCGTACTGCGCCGCGTCCCGCAGCGTGACGCGCTTGGGCAGCAGTCCGGCGTGGACGCTGACGAACGCGTAGTCGCGGTCGAGGTCGCCATATCGAGTGAAGTCGCTGTGGGCGAAGACCCGGGCGCCGACGTAGACGCCCCACGGCGTGCCGCCGCCGGCGTACCCCGGAATGAAGATCCAGTAGCGGTAGGGCGCCGGGGTGGAGTCCTCCGCGCCCTGCGCCGTGCCCGCTGCCGTGCCCGCTGCCGTGCCCGCTGCCGTGCCTTCTGACGTGCTCCCTGCCGCGGGCCTCGGGGCGTACACGCAGTGTCCGGCCGTCGCCACGAGATTGCGGTGATCGGACTGCACGGAGGTGCCCGCGCACCAGTGGGGGCGGCCGTCCGAGCCGACGAAGAAGACCTTGCCCGTCGTCCTCGGCAGGTTGACGTTCCTCGACGGACCGGAGGCCCGCTTGACCCCGGCGGAGGCCGGCACCACGCCCCGCACGCCGCCGGGGGCGCTGCCCTCGGCCTTGACGGGAGTGGCCTGGATCCCGGCCGGTGCGGAAAAGGGAGTGGCCGCCGTGAGCGGGCGTCCGCCGTCGCCGAGCCAGTAGGCGATCACGTCCGCCGCCTTCTCACCGGAGACGAGGGGTGTCGTCACCGTGATCTCGTAGGCGTGAGCGGGCACCGCCGTCCCGCTGACGAGCAACGCGGCCGTCGCCGCCGCACCCCACAGCGGGGGGAGGATGCGCTTCAACCGGATCTCCTTGCTGTGGAACGTCTCCCTCGCCCGTGGCGCCCTCGGGAGTGCGGTGTGAAGGGGCTGCGAAGGAAGATACAGCGACGGGGATCAAGTCGGGAAAACAACGCGGGTGGAGAGCTGTTCTCCCGGAACGCAGAAGTGCCCCACCGCGGTGCGGCGGGGCACTTCCGGGGGGTGCTCAGGCCTGTGCCGTGAGACCCGGAGCCTGCGTGGGCTGCGCGGCCTGCGTGGGCTGCGCGGCCTGCGTGGGCTGGGCGGCCTCCTGGGCGAAGGTGATGACGATGTCGCGGCCGTTGGCGTAGCTGACCACCGGCCGCTGGAGCGTCTCACCCACCCTGCGGGCGACCGTCTGCCACAGGTCCACCATTTCCGGGGTGTCCGCGGTGATCCGGAACCGTCCCTGGGTGGTGAGGTGGTGGGTGACGAGCTGCGAGAAGGTGATCTCGCCGCGCGCCCTTTCCTCCGCGTTCAGGGGGGTGCGCCGGAAGGCGGGCCGCGTGCTGGAAGGGTGGGTCATCCTGATCTCCTCGTGATCGCCGTCCACCCAGCATGTCACTCGCGGACCGGCACCGGGGTGTTCGCGACTCAGGCGATCGAGCCGGACCAGTTGCTGGCGGCGGCCTTGTAGACGCCGTAGGTCTCGCCGTCGAAGTAGGGGGAGACGCTGGTGTCGATCCGCCGGTTGCCGTCGGTGTCCGAGACGCCGCTGGTGACGCCGTTGAGGTAGCCGAGCCGCTTGGAGCTGCTGTACCTCAGCAGCCACGACGAGCCCAGGGAGCCCTCGCCGGTGAAGGACGACTTGACGCCCACGAGCTCCTCGCCCTTGACCGAGGGGGCCTTGGCGGCGAAGGTCTTGCCGTACGACCACTTGAGGGTCTGGCCGGTGAAGGCGTGGTTGCCGTCCGGGTGCGACCCGCTCGGGTAGCCGAACACGTAGACCGAGCTGCCGACCTTCTGGTTGTAGGCCAGGCCCTGCGCGCCGACGTTGCTCTCGAGCCGGCCGGCGTCGGTGAACTTGACGACGTAGTACTTGCCGCCCTTGCTCTTGCGGAGGAAGCGGTCGTGGCCGGCGTAGGTCTTCCTGTCGACCTGCTTCCAGCTCCACTCGGCGACGTTGCGCAGGTCGCCGCCGCGCCCCGCCTTGATGCCGTTGTAGACGGTCACGAAGGCGTAGTCGCGGTCGCCGTCCTCGTAGACGTCGTAGTCGTAGTGGGTGTAGGCCGTCTTGCCGACGTAGATGCCCCACGGCGCCTTGCCCTGGTAGTAGCCGGGGATGAACACCCAGCGGTCCATGGTGGCCCGGTTGGTCTTGGTGTCGTAGACGCAGTGCCCGGCCGTGGCGACCAGGTTGCCGTACTTCGAGTGGACGGAGGTCGCGCTGCACCAGTGCGGCCTGCCGTCGCCGCCGCGGAAGAAGACCTTGCCGGTGGTGCGCGGCAGGTTCACGTTCTTCAGCGAGCCGCCGGACGACCCGCCGCCGATGGGGGAGACGATGCCGGGCTTGCTGTCGGCGGACGGGCCGCCGCTCGAGATGTGCTTGGCGCTGACCTGGCTCTCATACCCGTACGGGGTGGCGTGGAGCAGGTTGGAGGCCTTCTGGTTGAGCCAGTAGGCGATGACGTTCTTCGCGGCGAGGCCGCTTCCGGCCAGGGTGTCGTGGGCCGTGTCGCCGGCGGCCTGAGCCGGCGCCGCCATCGAGGCCCCGACGAGGCCGGCGACGGCCACGCCCCCGATGGGCAGGATCAGGCGCTTGACTCGCGTGTTCATGAATCTCCAGGTGCTGTCGGGGCAGGTCACATGCGTCCCACACGTCAGTAAAGGGACAGTAAAGACAGTACCCCGCGCCTTATCCGTGTTTCGGGAGCTTTTCGGACCGATGTGCGCGTGATCTTTTCGTGACATTCGACAGCGCTTGTCAGGAACGTGCGATCAGTGCAGGTCTCCTCGGCTTCCGTCCGTGTCAAGCCGAGCACGCGGCGCAGTCGAAGGGGGCGTCCTTGTGTGACGCAGATCACATGGTGACGCGCCTGGAGGGGGTCAGCCCGTGCCCTGCTTGCTCGCCTGGGTGTACACCCGCTGGGTGAGCTGGTTGAAGTAGGGCGTGGAGACGGCGTCGAGGCGTCCGCCGCCGTTGAGGTTCCAGGTCAGGCTGGTGATCCCGGCGAGGTAGCCGGTCCGCGTGGTGGCGTTGTAGCCGATCACCCACGGGCCGCCGCTCGCGCCGGCCGTGAACGGGCAGCCCGCCAGCCGCACCCCGTGCTCAAGCTGCCAGGTCGGGGCGCTGACGAACTTCTTCTCGGTGATGCCGTCGCAGGACTTCACCGTCTGCCCGGTGTACGGGCGGGTGCCGTCGGGATTGGCGCCCGCCGGGTAGCCGAAGACGTACGTCTGCCGTCCGAGCGGCTTGCCGGAGGCGAACCGGAACGCCCCGACCTTGTCCTCCAGCCGGCCCACGTCGACCGAGCGATACTTGAGCCTGCCGCCCTCCACGTACGGCTGCCAGGAGAAGCCCCGGTGCACGGTCACGAAGGCGTAGTCGCGGTCGAAGTCGCCCTGGCCGGCGAAGTCCTCCTGCATGTAGAGCGTGTGGCCGACGAAGATGCCCGAAGGGGCGACGCCGTCGTGGTACCCGGGGATGAAGACCCAGTTCTGCACCGGCTTGTCCTGTGACAGCGCGTACGCGCAGTGCCCGGCCGTGGCGACGAGGTTGCGATGGGCGGAGTGCACCGCGGAGGCGGAGCACCAGAACTCCTTGTCGCCGACCTTGAAGAACACCTTGCCCACCATCGGCGGGGAGGCCACGGGCGGGGGCGCGGCGCCCCGTGGGGTCCTCGTGTGCGTCTTCGCGTCCCCCGGGCCCATCTCCACGGCGGAGGTCGTGCTCCTGGTCGAGGGGGACGGCTTGGTGCTGGGCACGTAGCTGCTGGCCTGCTTGAGCCGCTCGGGGCTCCAATAGGCCGCCACCCGCTGCTTGTCCGCCTGGCTGGGAGCGAGCGGGAAGGCGCTGACCCCGTTCTTGTTGACGCCGGCGTTCCTGTTGACACCGGCGCTCTCGTCGACGCCGGTCACCGCGGAGACCGGGGTCGTGGCCACGCGGGACGCGGCGGTCGCGGGAACGGCGGGCCCCTGGCTCCAGAAAACGGCGACCGCACTCGCGGCGGCGACGACGCCACCGATGGCGAGTGTGAGGTTCCTGGTCACCGTGAGCCTCTCGGGGCGGAGATATGGTCAGTAAGGGGTGATTTTTCCAGATCCATACGGTTGTGGCACAGCTTCTTGTCCACCTCGTTATGAATCGAGCGGAACCGATGTGGTCTGTGGTACGCCACGTTTCCGCTGAGGTCCGGAGTGGACGCTTGCCCTGGAGCTCTCCCGTGAACACGCTGGTCAGCAGCGGAAACGGGGGGATCGCATGAAACCGCTGCTTGTCCTACTGGCCGGTGCGGCGCTGGCCGCCGGCCCCGCTGCGCAGGCCTCTGCCGAGGCCGCCGCGCAGGTTCCTGCTCGGCCGGGTGTCTCCGGCGACGGGGCGACATCGCTCCCGGAGTGGGCGGACACCCTGCCCGCTCCACCGCCGCCCGAAGTCGCCCTGCGGGCGTCCCGGCTGTCGGCCGCCCGGGTGCGGGCGGTGATCCTGACCGTCGCCGAGGGCGAACAGGCGGAGCCGCCGGCGCGGTCGGTGTTCCTGAACTGCTCTCCGGTGGGCGGCTCGCACCCTTCCGCGGAGGAGGCGTGCGCGTGGCTGAACAGGGCGGGCGTCGACCCGAGCGCGCTGCGGGTGAACGCGGCCGCGCCCTGCACGATGATCTACGCACCTGTCACGGTCACCGCCAGCGGCATATGGGACGGGAAGTACTTCCAGTTCCGGCGCACCTTCGGCAACGACTGTGAGCTGAAGTCGGCCGCCGGGGCGCTGTTCGACTTCTGACGATCCCAGTCGACCGCACGCGGCGTACGGGGAACGTAAAAGGTGGACCGGGGAACCGTGACACGAGAGGGCCCGGCGGGACGTCCCGCCGGGCCCCCTGTCCGACCTTGCCCTGATATGTCAGACGTGAGCCATCACTGGGTCCACCGGTTGGCGGCCGCCTTCTCGGGTGTCCGAGCCGCGGCCTTGACGGTCACGTCGCCCGGAGTGGCCTGTGCCGCCGCGACGGCCGGGGTGATCGTCGCGGTCGCGACGAGCCGTACGAGGGTGTCCGGGCGGGAGGCGGCGGCCGGAGTAATGTTCTGGCATGTTCGCCGTCACCGCCACACAGTTCGATCCGGACGACCCGATCAAGGGCCTGACGCTCGGGGAGCACCCCGAGCCCGTCGTGCCGGAGGGATGGACGACCGTCACGGTCCGGGCCGCCGCGCTCAATCACCACGATCTGTGGACCCTCAAGGGCGTGGGGATCAGCCAGGAGCGGCTGCCGATCGTGCTCGGCTGCGACGCGGCGGGGGTGGACGAGGACGGCAACGAGGTCATCGTCCACTCCGTGATCGGCACGCCGGTCGACGGGGACGAGACCCTCGACCCGGCGCGTTCGCTGCTGTCGGAGAAGTACGACGGGACGTTCGCGGAGAAGGTCGCGGTGCCCCGCCGCAACCTGGTGCCCAAGCCCGCGTCGATCTCCTTCGAGGAGGCCGCCTGCCTGCCCACGGCCTGGCTCACGGCCTTTCGCATGATCTTCGACAAGGCTGAGCTGGAGCCCGGCTCGACCATCCTGGTCCAGGGCGCAGGCGGCGGTGTGGCGACCGCGCTGATCGCGCTCGGCCGGGCCGGCGGCTTCCGCGTCTGGGCGACGAGCCGCTCGCAGGACAAGCGGGAACGGGCCCTCGGGCTCGGCGCCGACCGGGTCTTCGAGACCGGCGCGCGGCTGCCCGAGCGGGTGGACGCCGTCATGGAGACGGTCGGCGAGGCCACCTGGAAGCACTCGCTCAGCTCCCTGCGCCCGGGCGGCCGGATCGTCACCTGCGGCGCGACGAGCGGCATGGTCGCCGCGACGCAGCTCGCGCAGGTCTACTTCCTGCAGAAGTCGATCATCGGATCCACGATGGGGACGCGCGAGCAGCTCGCGCGGCTCGCGGTGTTCCTGGAGCAGACGGGTGTCCGGCCGGTGATCGACCGGGTGCTGCCACTGGCCCGGGCGGAGGAGGGCTTCACGGCCATGCACCGCGGCGAGGTCTTCGGCAAGGTGGTCTTCACGCTCTGACGCGCGTGGCCGGGGCGCGGAGGGCGCGTCCCGGCCCGGAAGGCTTCGGCCGGGTACGCGTCGCTCAGGGGTGCAGTGCCCGGCGGATGCGCTCGGCGGCCTCGTCGAGGGCGGCCCGGCACTCGGCGAGGGCCTGTTCGCCGGGCACGCCCCCGTCGGAGGAGCGGTGGACGTCGGCGACGAAGTCGGCCAGCATCCGGCTGAGCGCGGCGTCGTGGTCGCCCTGGCGGCCGCCGCCGAATCCCCAGGACTCCTCCCAGATCCGCCGCCACTCCTGCTGCCAGCGCTCGCTCTCCTCCTTCCACTGGCGCTTGTGGCGACGCCACTCCTCCTTGGCGTGGTCGCGCTGCCGCCGCCACTCCTCCTTCTGCTCACGCCGCAGGTCGCGGTTGTCGTGGCCGATGTCCCTGGCCATCTGGGTGAGCTCCTCGCGCAGGGACCGCACGGTCTGCCGCACGTCCTCCTTCACCTCGCGCGCGATGTCCTGGACCGAGGCGGTGATCTCCTGCTCCAGGTCGGCCAGCTCGTCCATCCGGTCGTTGATCTCGGCCCGCCCCTTGTCGGTGAGGGTGAAGACCTTCTTGCCGTCCACGACCTCGTGGGTGACCAGGCCCTCGTCCTCCAGCCTGGCCAGCCGGGGATAGATCGTGCCGGGGGAGGGGGAGTAGACGCCGAGGAAACGGTCCTGCAGCAGCCGGATGATCTCGTAACCGTGCCGCGGGCTCTCCTCCAGCAGCTTCAGCAGGTACAGCCGCAGCCGGCCGTGCCCGAACACGGGACTCATGACGTCTCCTCGCTCTCGGCCCCGAGCGGCAGCCGCCCGGTGCGGTGCCGCCTCGTTCGCTCGCTCACGCTCTCTCCTCTTCTCGCCTGCCGGCGGGCTGGCCGCTGAGCAGGGTGACGGCGCCGGACACCGTGATGGCCGAGAGGGACGCCATACCGCCGCCCAGCCGGCCGCTGAGCGAACGGGTGCCCGGGGCCGAGGTGACGTGCAACTCGGGGAAGGCCGACTCGATCCTGCCGGAGGTCGAGCGGACGGACACGTCGGCGTCCACGTCGTGCGGGAGCCGTACGACGATCGAGCCCGACATGCTGTTCGCGGTGACGTGACCGGTGGGCTCCAGTTCGAGGTCGGCGGTGACGCGGCCCGACACGGTGTTCGCGCGCAGCCGCCGCGGCCGGCCCGCGGCGACGGTGAGGTCGCCGGAGACGCTGGAGAAGGACAGGTCGCCGGTCAGGCCCCGGCTCTCCACCGAGCCCGAGACCGTCTCGGCGTGCACCTCGCCGCTGACGCCGTCGAGGACGATGTCGCCCGACACGGACTTCACCCCGGTGTTCCCCTCCATGCCCGTCACGACGGCGGAGGCGGAGACGACCCCGGCCCGCACGGGGCACGTCCTCGGCACGGTCAGCGTCAGCGTCGTGCTGCGCGGGCCCGGGCGTAACAACCCGAGGACGCCGTCCCACGTCAGGTCCTTGTACGCGACGGTCAGGCGGCCGTCATCGTCGTGCGTCACCACCAGGGGCGCGCCGTCCACCTCCGTCACGTCGAGGGCCGGCGGGCCGTCACTGGCCAGCACCGCCAGCCGACCGGCCATGATGCGCACGTTGAGCGCGGTGACCGCGCCGAACGTGAGCCGTCCGGGAGAGTCGATCGTCCATTGGGGCATCGCTCAGGCCCTTCCACGCGAAGTCCTGCGTCCGCACGGGTCGGCTTCCGCGCAGACGAACCATCCACAAACACGATATATCGCGTTTGTGCAAAGTCAAGATGTATCGCGTTTCCGTGGCCAGCCGGTCTTGGTGGCCTCCTGTCAGTCGTCCTCGTCCAGGCGTGCGAGCCAGGTGGCCAGGCGCTCGACGGGCACCTCGAACTCGGGGTTGAGGTCCACGAACTCGCGCAGCCGCTCCGCGAGCCAGCCGACGCTGACCTCCTCCTCGCCGCGACGCTCGACGAGCTCCTCGATCCCCCTGTCGGTGAAGTACATGCCTCGCTCCAGTGAGCTCCAGTGAATGGTCTGATCATGGAGAGAGGTCCCCCACGGGCGTGGGGGACCTCCTCAGTGGTACGGGATCCTCGCTCAGCCGAAGATCTCGTCCAGGATGCCGTGCAGTTCCTCGTCGTGCTTGGCGTGCGAGCCGACGGCCGGCGAGGAGTTCGGCGTACGCGAGACCCGGCGGAAGGTGCGGCCCCCGAGCAGGTCGGGCTTCTCCACGATCTTCAGGCTGAGGTAGGGCCACGGACCCATGTTGACGGGCTCGTCCTGCGCCCAGAGCAGCTCCGCGTCCGCGCTGTAGCGGGCCAGCTCGGCCTTGAGCGGGTTCTCCGGGAACGGGTAGAGGCGCTCCAGGCGGACCAGCGCCACGTCGTTCCTGCCCGACTTCTCGCGCCGCGCGAGCAGGTCGTAGTAGATCCTGCCCGAGCAGACCACGATCTTGCGCACCGCCGACGGGTCCACCGTCGAGTCGCCGATGACCGGTCGGAAGGCGCCGGAGGTGAACTCCGAGGTGGCCGAGGCCGCCGCCTTGAGCCGCAGCAGCGACTTGGGCGTGAACACGATCAGGGGCTTACGCCGCTCCGACAGCACCTGCCAGCGCAGCAGGTGGAAGTAGTTCGCCGGGGTGCTCGGCTGCGCCACCGTCATGTTGTCCTGCGCGCACAGCTGCAGGTAGCGCTCGATGCGGGCGGAGGAGTGGTCCGGGCCCTGACCCTCGTAGCCGTGCGGCAGCAGCAGCACGACCGAGGAGCGCTGACCCCACTTCTGCTCACCCGACGAGATGAACTCGTCGATGATCGACTGGGCGCCGTTGGCGAAGTCGCCGAACTGCGCCTCCCAGGCGACCAGGGCGTCCGGGCGGACCACGCTGTAGCCGTACTCGAAGCCCATCGCGGCGAACTCGCTGAGCAGCGAGTCGTACACGTAGAACTTCGTGGTGCCGTGGTTGAACGTCTTGAGCGGGGTGTGCTCCTCGCCGGTGACGCGGTCGACCAGCACGGCGTGACGCTGGCCGAAGGTGCCGCGGCGGGAGTCCTGACCGACCAGGCGGACCGGGTGGTCGTCGATGAGCAGCGAGCCGAACGCGAGCAGCTCACCGGTCGCCCAGTCGATCGCGTCCTCGGCGACCATCGTGCCGCGGCGCTGGATGACCGGGGCGAGACGCGGGTGGACGGTGAAGCCCTCGGGCAGGTTGAGCTGGGTGTCGATGACCCGCTTGACGACCTCCTCCGAGATCGCCGTCTTGGTGTCCTCGTGCGACCACGGGATCAGCTCGTCGGGCTCGGGGACCCGGACGGCACCGGGCGCCGGTGGATGCTTGACGGCCTCGCGGGTCTCGGTGAAGGCCCGCTCAAGCTGCTCCTGGTAGTCGCGCAGGGCCTGCTCGGCCTCCTCGACCGTGATGTCCCCGCGGCCGATGAGGGCCTCGGTGTACAGCTTGCGGGTCGAGCGCTTGGCGTCGATGAGGTCGTACATCAGCGGCTGCGTGAACGCCGGGTTGTCGCCCTCGTTGTGACCACGCCGCCGGTAGCAGACCATGTCGATGACGACGTCCTTGCGGAACGTCTGGCGGTACTCGTACGCGAGCCGGCCGACCCGCACGACCGCCTCGGGGTCGTCGCCGTTCACGTGGAAGATCGGCGCCTGGATCATGCGCGCGACGTCGGTGGCGTACACGCTCGACCGCGAGGACGCGGGGGAGGTGGTGAAGCCGACCTGGTTGTTGACCACGATGTGGACGGTGCCGCCGGTGCGGTAGCCGCGCAGCTGGGACAGGTGCAGGGTCTCGGCGACCACGCCCTGGCCGGCGAACGCCGCGTCGCCGTGGACGAGCACGGGCAGGACGGTGAAGCCCTCCTCGCCGCGCTCCAGCAGGTCCTGCTTGGCCCGGACCACGCCTTCGAGGACGGGGTCGACCGCCTCCAGGTGCGAGGGGTTCGCCACCACGGACGTGCTGATCGTGTTGCCCTCGGGCGTCGTGAAGTCGCCGCTCGCGCCGAGGTGGTACTTCACGTCGCCGGAGCCGTGCGCGCTGCGGGGGTCGATGTTGCCCTCGAACTCGCCGAAGATCTGGGCGTACGACTTGCCCACGATGTTGGCGAGCACGTTGAGCCGGCCGCGGTGGGCCATGCCGATGACGACCTCGTCAAGGTGCTCGGCCGCCGCGTAGCTGATCACCGAGTCGAGCAGCGGGATCAGCGACTCGCCGCCCTCGAGCGAGAACCGCTTCTGGCCGACGTACTTGGTCTGCAGGAAGGTCTCGAACGCCTCGGCGGTGTTGAGCCTGCGCAGGATGTTGAGCTGCTCCTCGCGGCTGGGCTTGGAATGCGGCCGCTCCACCCGCGCCTGGATCCAGGCCCGCTCCTCGGGGTTCTGGATGTGCATGTACTCGATGCCGATCGTGCGGCAGTACGAGTCGCGCAGCACGCCGAGGATGTCGCGCAGCTTCATCAGCGGCTTGCCGCCGAAGCCGCCCGTCGGGAACTCGCGCTCCAGGTCCCACAGCGTCAGGCCGTGCGACTGGATGTCGAGGTCGGGGTGCTTGCGCTGGCGATACTCCAGCGGGTCGGTGTCGGCCATGAGGTGGCCGCGGACCCGGTAGGCGTGGATGAGCTCCAGCACGCGCGCGGACTTGGCGACGTCGTCGTCGTGGGTGGCCGAGATGTCCTGGACCCAGCGCACCGGCTCGTAGGGGATGCGCAGCGACTGGAAGATCTCGTCGTAGAAGCCGTCGGCGCCGAGCAGGAGCTGGTGGATGCGGCGCAGGAAGTCGCCCGACTGGGCGCCCTGGATGATCCGGTGGTCGTAGGTGGACGTGAGCGTCATCACCTTGCTGATCGCGAGGCGGGACAGCGTCTCCGCCGAGGCGCCCTGGTATTCGGCGGGGTATTCCATCGCGCCGACGCCGATGATCGTGCCCTGGCCGGGCATCAGGCGCGGCACCGAGTGGACCGTGCCGATGGTGCCGGGGTTGGTCAGGGAGATCGTCGTGCCCTGGAAGTCCTCCACACCGAGCTTGCCCGCGCGGGCCTTGCGCACGATCTCCTCGTACGCCACCCAGAACTGGCGGAAGTCCATGGTCTCGGCCTGCTTGATCGAGGGCACCAGGAGCTGACGGGTGCCGTCGCTCTTCTGGACGTCGATCGCGAGGCCGAGCCCGACGTGCTCGGGCTTGACGAGGACCGGCTTGCCGTCCACCTCGGCGTACGAGTAGTTCATCTCAGGCATCGACTTGAGCGCCTGGACGATCGCGTAGCCGATGACGTGGGTGAAGGAGATCTTGCCGCCACGGCCGCGGGACAGGTGGTTGTTGATGACGATGCGGTTGTCGATCAGGAGCTTGGCGGGGACCGCGCGGACGCTCGTGGCCGTGGGGACGACCAGCGACGCCTCCATGTTGGCGGCGGTGCGCGCGGCGGCGCCGCGCAGCTTCTCCTCGACCGCGCCGGCGGGGGCCGGCTGCTTGGCGGGGGCCTGCTCCTTTGCGGGGGCCTTGGCCGCCGGCTTCGCCTGCGGCTTGGGCTGCGGAGGCGCCGTCTGCGGAGCCGGGCTCACCGGAGCGGGAGCCTCGGGCGCTGCCGTCGCCGTCGCGCCGTTCGCGACGGCGGCGGACTTGGACGGAGCGGGCTTGGCCGTCCCGTTGTAGTCAGCGAAGAAGTGCCACCAGGCCTGATCAACAGACTCTGGATCTTCGAGATACTTCTGGTACAACTCGTCGACAAGCCACTCATTTTGTCCAAAGCTTGCCAGCGGGTTTGACCGCGACGACTCAGACGACACGGCGGAAATCGCCCTCTTCCGCAGATCGGCGTTGATGTTTGGTGAACCTGTCCAAGGCTACTCGCCTCACACACCGACGTGCGCCCCGGCGGGTCGTAGGTCCCGGCCCATCCTCCCAGGATCGATAAAACAGGTCACGCGCGGATAGCCCGTCTGGGTGGTGAGGTGTCCCTTACCCCCTGGTCACAGCGGCTGGTCAGCCGATGAGCCGCGACTTGATCTGGATATCGGGAGCTATATCGGTCAGCATACCGGCAAGGTCGTCGGCCGCGGCGTGCAGCGCCTCGAGGGAGAGCGGTTCGAGGCGTTCCAGCAGGAAGAGCGCGTCCACCGTCTCCTCGGTGATCCTCGTCCTGACACACTGCCGCCAGTTCCAGCGCCGGCAGGTGACGCCCGCGTCGTCGCGCCACACCACCTCGCCGATCTCCGGGTCGCCCAGCACCTCTTCCGAGGGCTCGTCGCCCGCGGCCCGCACCAGCCGGGCCGTGCCCTGGTAGCGGCTCAGGTCCTCGCCGCCGATCGGGAGGCCGTGCCGTACGGACACGCTGTTGTAGGCGTCCACCACGAGGTTGATCTCGGGTAGCGGCATCCGGCGGACCAGCGCGTCGACCGAGGGCCGGGTGCGCTGCGGCTTGGCGCCGAAGGCGCGGTAGGCCGTCCGCCAGGCCTCGATCCTCTCGTCGGTGAGCGGCACGGCGTGGGCCGCCGCGTCGGCGAGCCAGGCCCGCGACCGGTCGTCGGAGGGCCCGTTGCGCAGGCCGTACGCGCAGACCACCAGGACGGCGAAGTCCGGACGTAGCGCCGTGACGGCGTCGTCCACCCAGATGTCGTCGATCACGCCCGACAGCCTACGGCCACGCCCGCATGGCGAGCGTCGCCACCGCGTCGAGGTCGCCACGGCTCGCGCCGTCCCTGGCCTGGGTGGACATGCCCTGGATGACGGCGGCGAAGAACGTCGCGAGCGCGGGGGCGTCGGTCTCCGGGGGGAGGAGGCCGGCCTCGACGTCCCGCTCGATCCGGCGGCGGATCGCCGCCTTGCTCGCCTCGCGGTGCGTCCGCAGCTCCTCGACCACGCCGGGGTCGCTCGTGTTCACTCCCGCCGAGATGATCATGCAGCCGGGTGGGTGGGCCTGGTCGGTGTAGACCTCCGCCGCCTCGCGCAGCAGGCGCTCGACGGCGGCCCGCGCGGTCGGCTCCCCCGCCAGGGCATGCGAGGCGAACGCGCCGTGGGTCTCCTGGTAACGGCGCACGGCCTCGCCGAACAGCCGGCGTTTGTCCCCGAAGGCGGCGTAGAGGCTCGGCGGGTTGATCCCCATCACCGCGGTCAGGCCGGCGATCGAGGTCGCCTCGTAGCCATGCCGCCAGAACTCCTCCAGCGCCCGCTCCAGCGCGACGTCCCGGTCGAACGCCCTCGTCCTGCCCATGCGCTGATTTTATAGCGATCGCTACAGGTCGTGTTATTTTGTAGCGGTCGCTAAAGAAAGGAGACGGGCATGGGCACGCTCGACGGCAGGACGGCGCTGGTCACGGGCGCGAGCAGGGGAATCGGACGCGGGATCGCCGAACGGCTGGCGGCCGACGGGGCGCTGGTGGCGGTGAACTACGCCAGGGACGAGGCGGCGGCCAAGGACACGGTGGCGGCGATCGAGGCCCGAGGCGGCCGGGCCTTCGCGGTCAGGGCCGAGCTGGGCGCGCCGGGCGACGTGGACGAGCTGTTCGCCGGGCTGGACCGGGAGCTGGGCCCGCGGGCGCCGATCGACATCCTCGTCAACAACACGGGGATCACCGTGCGGGGAACGATCGAGGAGGTGACGCCGGAGCTCTATGACCGGGCGTTCGCCGTCAACACGCGGGCGGCCTTCTTCGTCACCCGGCGGGCGCTGCCGCGCATCCCCGACGGCGGGCGGATCGTGACCGTCACCTCGGGAGTGACCAGGATCGCGTTCCCCGAGGCGATCGCGTACGCGATGACCAAGGGCGCGCTGGAGACCTTCACACTGGCGCTGGCCAAGCACCTCGGGCCGCGAGGGATCACCGTCAACAACGTGGCGCCGGGGATCGTCGACACCGACACCAACGCGGACTGGCTGCGCGGCGACGAAGCGGCCTGGGCGGCGTCGGCCGGCCGGGCGGCGCTGGGCCGCGTCGGCACACCGCGCGACATGGCCGACGTGGTCGCGTTCCTCGCCTCCGGAGACGCCCGCTGGGTCACCGGCACCACGGTCGACGCCACCGGCGGCAGCGACCTGTGAGCCCGCCGCCCGGGGGCAGGAGGCCGGGCGAGTAGAGTCCGGGCTCATGCCGGAAACGCCGCGTGTGCTCGCCGTACAGAACGGGGCGAAGGGGGGTCCCGGGCGGTTCGGGAAATGGCTGGAGGCCGCCGGGGTCGCCGTCGACGTGGTCACCGCCTTCGACGGCTCCGCCCTGCCGTCACGGCTGGAGCACGACGGCCTGCTCGTGCTCGGCGGCGGCTACATGCCGGACGACGACGACACGGCGCCCTGGCTGCCGGCCACCCGCGCCCTCGTCGAGCAGGCCCTCGCCCGGTCGGTGCCCTACTTCGGCATCTGCCTGGGCGGGCAGATGCTGGCCTCGGTCGGCGGCGGGAAGGTCCAGGCGGACGCCGGGGCGCCCGAGCACGGCAGCACCTCCATCGCCATGAGGGCCGAGGCGGCGGACGACGTGGTGTTCGGCGGGCTGCCCCAGGTCGTCCCGGCGATCGAGAACCACATCGACGCCGTCACGGCCCTGCCGCCGGGCGCGGTCTGGCTCGCCGAGACGGAACGCTGCCCCTACCAGGCGTTCCGGCTGGGCGAGCGTGCCTGGGGCGTGCAGTTCCACCCCGAGGCCGGGCCCGAGCGCATCCGGCTGTGGGACGCCGAGCACACCCGCAGGCGGGGGCTGGACATCGACGAGCTGTACGCCGCCGCCGTGACCGACGACCCGCTCGCGCGGGCCGCCTGGGGCGAGGTCGCCTCCCGCTTCGCCGCCGTGGTCGAGCGGGGCTGAGCGGATCGTCTCCGGGGCGTCAGTCCCAGGGGACGTCGAGCAGCCGTTCGAACTGGGCGGCGGCCTCGTCGGGGTCGAACCCGGGCAGGCCGTCGCGGATCAGCTCCCGGGTCCGGCGCGCGGCGTCGAGCCGCGCCCGGGAGACGGCGGCGCGGACCTCCTCCGCCAGCGTCCGGCTGTCCAGGCGCATAGCGCGCGGCCCGAACGTCACGTCCAGCACCATGCCCTCCGCCGACACGGTGGCCGTCACCTGGCCGGAGGCCGCCTCGCCCGTGCCGGTGATCTCTTCGAGGTCGGCCCGGGCCCGCTCTGCCCAGGCGTGGACGCGCTCCGCCTGCTCCTCGGCCCGGGCGAGATCCTCCTCGCGGATGTCGGCCGGGTTCATGCGAGAGCCGTACACGGCGCCTCCAGTCGGGTCGTGAAGGGTCACAGCAGGTCGCGGGCGATCCGCTCCACACGGTCGCGGACGAAGCCGTCGTCCAGGGGCGCGGGGACGTCCGCGGTCTCCGCGAGGGCGGCATCCATGATCTGCCTGGTCCTGGCCTCGGCGTCCCACTGGGCCGCGCGCAGCACGGCCGTCACCTGCCGGCCGAGCGCCTCGCGGTCGAGCCGCAGGACGCGGGGGTCGAAGTGCAGCTCCACGATGTCGCCCCGGCCGTCGGCCACCGCTCTCATCGTGCGGTCGGGGTTTTCCGCCCGTCCCGTCACGTCGCGGACCAGGGCCCGCGCGTCCTGCAGCCGCCGCATCATCGCCCGGCCCTCCAGCAACACGCGCTCCAGCAGCTCGGCGTCGCCGTCGGGGGAGGGGGTCGTCATGAAAAAAGGTTATCGAATGGTAGATCGGTGTTTACTGGGATCTGTACGCGACGGGAAGTGGGGGAGTTGAGCCTGCGGCATGGAGTCGGGACTGGAGATCATCCACGACCGGATGAGGCAGGACGCCTCCCGGATGCGGGTGCACGGTGAGGACTACGCCGCCGCGCTGCGCCGGCTCAGGGAACGCGGGCTCGGGGGCGCGGCCTGGCAGGACGACGGCCTGCTCGGCATGCTGACCGGGCCGTACGCCGAGTGCACGCTTCTGGGGGTGGAGGCGCTGACCGGTCTGTCCGCGGCGATGGCCGACACCGGCGACGGGCTGGGCAGGGTGAGCGCCCGCGTCGGCGAGGCCGAGGACGCGAGCCTGACGCGGTCCCGCGACCTGTACGGCGAGCAGTGGGCGTGACGGGGGCCCCGCGATGGGTGTGACGGTTCCTCCGCAGGTGGACGTGATGCTGAGCATGCTCGGCATGCCCTGGCCGAACGTCGACGAGGACGAGATCCGCAAGGACGCAGACGCCTGGCGGACCGTGCTCGCGGGCACCGACCGGTCCGGTGCGGCGGCGAACGCCACGATCGCGGGGACGGGTGAGGTCTATCGCGGCAGGTCGGCGAACGCGCTGGCCGGCTACTGGAACGAGACGGGCGGCGAGGGCGGGCACCTGAGCCGGGCGGCCGCCGCCGCGCGGCTGGCCCCTGCCGTGCTCGACAACACCGCCTGGCTGACGACCGGCGTGAAGGTCGCGGTGGCCTCGACCGCCGTCTACACGACCGTACGGGTGGCCAGGGCGTACCTGTCCGGTGGCCCGCTCGGCGCGGCACTGGCCGCGGCGGAGATGTTCCGCTCCCGCGCCGCCATCGGGAAGATCCAGCGGGAGGGCGCCGAGGGCGCCGGACGGGTGCTGGCCCCCGCGCTCGACCGCCGGGTCACCGAGCAGTTCCGCCGGATCCTCGAAGGCCTGCGCCGCCCGGGCGGAGGAGGGCCGGTCCCCGCGTTCGCCGGCGCGGGTCACCGCATCCCGGCCCGGGGGACGGTGGGTCCCCGCGCGGCGGCCGGCCGGTCCCCGCAGGACGGCCTGGCGCTCATGGGGCGCAGCAACAAGAACGCCAGGAGCGGCGGCAACGGGCGCCGCGGCGGGGGCGGACGCCGTAGCGGTGGCGGGGGTGGCGCCAGTGCCAGGGACGACGGCCGGACCTCCCACAGCGAGCAGCGCCAGAGCCAGCGTGGTTTCAGCGACGACATGATCGACGACGTCAAGGCGAACGGCCGGAGGAGCCGTGGCCACGAACCCGGCACCTCCGTCTATGAGACGGACAAGCTGAAGGTCGTCGTGAACGACAAGACCGATAACGTGATCACTGTCATCCGCAAGAAGAAAAGAAGGAACTAGTGGGCGGGGGAGTCTGACGTGCGAATCGAGCACGACAGGGAGAACAACGTCGCCTACATCTACCTGGTCGACGAGATCGGTGAGGGAGAGGCGGTCACCCAGATCGAGGTCGAGGACGACGACCTGCGCGGGGAGATCGTGCTGGACCTGGACCGGGAGGGGCGGCTGCTGGGCATCGAGGTGCTCGGCGCGTCGCGCGTCCTGCGGCCGGAGGTCCTCGCCCTGGCCGACGACGATGCCGGCGATGATGCCGGCGACCAGGCAGGCGACCAGGCAGGCGACCAGGCAGGCGAAGGAGACGGCGGGGACGACGGCGGGGACGGGGGCGGGCCGGGCGGTTCCAGCCTGCCGCCCTACGAGCCGCACCTGCGCTGAATTCTCTTTGCGCTGAATTCTCTTTGCGCTGAGTTCTTTTGTGCTGAGTTCTTTTGTGATGGGCCTGCCGACGACGTGGAACCGGCCGCCGCCTCTGCTGAGGCGGCGGCCGGGGTCTTCAGAGGCGGCGGGCCGTCAGGCGGAGCAGGCGGCGCCGTTCAGCGTGAACAGGTCGGGCGTGGGGTTGGCCTCCGGCGCGGCCTTGCCGTTGAAACCGAAGGTGATCGACTGGCCCGGGTTGATGGTCTTGTTGTACGACTCGTTCGAGGCGGTCACCGTCGCCGCCTTCTGGGAGAACTTGGCGTTCCAGCCGATGTCGATCGTCTGACCGCCCAGGAACGACCACTTCAGCGACCAGCCCTCGATCGCCTTCGTGCCGGTGTTCTTGATCGTGAGCTGGGTGGTGAAGCCCGTCGGCCACGAGCCGTGCGTGGTGTAGGTGACCTTGCACCCGGCCGGGGCCTTGACCGCGCCGTCGCCCTGGTCGGCGATGAACGCCGAGATCCACGACAGCGGCGCGTTCCAGTTGATCGTCAGCTCGTTGGTCGCCCAGGAGCCGATGTCGTCGATGTAGCAGAACTGCGCCACGCAGCCCGTGAGCTTCGCCTGGGCCACCGGGTCCTGGATGGCGGAGTTGGGGCCGCCCGCGAGCGTGCCGCGTGGCGGGTTCGGCAGCGAGGTGTCCAGGGAGTGGGCGTACCACCTGGTGTGCTGGTTCTTCGACGCCACCTCGCCGTAACCGGTCACGTACGACTGGTTGAGCGCGTTGCGGCCGAAGATGTAGTCGATGCCCTCCAGCACGCCGTCGCGGTACTTCACGTCGCCGGTGAGGTCATAGGCCGTGGCGATGACCACCAGGTTGTTGACGACGATGCTGTTCGATCCCCAGTCGTAGTTCGTCGTGTCGTACGGCAGGCCGTACGGGTGGGCCTTCAGTATGGCGAGGTACTTGTCCGCGCCGGCCACCACGGAGGCGCGCACCTCGTCGCGGCCGGGCAGATCGTTGGGCACGGTCGCCAGGTCGAGGCGGCCGAGCGCGGCGACGTTGCCCCAGTCCATGGCGCCCGTCTTCCAGATGTCGGCCGTGTGGAGCGGCGAGGCGAGGACGTAGTCCTTGTACTCCTTCTCACCGGTGGTGATGTAGAGCTCGGCGGCCGCCCAGTAGAACTCGTCGCTGACGTTCGCGTCGTCGTAGGTGCCGCCGCCGACGCCGTCGGAGGGGGAGGCGAGCAGGTTCGGGTGCGCCTTGGCCGCCGTCCACGCCTTCTTCGCCGCCGTGAGGTTCTTCGCGGCGAACTCGGCGTCGTACGGCGCGAAGATCCGCGCCGCCTGGGCGGCCGTCGCGGCGAGGTTGAGCGTGGCGGCCGTGGAGACCGGGTGCAGCTCCCGCTTCTGCGCGTCCAGGTGCGGCAGCAGCGGCAGGCCGGTCCAGTTCTCGTCGTGGATCTTGTGGTGGACCATGCCGTCGGGCCGCTGCATCTTCAGCAGGAACTCCTGCTCCCAGCGGGCCTCGTCGAGCACGTCGGGGACGTCGTCGCCGCTCTCGGGGATGTTCAGGCTGCCGATCGGCTTGGCGGTCGCGGCGTTCTTGGTCCGCTCGAACTCGCTCATGAGCTGCGCGACCGAGATGCCACCGTTGACGACGTACTTGCCGTGGTCGCCCGCGTCATACCAGCCGCCGGACACGTCGAGCGAGTAGTCGCAGACCCCCGGCTGGCAGGGGACGTTCGTGTCGCCCTGGTTGGGGGCGACGCCCACGTGCCCGGCGGGACGGCCGTAGCCGGGACGCAGGGCGTCGTCGATCGCGATCCCGCTGCGCTGGGTGTAGTAGAACTTCAACGCGTCGAGCTTGAGGTCGGCGTACGCGTCGGGCTTGATGTCGAACGGCCGGCTGGTCTCGCCGTCGGCGGTCAGCGTGTAGCCGGTCCCGGCCTTCGTGTACGTGCTGAAGTCGATCGTGTGGACGTTCTGCCCGGAGCTGGAGTCGACGCCGCGCGGGGTGGTCGTGCCGTGCGCGACCACGGTGCCGGCGGAGTTCTTGAGCTGCCAGGGCAGCGCCTCGGTGGCGTCGGTGACCACGGTGGCGTTCTTGGGGCCCTTGGGCAGGTAGGCCACCTGGTTCACGCGGACCCGGGGGCCGGTGTCGGGCGTGTAGACCTCTGGCGGCGCCCCGCCCTTGAGGGAGACGTTGTCAACGCAGAACCGCCATGCCGTCGCGCTGCCGCCGAGCTGGAAGACGACCTGCGCGTTGGGCAGGTCGACCGGCGAGGTGAACGTGTAGCTGTAGGTGTTGCCCGAGACGCTCAGCTCGGGAGCGGCCGACACATACTGCGTGTAGGGGTCGGTCGGGAGCTGGACGTACGCCCTGGCGACCTTCCCGGGGTCCGCGGTGGCGAAGAAACTGAACGCGTAGGTCTCGTCCTTCACCAGCGGGATGTCGTTGACGCCGATGATCGCGTCCCAGGGGTTGATCGTGCCCGCGGGGACGTCGGAGCAGAGACGGCCGTCGGTCAGCTCGAAGTCGAGGTTCGCCGTGTGCCACCACGGGTCTGTGGTGGTGTCGAACGTGCCGTTGGGGATCTGTTCCGGGCCCTCCTCCGCCGTGGCGGGAGGTGCGCCTGTCAGGCAGGCCGTGGCCAGCGCCGCCACGGCGAGAATGCCGATTCGTCTGAGCACTGTGGTCCTCGGGGAGAGTGGGAGCGCTCCCAAAGTCGGAAGCGACTCGCATGCTTCCTTCGGCTTTCCGCGGGCGTCAACGATGCGGGCGGTGGGACGCGCCTGACCGGCCATTGCGAGGGGGTGTGACTGAAACTTACATTTCCGCAAAGGGCTTTTTGCAAAGATTCCTTTGCGAAGAGTAGCGTCGGCCGGCATGGACCACGAGGTCTTCCATGTCGACGATCCCCGTGCGCTGAAGGCCGTCGCCCACCCGTTGCGGGTGCGGCTGCTGGGGGAACTGCGTACGAACGGCCCGGCGACCGCGACCGAGCTGGCCGGGCGCCTCGGCGAGAGCTCCGGCGCGACCAGCTATCACCTGCGCCAGCTCGCCAGGTATGGCTTCGTGGAGGCCGATCCCGACCGGCGCGACCGGCGTGAGCGCCGATGGCGGGCGATCCACCGCTTCACCTCATGGAGCGACGTGGAGACGGCCGCGACGGCTGCGACGCCCGCGACGCCTGCGACGGCTTCGCCGGCCGAGGGCAGGGAGGCCGCGGCGGTCCTGCGGTGGCGTCAGCTCGAAAAGCTCACTGCCGACGTCGAGAGCTTCGAGCGCGAGCGCGACCTGTGGAGCGAGGCGTGGGTCGAGGCCGCCGGGATGTCCGACCTGGTCGTACGGCTGTCGCCGGCGACGGTGGCGTCCCTCTACGAACGGGTGTCGGCCATGCTCCTCGAGGCCGCCGAGCGGGATCGGGACGACCCGGACGCGCGTCCGGTCGCGGTGTTGCTGGCGGCCCATCCGCGCCGGGACCCGGCGGCCTGACATCAACCGGCCCCGCCCCCTGAAGGCACCCCCTGTAGAACGAAATTCGGTTACACGGCACAATCAAGCGTCAGGGCTGCGAAAGGGGCGGGGAGCCGATGAGCAAGGTGATCGTGACCGCGGCGAACGAGGCGCAGCGCGCGGCGTGGCTGGGCGGGAGCCTGCCCGAGGTCGAGCGGGTGCGGCCGGGGCTGTGGTCGATTCCCGTCCCGATCCCCATCAACCCGCTGCGCTACGTCCTCGTCTACGCCCTGGAGGTCCCGGACGGGGTCGTGATCATCGACGCCGGATGGAACACCGAGGAGGCGTACGGCGCGCTCGTCGCGGGGCTCGCCACGGCCGGATATGAGATCACGGACGTGAAGGCCGTGCTGGTCACCCACATCCATCCGGACCACTACGGCCTGGCCGGGCGGATCCGGGAGGCGTCCGGCGCCTGGATCGGGCTCCACCCGGCCGACGCCCGCATCGTGCACGACCGCTATGACGAATCGGCGATCGACTCGCTCGTGCAGCGGGAGCGGTCCCTGCTGGTCAGGTGCGGAGTTCCGGACATGACGGCGCAGGAGCTCGCCGGGGCGTCGGTCATGCTGCGGCAGTTCGTCACGATGGCGACGCCCGACCGGCTCATCGAGGACGGCGACCGGCTCGACCTGCCGGGCTGGGACCTGCGGGCGATGTGGACCCCCGGCCACTCGCCCGGTCACCTGTGCTTCGTGGAGCCGGAGCGCAGGCTGCTGTTCTCCGGCGACCACGTGCTCGCCCGGATCACGTCGATGGTCGCCGTGCATCCCCAGTCGGCGGCCAACCCGCTCGCCGACTATCTCGACGCGCTGCGGGCGGTGGGCAAGCTCGATGTCGAGGAGGTGCTGCCCGCCCACGAATACCGCTTCCTTGAGCTGGCCAAGCGGGTGGACTACGTGATCGGGCACCACGAGGAGCGGCTGGCGGAGGTGCAGCGCGTCGTGGCCGACGGCGACGGCTCCACCTGCTGGGACATCGCCACCCGGCTCACCTGGTCGCGCGGCTGGGAGGAGATCCCCGCGCACATGCGGCGGGCGGCCAACAACGAGACGCTCGCCCACCTGGTGTGGCTGGAGCAGCGGGACATGGTCACCCGAGTGCCGGGCGAGCCCGACCTCTGGTACGCGCCGTCCGCCTGACCGGGCCGCTCGCGGCCATACCGGCCGCCGGGGGACCGCCGCTCATCACGACGTCGTGTTTCCGGCGGAGACCACGTCGTTTCCGGCGGAGACCGCGTCCTGCCGGGGGAGTGCGGCCGCGGTGACGTTCAGGTGGGTTTCGAGGTAGGCGTCGACGACGTCCAGATCGGCGGTCACGGCGGCGACGTAGCCGTCGGGGCGCACCAGGACCCACTCCCCGGAGACGAGTCCGTAACCGTCGCGCACGTGGTGGCCGGTGTCCGCGATGTCGCCGCGTTCGCCGATGGTGTGCACGTGCACACCGCGCCGGGCGGCGGGGGCGTCGCCCGCGGGCACGTCGTAGCCGATCAGCGTCCAGTGGGTGCCCCGGAAGAGCGAGAACAGGCGCGTGGGCAGGCCTCCGGCACCGGTGACGGGCGCGTCGGGGGCGCGGTGGCCGGCGAGCACGCCCGCGCTTCGCAGGGGGTCGGTGAGAGTGAGCGGCGAGCCGGGGTAGCCGAGGTCGAGCTGGGAGACGTCCCGCTTGCGGTTGATGTCGCCCTGCTTGGCCGCGTCGAGCAGCCGTGTCGACAGGCCGAGCACCGCCTCCGCGACCGGGCGGCGCTCCTTCTCGTACGACGCCAGCAGCCGCTCTGGGGCGCCGTCGAGCACGGCGGCGAGCTTCCAGCCCAGGTTGTAGGCGTCCTGCACGCTGGTGTTGAGCCCCTGCCCGCCGGTCGGCGGGTGGACGTGCGCCGCGTCTCCGGTCAGGAACACGCGTCCGGCCTGGTAGGTCCCCGCCAGGCGGGCGTTCATCTCGTACGCCGAGGCCCACGGGACCGAGCGGATCATCACGTCGTCGCGGCCGGTGCGCTCGCGCACCAGCTCGGTCAGGCCGTGCGCGGACAGGTCGACGTCCACGTCGAAGGGGATCGGCGCCTGGAGCTGGAACATCTCGGTGCCGTAGAGCGGGCACAGCATGAGCTGGTCGTCTGCTCCCCGCCCCCAGCGGTGCCACGCGTCGAACGAGAGCCCTTCGACGACCACATCGGCCACCAGGGCGCGCACCCCGAGAGTGGCGCCGTCGAAGGCCACTCCCAGGGCCTTGCGTACGAAGCTCGACCCACCGTCGGCGCCCACCAGATAGCGGGCGCGCACGGTGCGCATACCGGCCGGAGTGAGGATGCGGGCGTTCACGCCGTCGTCGTCCTGGTCGAAGCCGACCAGCTCGTGGTCGTAGTGCGGGGCGTGGCCGAGCTCGGCCAGCCGCTCGCGCAGCCTGCGCTCGGTGAGGAACTGCGGGACCAGCAGCGCCATCCGATAGGGCTCGTACGGAGTCGGGCCGGTCATGTCGGTCATCGCCCTGTCGATCGGGCCGTCGGCGGTGTAGAGGCGCTGGGGCGGATATTCGCCGCCGGAGGCGACGATCTTGTCGATCACACCGAGGTCCTCGAACACCTCCTGGGTACGCGGCTGGATGCCCTTGCCACGTGACCCCGCGAACGGGCGGGCGGCCTTGTCGATCAGCAGGAAGCTCACGCCCCGGCGGGCCAGGTCGATCGCGAGGGTCTCCCCGGCCGCCCCGGCTCCGCTGATGATCACCTCGACGTCGGTGTCGGTCATGTCCGGCTCCTCTTTCGCATGCCTCGGGACGGCTCGGCCGTCCATCGAAATTATGTGTAAAACGCACACATCGTAGGCATGCCTGCGATCACTCGTCAATCGTGAGTCGGCAAAGTAGGCTGTAAGCAGCATCTATTGAAGGGTGGGTCGGTCAGAAAGTTGCATGCATGTTGCACTGGATTCTGGACACTTGCGCCCTTGGGCGGCCCCCGTGAGACCCGCGTCGCGGCGGCCCAGAGCGGTCAGATCCGCGCGTCGGAACGGCGGGCCACGGCCCCGCGAGGCGGTGACCAGAGCCGTCAAGAGCGTCAAGACCTGCCTGGGGGAGCTCGACGTCTGTCCGCGCGTCAGCCTGGGCCTGCCCTGTGCGTTGCCCTCTGTGCCTCTCGCCTCACTCGCGCAGCCGCTGGGCCTGTCTGTGCGTCGCTCGGGCCTGCCTGTGCGTCGCTCGGTGCCGCGTCGCGCTCCCTGTGTGCCCCGCGTCTTACTCGTGTAGTCGTCGGGTTCTTCCGAGGCGGTGGTAGGTGAAGGCCCAGCGGTCTTCGCCTACGTTGCGGCGGGTGTAGCGGTCGGGGTGCTGGTAGCGGTCGCGGTTGTGGAACTGGCAGGCCGGTCCCAGCAGCTTCAGGTCCGTGAGGCCGCCGGTGCTCCAGTTGTCGGCGTGGTCGATCTGGCACATGGTCGCCGGGAGCGGGCAGCCGTCGATCCAGCAGGTGTCATAGCGGGCGTAGATGGCCCGGCGTTGGGCGGGGGTGGCCAGGCGGACTTTGCGGCCCATGTCGAGGACTTGCCCGTCGGCGTTCATGACGATCCGGACCAGGGTTGAGGTGCGGGCGAGCCGGTGCACGCTGGAGACGGGCAGCACCTGCCCGGTCGCCAGCAGCAACCCCGGCGGCACCATCCCCAACGCCCCTCCCAGAGACGCCCCCAGCAGCGTGCTTGCCGACGCTCCCAGCGACGCACCCAAGAACGCCCCGGGCAGCGTGCCCGCCGACGCTCCCAGCGACGCACCCAAGAATGCCCCGGGCATCGTGCCTGCCGACGCACCTGGCGCTGCTCCGGGTGACGCCCCGGGAGCTGCTCCCGGTGACGCACTCTGCGACGCTGCTTGCGCCGTCCCCGGCGTCCCACGCCCGGCTCCCGGTGTCCCCGACGTTCCCGTTGTCCCGGTCGCGCAGCAGCAGCGCGCCTCGCCGTCGCACCGGCACATGCTGTGGCCATGCCGGCAGTCCCCCGCAGGCCGAGGCCCGGCGTGGGTGTGACGTGCGGAGACATCCTCGGGAGGAGGATCCGGCCGCGTCGCCTCCGAAGACGCCGCCTCCGAGGGCGCTGCCTCCGAGGGCGCTGCCTGCGATGGCGGCGCGTCCGAAGCCGTCGCGCCCGAAGGCGCTGTGTTCGAAGGCGCTGTGTTCGAAGGCGCTGTGTGCCAATGCCCGCCGCCGTGGGCAGGCCATGCTGGCGTGCCCCGCCGGGCGTGGGTTGCTCCGGACCGGGCCGCGCCGCGATCGCTGCCATCGCCCTTGGCGGGCGCGGTCTCGTCGCTCTCGGCAGAGCTGGTGTTCGCGGTGTCGTCGTCCTCGGCGGAGTCGGCGTTCATGGTGTGGTCGCCCTCGGCGCAAGCGGTGCGTGCGGTGCTGCGCAGCTCACACTCGCCGGGCCGCCGCTCACCGGTCCCGCGCCCGCCGACTCCACAGCCGCAAGACTCCTCATCGCTATGTCCGGGCGCGGCATCGCGGGAGCCACGGGCAGAGGCAGAGGCGGGATCGGTGGCGGTGGCGGAGGCGGCGGCGAGGTCGGTCTCGGCCATGCCCACACCACTGGCGTCGGCCTCCGCGATATCGCAGGCGTCGGCGGCGGCTCCATCGCTTGGGCTGCCGGTGCTCGCGGCCTTGGCGGGCGCAGGGGCGGCGGTGTTTTCGGCGCTCTCCGCACCGGCATCTGCCCCGGCCTCGCCAGGAGCACGGTCGCCGGTGCCGTCGGCAGCGGGGTGGTCGGCGCCAACCGCAGCACCC
>NZ_JAATEK010000042.1:0-67879 GCF_012034195.1 Microbispora sp. CL1-1
GACGACTACGAGAATGACCGCCCAGCGCTCCGGCGGGATCGAGGGAGCGGAGCGGAAGGGAGCGAGGACCGCAGCGAAGGCCCAGCGGAGCGGGCTTCGCGAGGACCGGAGGTTCCTTCTGGCGCAGTGACCGGGGCCAAGCTTTGTCCGCTTAACCGGGGCCACGTGTCTGTCCTGCGCATGACCAACCCCCGGTCTGCCCCTTCCATACCCGGCCAAGGTCCGTCCCGCGCATAACCAGCGCCATGGGCCCCGGCCCGAGGTCCGTTCCGTCCGCTTAGTGCCAGGGCTCGGCCTTGATACGGAGGCCGTCCGGGTCATAGAGGGGCTCTCGGACGACGGTGGCGCCCACGCCGCGGCCGTTGACACCGATCTCCACTCGCCCGCCGATCTCCACGCCGCCAGGCTGCACGCCGCCGGGCTCCACGCTGCCGGGCTCCACGCTGCCGAGTTCCACTTCCAGGGGAAGGTACGCGTACGCGATCGAGCGGCCGACTCGGTGGCCGAAACCGCCGCTGGTGACGCGGGAGACGGGACGGCCGTCCAGCCGGACGGGCTCGCCGCCCAGGCAGACGTCACGATCGTCGTCGAGCACGAGGCAGCGCAACGCCGTACGGGGGCGGGGCAGGGCGGCCCGGCGCTCGGGGCGGACGGCGAAGGCGAGCCCGGCCTCCAGAGGGGTGGTCTCGGGTGTGATGTCGAGACCCCAGACCCGGTAGCCCTTCTCAAGACGCAGTGAGTCGAGCGCGCGGTAGCCCGCGGGCCGCATGCCGTGCGGCAGGCCCGCCTTCATGAGGGAGTCCCACAATGTCAGCCCGTATTCGGACGGGCAGTAGAGCTCCCAGCCGAACTCGCCCACGAAAGTGACCCGCTGGGCGAGCACGGGGACGTGCCCCACGCTGATCTCGGCGGCCCGCAGGTAGCCGAAGGTCAGATCGTCGTCCGTGAGCGACGCCAGGATGTCGTACGCCCGGGGCCCCCATAGGCAGTAGCAGGCGTAGGCGGAGGTGACGTCGGTGACCGCGAGCCCGTGACGGCGCAGCAGGGCGGCGTCGTGAGGCCCGAACGCGGTGCCGGTGACGAGGCGGAACCGGTCCTTCGAGAGCCGGGTCACGGTCACGTCCGCCTCGATGCCGCCGCGTGCGTTGAGCAGTTGGGTGTAGACGACCGAGCCGTCCACGCGGTCCAGGGTGTTGCCCGCGAGCCGCTCCAGGTCGGCGACGGATCCGGATATTTCCAGCTTGACGAAGGACGACTGGTCGAACAGCCCGGCGGCGTCCCGCGTCGCCAGGCACTCCTCACGGATCGCCGGAGACCAGACCCGGCCCGCCCAGCCCCTCGGCCGCGCCCCGCCCCCACCCGTAGCGCCCGAATCGGAAGCGCCCGAATCGGAAGCGCCCGAATCGGAAGCAGCGTCGGACGGATACCAGTTGACCCGCTCCCAGCCGGCCTTCTCGCCGAAGGACGCGCCCAGCGCCTCGTGCCGCACCCAGGCGGGCGAACGGCGCAGCGGCCGGGCGGCGGTGCGTTCCTCGCCGGGATAGACGATGTCGTAGTACTTGCTGTAGGAGTCCAGGGCCCTGGCGCGGGCCCAGCGGGCCGAACGGGCGTAGGAGCCGAAACGACGCACGTCCATGCCGAAGACGTCATATTCGGGAGCGCCCTCGACGATCCACTCGGCCATGACCTTGCCGACACCTCCGGCGGCGGCCAGGCCGTGGACGCAGAAACCGGCCGCCACCCATAGCCCGGCGACCTCGGTCTCCCCCAGCAGGAACTCCCCGTCGGGCGTGAACGCCTCCGGCCCGTGGACGACCTTGCGGAACGCCGCCGGGTCGTCGCCGTCCCCGACCGCCTTCAGTGAAGGCACCCGCCGGACCGCCGATTCCCACGACTCGCGGAACTTCGGCATGTCGGGCGCGAAGAGGGTGCGCGGCTCGGACAGGGGCCGGGCGGCGTCCCAGATCTGCGGGCTCCTGATGTAGCCGCCGACGAGGATGCCGCCGTCCTCCTCGCGGAAATACACGATGTTGTCCGGGTCGCGGACGGTCGGCGTGTCCGCCGGGACGCCGGACGGCGGGGTCACGACGTATTGGTGCTTGATCGGCACGATCGGGATGTCGGCCCCGGCCATCCGGCCGATCACTCCGGCCGCCGCCCCCGCCGCGTTCACGACGGTCTCGGTGCGCACGACGTGCTCACCACCCTCACCGCGAAGGCGTACGGCAACGACGCGGCCGTCGTGGACGTCGACGCCGGTGACCTCGACGCCGGTAAAGATCCGTACGCCGAGCCTGCGGGCGCCCTCGGCCAGGGCGTGACCGAGCCGGGCCGGGTCGAGCCAGCCGTCGCCGGGCAGCCACAGCGATCCGAGGACGTCGCCCACCTCCAGCAGTGGCAGCCGGTCGAGCGTGCCCCGGGGGTCGAGCAGCTCCAGGTCGAGCCCGTACGTCTCGGCGGCCCCGGCCTGGCGCAGCAGTTCCTCCATGCGCTCGGGGGTGGTGGCCAGGCGCAGGCCGCCCACACCGTGCCAGCCGGGGTCGAGCCCGGTCAGCTCGCGCAGCTCGGGGTAGAGACCGGCCGAATACATGATCATTCTGGTCTGCGTGACGGTGGACCTGAGCTGGCCGACGAAGCCGGCGGAGTGCCAGGTCGTGCCCTCGGTGAGGTCGTGCCGCTCGACCAGGATCACGTCGGTCCAGCCGAGCCTGGCGAGGTGATAGGCGACGCTGCATCCGGCCACTCCGCCGCCGATGACGACGGCGCGGGCGTCTACTGGAAGTTGCGACATCGGTACCGTCCTGTAACACCCGGCCCAGAAAATCTGATCAATGGTCTGAAGGTAGACCAAAAGGAGCCGGGCATGCCAGATCCCGTCGCAGACGCAATGGATCTCGTCACGGCCTGGGCCGGGCGGCCACTGACCTTCACGACGATCAAGGGCGGGCTCAGCCACCACATCGCCAGGGTCGACAGCGAGGACGGCGACCGCTGGCTGCTACGGGTGCTCGACCCGCGCATCTCCGAGACCGGCCTCGGCATCCCGCTCGACCAGGAGATCGCCAACACGGTCGCCGCCGCGGCGTCCGGGGTCGGCCCCCGGGTCGTCCACGTGCTGCCGGGCGTCCTCCTCCTGGAGTGGATCGATGGGGTCACCCTCGACGCCCCGGCCGTGGCCGCGCGGATCGAGGAGGTGGCGGTCGCCTGCCGCCGGCTGCACGCCGGCCCGCGCTTCGGCAACGACTTCTCGATCTTCGACAAGCTCCGGGAGTTCGTGACGCGCTGCCGGGCCCACGGCCTGGCCCTTCCCGCCGGGTATGAGGACGCGCTGCCGGTCGTGGCCGACATCGAGGCGGCGCTGGCCCGGCGCCCGCTCCCCGCGGTCCCCTGCCACAACGATCTGCTGGCCGAGAACCTGATCGCCACCGGCGACGGCGTCCGGATCGTCGACTACCAGCTCTCCGGCAACAACGACCCCTGTTTCGAGCTCGGGGACATCGCCGCCGAATCCGATTTCGACCCCGACCAGGTCGTACGGCTCACGCGGGCCTATTTCGGCGACGACGAGCATGTCCCCCGGGTGCGGCTGAACCTCATCATGTCCAACCTCACCTGGACGCTCTGGTTCGTCATCCACGAGGGGCTGGTCCACAACACGGCCCTGCCCGGGTTCGACTACTCCGCCGAGGCCGCCGACAAGTTCGCACAAGCCGTACGCGACCTCGGGGATCCCAGCTTCGGACGCCTGCTCGACGGCGTCCGAGAACTCCGCACCAGTAGTTAAGAGGAGGCCTCAGTGGCGCAAGCCCTCGACGACGACGCCAAACGACTAGCGGAACTCGGTTACAAGCAGGAACTGGCCCGCACCTGGAGCGGGTTCTCCAACTTCGCGATCTCCTTCTCGATCATCTCGATCCTGGCGGGATGTTTCACCACCTTCAGCCAGGCGTGGAACAACGGCGGGCCTCTGGCGATCTCCATCGGCTGGCCGCTGATCTCGGCGTTCATCCTCATCATCGGGTTCTGCATGGCGGAGCTGGTCTCCGCGTACCCCACGGCGGGCGGCATCTACTGGTGGGCGGCCAAGCTGGGCGGGCCCGTCCACGGCTGGTTCACCGGCTGGCTCAACCTGATCGGCCTGATCGCGGTGACCGCGTCGGTCGACTACGGCTGCGCGACGTTCCTGAACATCACGATCGGCCGGTTCAGCGACTCGTGGGCGAACGGCAACGCGCTGCACCAGACCTTCCTGTTGTTCGCGATCGTCCTGGTGCTCCACGCGTTGATCAACATTTTCAGCCACCGCCTGATCTCCGTGCTGCAGAACGTCTCGGTGTGGTGGCACGTGTTCGGCGCGGCGGCGGTCGTGCTGATCCTGATCTTCGGCCCGTCGAAGCACCAGGACGTGGGCTTCCTGTTCGAGACGTTCAACAACTCCGGCTTCGGCAACGGCGACGGCGGCCCGACGTTCTGGCTGTACGTGCTACCGCTGGGCTTCCTGCTCACGCAGTACACGATCACCGGCTTCGACGCCTGCGCCCACGTGTCGGAGGAGACCCACGGCGCGGCCCGCACGGCGGCCAAGGGCCTGTGGCAGTCGATTTTCTACTCGGCGATCGGCGGCTGGATCCTGCTGCTGTCGTTCCTGTTCGCGGCCACGAACGTGGACGCCGTCAACGCCGAGGGCGGCTTCGTCGGGGCCATCTTCACCTCGTCGCTGTCGTCCACGCTCGCCACCGTCATCTTCGGCATCTCCACCATCGGGCAGTTCTTCTGCGGCATGAGCTGCGTGACCTCGATGTCGCGGATGACGTACGCGTTCTCCCGGGACGGCGCGGTGCCGGGCTGGCGGCTGTGGTCGAAGGTCGACCGCAACCGCACACCGGTCAACGCCATCATCGGCGGGTGCGGGGTCGCGCTGCTGATCACGCTGCCCGCGCTCTACGCGCCGGAAGGCACGACGACCCCGGTGGCGTTCCTCGCCGTGGTGTCCATCGCGGTGATCGGGCTCTACCTCGCGTTCCTCATCCCGATCTGGCTGCGCCTGCGCGCGGGCGACTCCTTCCAGCCCGGACCATGGACCCTCGGCCCCAAATACAAGGCGTTGTCCTGGATCGCGGTGATCGAGATCGCGATCATCTCGATCTACTTCGTGCTGCCGATCGCCCCGTCGGGCGTCCCGGGCAACAAGGACTTCACCTGGACGTCGGTGAACTACGCCCCCATCGCCGTGGGGGCCGTGCTCATCGGCATCGCCCTGTGGTGGCACCTGTCGGCCAAGCACTGGTTCGCCGGGCCCCGCCGTACGGTCGACGACGCGGGCGACCGCGAAACGGTCGGGTAACCCCTCAGGAGGCCTCGAACGCCGCCGCGACGACTCGGCGGGTCTCCTCCATGGAGGCCCGTCCGAGCTCGCGGGCGATCGAGGTCATCTCCACGTCGGGCATGCCGCACGGGACCGCGAGATCCCACGGCGTGAGGTCGCCGTCCACGTTGAGCGCGAAGCCGTGGCTGGTGACCGACCGGCTCGACCGCATGCCGATCGAGACGATCTTCCGGCCGGTGTCCCGGGTCCAGACGCCCGTGAGCAGCTCCGATCCGGGCGGGGTGTCGCGCCGCTCGGCCGGGACGCCGAGCTTCGCCAGCGCCTCGACCAGCCGCAGCTCGACCTCGCGGATGTAGTCGACCACACCTTCACCGGTCCGCAGCTTCACGATGAGATAGCCGACGAGCTGCCCGGGCCCGTGATAGGTGAGCTGGCCGCCGCGGCCGGTCGGCACCACGGGGATGCCGGCCGACGGGTCGGGCAGATGCGTCTCCAGCGTCCGCTTGCCGATCGTGAAGACCGGCGGATGGCTGAGCAGCCACAGTGTGTCGGGCCGCGCGTCGTCCTGCCGCTCCGCCACCAGCGCGTCCATGCGCTCCATGGCCTTCTCGTAATCGACCAGCTCGTCCTGGACCAGGGTCAGGGGCCGTTGCCGCATCATCGCTCACCTCTTTCGATGTGAGCATAAACGCGGCCGGATGGCCCCGTGCTTCCTACCTGTGCCCGTACGAGTAGTGGTAGTCCGTGGAGGCGGGAGCCTTGGGGAACAGCACCCACATGATGAGGTAGGCCACGAACTGCGGGCCCGGCAGCAGGCAGGACAGCAGGAACAGCGCCCGCACGACCGTCGGCGACATGCCGTACCGGTCCGCGATCCCCCCGCAGACGCCGGCGATGATCCTGTGCTGTCTCGATCGGTACATCGATCGGCTCCTTTCGTCATCCGGTCCAACGGACGGCGTAGAAGCACCCGTTCCACGAGAAACCCTGAGAAAACCCCGATCCCGACCCTGAGACGACAGAGATTCAGTGCTGCCAGGGCGCGCCCGGCACGACCAGCGGGCCGCCCGTGACCGGATCCGGCACGACGACGGAGGCGAGCCCGAAGACCTCCTGGACCAGGTCGGCGGTGATGACGTCGCCGGGCGCGCCCTGGGCGACGATCCGTCCCGCCTTCATGGCGACGATGTGGTCGGCGTATCGGGCGGCCTGGTTGAGGTCGTGCAGGACGACGACCACGGTCCGGCCACGCTCCCGGTTGAGCTGCCGCACCAGGTCGAGCACCTCCACCTGGTGGGCGATGTCGAGATAGGTCGTCGGCTCGTCGAGCAGCAGGAGGTCGGTGTCCTGGGCGAGGGCCATCGCGATCCAGGCCCGCTGCCGCTGGCCGCCGGACAGCTCGTCGACCGGCCGCTCCGCGAGATCGCCGGTCTCGGTGCGGTCCATCGCCTCGGTGACGGCCTTCTCGTCCGCCTCCGTCCACTGCTGCCACCACTTGTGGTGGGGCTGCCGCCCGCGGGTGACGAGTTCGGAGACCGTGATCCCCTCCGGCGGCACGGGGGTCTGCGGCAGCAGCCCGATCTCCCGGGCGACGCGTTTGGTGGGGATGCGGGCCAGCTCGGTGCCGTCCAGCAGCACCGAGCCGCGCCGCGGCTTGAGCAGCCGGCCCAGCGCGCGCAGGAGGGTGGACTTGCCGCACGCGTTGGGCCCGATGATGACGGTGACCTGCCCGTCCGGGATCTCCAGGTCGAGGCCGTCGACGACCGTACGGTCCTCGTACGTGAGCACGAGCCCCTCGGCCCTCAGGCGGTTGCCGGTCATGCTGTCGCCGGTCATGCGGTGCCTATCATGTCGTGCCTCCGGAACGGCTGCGGGTGCGGACGATCAGCCACATCAGATAGGGAGCGCCCACCACCGCGGTGAACACGCCGACCGGCAGCTCGATCGGGGAGAACAGCTTGCGGGCCAGCAGATCCGCGATGGTCACGATCAGGGCGCCGGTCAGCGCGGAGCCGAGCAGGGGGATCTGCGCGGTGCGCGACAGGCGGCGGGCGATCTGCGGGGCGAGCAGTGCGACGAAGTCGACCGGTCCCGCCGCGGCCGTCGCCACCGACGCCAGGACGACGCCGAGGACGATCAGGCCCAGGCGGACCCGGCCGAGCCGTACGCCGAGAGCGGTCGCGGTGTCGTCGTCGAACGACACCGAGCGCTGGGCCCGGGCCGCCCAGAGCAGCGCCGGTGTCAGCACGAGCAGGATCGAGGCGAGCGGCGCGGCGTGATCGTAGCCGCGGCCGTTGAGCGACCCGGTGAGCCAGACCTTGGCCTGCTGGGCCACCAGGAAGTCGCCCTTGGTGAGGAACAACTGCGTCAGGGAGCCGAGGGCCACCGAGATGCCGATGCCGATGAGCACGAAGCGCGAGGCGTGCAGGCCCCTGCGCCAGGCGAAGACGTAGACCAGCGCGGCGGCGGCCAGGCCCCCGACGATCGAGATGTACGGCAGGGTGTCGTACGCCGCGACGCCGAAGGTCATCGCGGCGACGGTCGCCGCGCCCGCGCCCTGGGTCACGCCGATCACGTCCGGGCTGGCGAGCGGGTTGCGGGCCACGGTCTGGACGAAGGACCCGGCGAGGCCGAAGGCGGCGCCGGCGAGCAGGCCGACCGCGAGGCGGGGCATCCGCAGCGTGCCGACCACGAACTCGTCCGGGCTCGGCTGCCCCCACAGCACCCGGAGGACCTCCGCGGGGCTGACGAACGACTCGCCGACGCACAGGTAGGCCACGGCGGCCAGCGCGAGCGCCGCGCCGAGCAGGACGGCGACGAGGGCCGCCCTGCGATGCAGCAGGAAGCTCCCCCGCCCCACCCGCAGGACGGCGAAGCCCACGGGGCGCGTCATGCCGCCACCACCGCTTTCCTGCGTACGAGGGCGATCAGGAACGGCACGCCGAGCAGCGCGGTCATGACCGCCACCGGCACCTCCGAGGGCGGGAAGACGATGCGGCCGATGACGTCGGCGACCAGGAGCATCACGGGACCGAGCAGGGCCGCCGCGGGCAGCACCCAGCGGTGGTCGGTGCCCACGATGGCCCGCGCGATGTGCGGAACGGCCAGGCCGGTGAAGGCGATCGGGCCGGCGGCGGCGACCGCGACGCCGGTCAAGACGGTGGCGCCGAGACCCCCGAGGATCCGCAGCAGGGGGACGTTGTGGCCGAGCCCCTTCGCGACGTCCTCGCCGAGCGCGAGCGCGTCGAGCCCCCGGGCCATCGCGAGGACCAGCAGCAGCCCCGCGAGGAGGAACGGCCAGGTCTGACCGGCGATCTCGGCGCTCCGGCCGCTCAGCGAGCCGACATGCCAGAACCGGAACTCGTCGAGGGCTTGGGCGTCGGTCGTGGTGATGCCGGAGACCAGGGAGGCGAGCAGGGCGTTCATCGCGGTGCCGGCCAGGGCGAGCTTGACCGGGGTGGCGCCGCCGCGCCCGCCGCTGGCGATGACGTAGACGGCGACCGCCGCGATCCCCGCGCCCGCGAAGGCGAACCACACATAACCGGTCAGCGAGTGCACTCCGAGGAACGCGATCGCGCACACCACGCCCACCGAGGCACCCTGGCTGACGCCCAGGATGCCGGGCTCGGCGATGGGGTTGCGGGTGATGCCCTGCATGACCGTGCCGGCCACGGCGAGGGCGACGCCGGCCATCACCCCGACGAGGGTGCGGGGCACCCGCAACGACCGTACGACCTGGGCGTCGCCGCTGCCGCCGCCGTGCGTCAGGGCGTCGATCACCACGCTCGGCGCGATCTGGCGGCTGCCCACCGCGAGGCTGAGCAGCACGGCGAGGACCAGCAGCGCGGCGAGGGCCAGCAGGATCGCGCCCCCGGCGGTCGGGCCGACACGGTGTGAGGTGGCACGACGTCGGGCGCGGCGGCGAGTGGCACGGGACATTCGTTCGCTTTCTCGGAGCGGGACCACGTGCCTACTTGACGAGGTACCGCTCCAGGTCCCCGACGACCTGCATGGCGGCGGTGACGCCGAGACCGAGATACCAGGTCTCGTCCGGGACCTCGTAGGCGTGCCCCGCCTTGACCGCCTTGAGGTCCTTCCACAGCGGGTTGCTCTGGACCGCCGCCTTGTTCGTGGCCTTCGGGTCGCCGTACACGCCGGTGAAGATGACGTCCGCGTCGGCCTGGTCGATGTTCTCCGCGCTCACCTCGGCGGCGAGGTCGGGGATGTTCTGGTTGGCGGGGCGCGGGATGCCGGCGTCCTTGAGGATGGTGCCGATGAAGGAGGCGTTGGCGTAGAGCCGGATCACGCCGTTGGGCATGAAGCGCACCATCGAGACGACGGGCTTGTGGTCGCCCAGCTTCGCGCCGAGTGCCTTCACCTTGGCGTCATACTCGGCGAGTTTCGCCTTGGCCTCCTCGGTCTTGTCGAGGGCGGCGGCGTTGAGGAGGTAGTTCTCCTTCCAGGTGAACCCGGGACGGATGGAGAACACGGTCGGGGCGATCTTCGACAGCTCGTCGTACTGCTCGGCGGCGCGCAGCCGGCTGCCGAGGATGAGGTCCGGGTGCAGCCCGGCGATCGCCTCCAGGTTGAGGTTGTTGATCGTGCCGACGTTCTTCGGGTCGCCGGCGTCCTGCTTCAGGTAGGACGGCAGGTCGGGCGAGCCCTCGCTGGGCGCGAAGCCGACCGGCTTGACGCCCAGGGAGACGACGTTGTCGAGCTCTCCGACGTCCAGGACGACGACCCGCTTGGGCTGGGCCTTGATCTCGGTCGTGCCCATGGCGTGGGTGATGGTGCGCGGCCACTCGCCCGGCTTGGCGGTGGTGCCCATCGCGGCGGTCTTCTCCGCGGCGGTGCCGAAGTCGGAGCCGCCCTTGGCGACGGCCTTGGCGGCGTCGGCGGCGGACGTGCTCGTGCCCCCGCCGCTCGCTGCGCCGCTGCCGGAGGAGGCGCCGCAGGCGACCAGTGAGAGGGCGACTGCGACGGCGCCGATACCGAGACCGATACCGCGGTGCCGGAGAGACATACGGGGGCTCCCTGCCGAGGGCTGAATTTAGGTAAGCCTTACCTTATAGGTAGATCCCCTTGAGGCGACAAGCCCGAAAAGTGTGGTTATGGTCACCGACAGCCGCCCGGCGCACCAGGACGTCGATTCGACCACCTCCCGCTGGTGATCTTCTTCGGGAAGAGGGCATATAGGGAGACAAACGACCGTCTCTGGAGTCTAAGCATGGATATCGCCACCTTGCAGGGGCAGACCCGCCTGTACCTGCGCCAGAAGATCACCATGATGGTGAACAGATATGTCGTCCATGCGGCGAACCCCGACGGTTCGGAGGGCGAGGTCGTGGCCTTCGCCGAGCAGAAGCGGATGGCCCTGAAGGAGCAGGTGACGCTCTACACGGACGAGTCCCGGCAGACGGAGCTGGCCGGGTTCAAGGCGCGCAAGGTCCTCGACCTCGCGGGCGAGTACGACGTGGTGGACGACACGGGCCACCCCATCGGCACGTTCCGCAAGGATTTCGGCCGGTCGCTGCTCCGCTCGACCTGGCATCTCCAGCAGCCGGGGCTGCCGACGCTGACCGGGCAGGAGCGGCAACTGGCGGTCGCCCTGTTACGCCGGTTCTCCGACTCGCTGCAGTGGCTGCCCTACCACTTCGACTTCAGCATCGGCGCCTCGATCGCGTTCTCGGTCGACCGCAGGTGGGGCCTGCGCGACCGCTACGCCATCGAGATCCGCGATCCGCGCCTCGACCGCCGCCTGGTCATCGCCATGGCCGTCGCGCTCGACGCCCTCCAAGCCCGATGAAGGCCGATAGAGCCCGATAGAGGATGATAGAGGCCGGTAGGGCCCGCTAGATCACGGGGAATTGCCGCGACACGTGCGCCTGTTATAGTCAGCGACAAGCCGTATGGTTCTGGCTCCGTCTCTGAGCCCATACGCGCCCAGCACAGCAGGCCGGTCCTCCAGCTCCGGCCGCTTCACGAATCTCGCGCGAATCCCGCTGCCTGCGGACGAACGCGCACTCCCACACCCACCCACGCTTTGCCCCAGACAGCTCCGGCACAAGGAGTCCCATGACCACCACCACTCTCAGCGTTCCCAAGCAGCGCAGCACTTCCCGCACCGGACAGGCCCGTACGAAGGACGCCCCGGCCGTCGAGGTCACCGGTCTGCTCGACCAGGCGGGCAGGAACACGGTGATCCGCACGAACGGCTACCTGCCCGGCCCGAAGGACGTGACCGTCCCGGCCGCGCTCGTGGACGCGCTCGACCTGCGCCGCGGCGACCACGTCCGCGGCGTCGCCCAGAACGGCCTGCTCACCTCCGTCGCGATCGTGAACGGCGAGCCCGTGGAGACCGCGCGGCCGCACTTCGCCGACCTCGTGCCGATCTATCCCGACGAGCGCCTGCGCCTGGAGACGACGCGCAACATCCTGACCACGCGGGTCATCGACCTGTTCGCGCCGATCGGCAAGGGCCAGCGCGGCCTGATCGTCGCCCCGCCGAAGGCCGGCAAGACCATGCTCCTCAAGGCCGTCGCGAACGCGATCACCACCAACCACCCCGAATGCCACCTCATGGTCGTCCTGGTGGACGAGCGGCCAGAGGAGGTCACCGACATGCGCGCGTCGGTGCGGGCCGAGGTGATCGCCTCGACCTTCGACCGCGCACCGCAGGACCACATCACCGCGGCCGAGCTCGCCGTCGAGCGGGCCAAGCGGCTCGTGGAGGCGGGCCGTGACGTCGTCGTGCTCATCGACTCGATCACCCGCCTCGGCCGGGCGTACAACATGGCCGCGCCGAGCGGCGGGCGCGTGCTCACGGGCGGCATGGACGCCGGGGCCCTGCACCAGCCCAAGAAGGTGCTCGGCGCCGCCCGCAACATCGAGGGCGGCGGCTCGCTCACGATCCTCGCCACCGCGCTGGTCGAGACCGGCTCGAAGATGGACGACAACCTCTTCGAGGAGTTCAAGAGCACCGGCAACATGGAGCTGAAGCTCAGCCGGAGCCTGGCCGACCGCCGGATCTTCCCCGCCGTCGACGTCGTCGCCTCCGGCACCCGCCGCGAGGAGCTCCTGTTCGACCCCGCCGAGCTTCCCCTGACGCGCAGGCTCCGCCGGGCGCTGCACGAGCAGGAGTCCATCGAGTCGTTCCTCACCTCGATGAAGAACACCGGATCCAACGCCGAATTGCTTCTCGCCCTGCGCCGCGCATGATGTGAGCCCGGAATGTGAGCCCGGAATGTGAGCACCGGCACCAAGCCCCTGCCTGGCCGGCGCCGTGTGACCGGCCCTCCCGGCCCGCGCGGGCCGGGAGGGAACGGGTTCAGATGCCGATCGGATGCCAGACGGTCTTGGTCTCCAGGAACGCCGTCATCCGCTCGATGCCGGGGTCGGCGAGCCAGTCCACGCGATCCACCGGCGGCCGGAGCACCCGCTTGAGGTTCTCCGCGGCCAGCTCCTCACACGTGACGGCCAGCTCGGGATCGGCGCCGGTCAGGTCGATGCCGTTGACGTCCATGTGGCCCGCCAGCCAGGGGGCGATCTCGGCGGCCGAGCCGGTGAGGATGTTCACCACCCCGCCCGGCAGGTCGGAGGTCGCCAGCACCTCGGCCAGCGTGATCGCCGGCAGCGGCGCACGCTCGGAGGCGATCACCACACAGGTGTTGCCGGTCACGATCACCGGGGCGATCACGCTGATCAGCCCGAGCAGCGGCCCCTCCTGCGGAGCCACCACCGCGACCACGCCGGTCGGCTCGGGGCTCGACAGGTTGAAGTAGGGCCCGGCCACCGGGTTGGCCGACCCGAGGACCGCGCCGATCTTGTCGGACCAGCCCGCGTACCAGACCAGCCTGTCGACCGACGCGTCCACCATCTCGCCGGCCTGCTTGGCCCCCACGCCGCCCATCGCGGTGATCTCCGCGACGAACTGCGCGCGGCGGCCTTCCAGCATCTCGGCGATGCGGTAGAGGATCTGGCCCCTGTTGTACGCCGTGGCACCCGACCAGCCGGGGAACGCCTTGCGCGCCGCCCCGACCGCGTCCCTGGCGTCCTTGCGGGAGGCCCTGGCCGCGTTGGCGAGGAAGTCGCCCTTGGAGGAGGTCACGACATACGACCTTCCGCTCTCCGAACGCGGGAACGCGCCGCCGATGAACAGCTTGTACGTCTTGCGCACACTCAGGCGTCCGGTGCGCTCACTCATCGAAGGTTCCAATCTCCAGAGGACGGGCCGGCTGGTAGGTCTGGCCACAGCGGCACACACCGCCCCGGTGGGCGAACCAGCCGTGCCGTACGGCGAAGCGGCGGGAGCGGCTGCCCCGGGAGAAGCCGTCACCGGCGCCCGCGCGCGCCCGGCGGGCCAGGCGGCGGCGCTGCCCGTCGGCGCACCTGCACGACGGACGGCCGGAGGGGTGATGACACCGGTCATACGGCAAGGTAGGCCTCCAGACCGTGGCGTCCGCCCTCGCGGCCGTAGCCCGACTCCTTGTAGCCGCCGAACGGCGAGGTCGGGTCGAACCGGTTGAACGTGTTGGACCAGACGACGCCGGCCCGCAGCCGGGACGCCATCCACAGCATGCGCGAGCCCTTCTCGGTCCACACGCCCGCCGACAGCCCGTACGGCGTGTTGTTGGCCTTCTCCACCGCCTCGGCGGGGGTGCGGAAGGTCAGCACCGACAGCACCGGGCCGAAGATCTCCTCACGGGCGATCCGGTGCGACTGGGCCACGCCGGTGAAGACGGTGGGCGGGAACCAGTAGCCGCGGTCGGGGATCGGGCAGGCGGGCGACCACCGCTCGGCGCCCTCGGCCTCCCCGGCCGCCGACAGCTCGCGGATCTTGGCGAGCTGCTCGGCCGAGTTGATCGCGCCGATGTCGGTGTTCTTGTCCAGCGGGTCGCCGAGCCGCAGCGTGCCGAGACGCCGCTTGAGCGCCTCCAGCAGGTCGTCGGCGACCGACTCCTGCACCAGCAGCCGCGATCCCGCGCAGCAGACGTGGCCCTGGTTGAAGAAGATGCCGTTGACGATGCCCTCGACGGCCTGGTCGAGCGGCGCGTCCTCGAACACGATGTTGGCGGCCTTGCCGCCGAGCTCCAGCGTGAGCTTCTTGCGGGTGCCCGCGAGGCTCCTCGCGATGAGGCGGCCGACCTCGGTGGAGCCGGTGAAGGCGACCTTGTCCACGTCGGGGTGGTTCACGAGCGCGGCGCCCGTCTGGCCCGCGCCGGTGACGATGTTCACGACGCCCGGCGGCAGGTCGGCCTGGCGGCAGATGTCGGCGAACGCGAGCGCGGTCAGCGGCGTGGTCTCGGCCGGCTTGAGCACGACCGTGTTGCCGCAGGCCAGCGCGGGAGCGATCTTCCAGGCCAGCATGAGCAGCGGGAAGTTCCACGGGATGACCTGCCCGGCCACGCCCAGCGGCCGGGGGTTCTCGCCGAACCCGGCGTACGCCAGCTTGTCGGCCCAGCCGGCGTAGTAGAAGAAGTGGGCGGCGACCAGCGGGAGGTCCACGTCGCGGGACTCCCTGATCGGCTTGCCGTTGTCGAGCGTCTCCAGGACCGCGAGCTCACGCGCACGCTCCTGGATGATCCGGGCGATCCGGAACAGGTACTTGGCCCGCTCCGCGCCCGGCATGGCCGACCAGACGGGGAACGCCTTGGCCGCGGCCTGGACCGCGCGGTCGACGTCGGCCTCCCCCGCCCACGCGACCTCCGCGAGCACCTCCTCGGTGGCCGGGTTGACGGTCTTGTGGCGCTCCTCGCCCTGCGGCTCGACCCACTCGCCGTTGATGAACAGGCCGTACGACGGCCGGATGTCGACGATGTCCCGCGACTCTGGTGCGGGTGCGTATTCGAACATGCCTCAGTCCAGCCCTCAGTCCAGCGTGAAGTAGTCGGGACCGGCGTACCGGCCGGTGGCCATCTTCTGCCGCTGCATGAGCAGGTCGTTCAGCAGCGAGGAGGCGCCGAGGCGGAACCAGTCGGCGTGCAGCCAGTCGGGCCCGGCGGTCTCGTTGACCAGCACCAGGTATTTGATCGCGTCCTTGGTGGTGCGGATGCCGCCCGCGGGCTTCACGCCCACCTTGCGGCCGGTCGCGGCCAGGAAGTCGCGCACGGCCTCCAGCATGACGAGCGTCACCGGCAGCGTCGCGGCCGGCGACACCTTGCCGGTCGAGGTCTTGATGAAGTCGGCCCCGGCGATCATCGCGAGCCAGGAGGCTCGTCGCACGTTGTCGTACGTCGCGAGCTCGCCGGTCTCCAGGATCACCTTCAGATGGCTGTCGCCGCAGGCTTCCTTGATGGCGACGATCTCCTCGTACACCTTGAGGTAGTCGCCGGCGAGGAACGCGCCGCGGTCGATGACCATGTCGATCTCGGCGGCTCCGGCGGCCACGGCGAGGGACGTGTCGGCGACCTTGACCTCAAGGGAGGACCGGCCGCTGGGGAACGACGTGGCGACGGACGCCACCTTCACGCCGGATCCGGAGAGGGCCTCGACGGCGGTCGCGACCAGGTCGGGGTACACGCAGACGGCGGCGACCGGCGGCACGGAGGAGTCGGTGGGATCGGGCCGCACCGCCTTGGCGCACATCGCCCTGACCTTGCCGGGGGTGTCCGCGCCTTCCAGGGTGGTGAGGTCGACCATCCCGATGGCCATGTCGATGGCCTGTTTCTTGGCGGTCGTCTTGATGGATCGCGTGCCCAGCATCGCGGCCCGGGCGTCCGCCCCGACCCTGTCGACCCCGGGAAGGCCGTGCAGGAACGCACGCAGCGTCGAGGGTGAGGAGGCGACCTCCGCGAGCGGAGTAGTCATAGTTGGCACGAGACCAGCATCCCCGACCACGCGGAATGATTCCAAACCCGGAGACCCGGGCGTCCCTAAGGCATCTCCTTACCCGCCTTAGAAGTCCTATGCCGTAAGCCCCTGCCAGAGATAGGGCATCCGCCCGATGTGCCGCACCACGCCTTAGACCGAACCTTGAGGAGTACGAGAAGAGACCCGAAACAAGGAGACACTCTGATGGGTCCGGAACTGCACTACCAGGTAATGATCAACCGGGCGACCGAGCTTCAGGAGGAGGCCGCCGCCCACCGCCGCGCGCGCGAGGCGCAGTCGGGCCTGAAGGCCCAGCAGCGCTCCGGCAACCGCCGGCTGCGTGCGGCCTTCGGCAAGCTCCGCACCTCATGAGACGCGTACGAAGGCCCGGCCGGACCCTCCCTCCCGGCCGGGCCTTTCAGCCGCCGTGAAGCACACCGTGAACGACACCGTGAACGACACCGTGAACCACACCGTGGAGCACACCGTGAGGCTCATGGGGGCACAGAGGTCTGACCGAAAAACCAGGCGAAGCCACGCAAAGGGTCATGACATGCTGGAGCACATGACACGCCGGGCGGTGAGCCCCGTCTTCGTCGGGCGGGGCGCGGAGCTGGAGACCCTGGGCGAGGCCTACGACCAGGCGCGCAAGCAGGCCACCGCGGCGGTGCTCATCGGCGGCGAGGCGGGCGTGGGGAAGACCCGCCTCGCCGGCCGGTTCGCGGAGCAGGCAGCGCAGGACGGCGCCCACGTGCTCGTCGGGGGCTGCGTGGAGCTGTCCGCGGAGGGCCTGGCCTACGCCCCCTTCACCGCCGCGCTGCGGCAGCTCGTCCGGGAGTGCGGCGCGGCCGAGGTCGCCGCCCTGCTGCCCGACGGCGCCGCCCGCGACCTGGCCAGGCTGCTGCCCGAGTTCGGCGAGCCGAGCGGCGACGGGGAGACCGAGTCGGCCCGCGCGCGGCTGTTCGAGCTGATCCTGGCGCTGCTCGAACGCCTCTCCGAGCGGCGGCCGGTGGTGCTCGTCATCGAGGACATCCACTGGGCCGACCGTTCCAGCCGCGACCTCATCGCCTTCCTCAGCCGCAACCTCAAGACGGCTCCCGTCCTGATGGTCATGACGTACCGCTCGGACGAGCTGCACCGCACCCATCCCCTGCGGCCGGTGCTGGCCGAGCTGGGACGGGTCGACGGCGTGGTCCGGGTGGACCTGCCCCGTTTCACCCAGGACGAGGTCGCCGAGCAGATGGCCGGGATCCTCGGAGTGACCCCCGAGTTCGCCAAGGTCGACCGGGTCTTCGACCGCAGCGGCGGCATCCCGCTGTTCGTGGAGGCGCTGCTCGACTGCGGCGAGGACTGCTCGTTCCCCGACTCGCTGCACGACCTGATCATCGGCTCGGTGGAGCGGCTGCCCGAGGAGACCCAGCGGGTGCTCAGGATCGCCGCCGCCGGGGGCATCCGCGTCGGTCACGCCCTGCTCGCGGCGGTCAGCGGCCTGTCCGACGTCGATCTGGAGAACGCGCTGCGGCCCGCCATCGCGGCCAACGTGCTGCAGGTGGCCGACGGCGGGGCGTACGCGTTCCGGCACGCCCTGATCCGCGAGGCGGTCCACGACGAGCTGCTGCCCGGCGAGCACGCGCGGATGCACGCGAGGTACGCCGAGGAGATCGACCGCGACCGCGGTCTGGTGCCCCCGGGCCGGGCGGCCATCGAGATCGCCCACCACTGGTACTCCGCCCGTGACGATCTGTGGGCGCTGATCTCCGCCTGGGAGGCGTCCGAGAAGGCGGCCAAGTCGTTCGCCTACACCGAGCAGATCCAGCTCCTCGAACGCGTGCTGACGCTGTGGGACAAGGTGCCCGACGCCGCCGAGCGCATCGGCCACGACCACTGCACGGTGCTGGAACGGGCCTCCGAGGCGGCGTTCCTCAGCGGCGAGATGGAGCAGAGCCAGAAGTACGTGCGCGGCGCCCTGGCCGAGCTCGACGAGGAGACCTCACCCGAGCGGGTGGCCGAGCTGATGGTCCGCATGGCCAACGTCAAGGCGCACAAGGGCAAGCCGGGCATCCTGGAGTATCTGTGGCGCGCCGAGCGGCTGGTGCCGCAGCCGGGCGACGTACGCGCGCTGGTGCTGACCCGGCTGGGCCAGACCCTGATGTGCGCCGACGGGGTCGCCGAGGGCACCGCGCTCACCGAGGAGGCGCTGCGCATCGCCCGCGACATGGGCGACGAGGTGCAGGAGGCCGACCTCCTGATCAACATGGCGCTCGGCCACTCCATCAACGGCGACCTCGAGACCACGATCGCGCTCAACGAGCAGGCGCTGGCGATGGGCAGGCGCCTGAACTCGCCCCGCATCATCCTGCGCGCCCTGGCCAACAACGTCGACGCCCTCGACAACCTCGGCCGTTCGGAAGAGGCCGTGGCGCTCGCGCTGGAGGGCGAGAAGCTCGCCCGGCGATACGGCAGGTTCCGCCACCAGGGCACGTTCATCGCCAACAACCGGGCGGAGGCGCTGGAGTCGCTCGGCCGGTGGGACGAGGCCGTCGAGATCATCGAGCGGTCCCTGACGATGGGGCCGACCCTGCGCAACCGGTGGCACATGCTGCGGGTCCGCGCGGACATCGCGATCGCGCGCGGCGAGGAGGACCTGGCGGAGGACATCCTCACCGAGGTCGGCGTCTTCTCCCCGCATCGGGACGAGCAGACCCAGGAGTGGACGAACAACGTCCGGCTGCGTCTCGCGTGGCACCTGCTGCGCGGCGAGCCCCTGAAGGCACTCGACGTGCTGGAGAAGGCTCTCGACAACCCGCCGCTGGCCCGCAAGGCCATGCTCGCCGGACGGCTGCTCGCCCTGGTCCGATACGTCTGCGACGCGGCGGCGCCGGTCGCCCCCGACCGGGTGGCCCCGGTGCGGGAGCTGGGCGACCGGCTGGCCGTCAACCTGGGCGACGGTCCGGTGAACGAGGCGTTCGGACTGGTCTACCGGGGCGAGTTCGACGCCGCGGCCGAGGCGTGGCGGCGGCTGGGCCGTCCGTACGTCCGGGCCAAGGCGCTGCTGCACGGCGCCGCGGCCGCCGCCGCGAGCGGCGACCGTGAGGGTGCCATCGCGCGGCTGCGCGAGGCCTGCCCGCTCGCGGTCGCGTTGCGCGCCACCCCGATGGTCACCCAGATCGAGACGCTGGCCCGCCGCGTCGGCACCCCGCTCTCCGACCCCACCCCGTCCGAGCCCGTACGGCAGGCCGACCTGACCCCGCGCGAGCTGGAGGTGCTGCGCCTGGTGGCGGCCGGGCGCAGCAACCGGGACATCGCGGCCGAGCTGTTCATCTCGGCCAAGACCGTCAGCGTGCACGTGTCGAACATCCTGCCCAAGCTGGGGGTGTCGAGCCGGGGCGAGGCCGCCGCCGCGGCCCACCGCCTGTCCCTGCTCGATTAGGCGGGGCTCGATCAGGCGGGGCTCGATCAGGCGGACGAGAGTCAGGCGAACAGGGGCTCGGCCAGCAGCAGCACGCCGAAGACGGCGAACGCCGCGGCGGCGCCATACTTGATCCACTTGTCCGGCAGGCGGGTGCCGAGGAACCGGCCGACCAGGATGGCCAGCGCGTCGGCGGCGACCATGCCCACGGTCGAGCCGACCCACGTGCCGAACCAGCCGTGCTGGGTGGCCAGCGTGATGGTGGCGAGCATGGTCTTGTCGCCCAGCTCGCTGAGGAAGAACGCCACGGCGACGGCGATGAAGGCGTTGCGGGTGGTCTTGGCCGCCTTGCCCTTCTCCTCCTCGGTGAGCTCGTCGCCGCGCAGCGTCCACGCCGCGAAGGCGAGGAACGCCAGGCCCGCGATGATCGAGATGGCGGTGGTGGGGAGGGCGTCGCCGACGATCCTGCCGAGCCCGACGCTGACGAGGTGGACGAGCGCGGTCGCCGCGGTGATGCCGGCCAGCACCGGCCCCGTCTTGAACCGGGTCGCGAAGGTCAGGGCCATGAGCTGGCTCTTGTCGCCCAGCTCGGCCACGAAGATGACGACGAGAGAGATCCAGAGGGCTTGCACGGGGTCGCCTTCCTACAGGGGAGTTGCGACCGGGCCGCCGTACGACACCCGGGGAGTTCGGGCACGACTTCGGCCCGGCAGCATGTGATCATGACTGTCGGGCCGAAGGTCTCGTCCGCCACGAGGGCTCCACGACCGGGCGGGCGAACCGCCAGTGTGTCGATCAGTGGATTGTGGACTACTCCCCTTCGGGTCGTCCCAGTTTAACCGAGCTAGAGACGCACTCCCACCAGCACGGGCTCGTTGACGAGCCACACCCCGAACTTCTCGTGCACGCCCTCGCGCACCTCGCGGGCGAGCGCCAGCAGCTCGGCCGCGCCCGCCTCTCCGGTGGGATTGGTGAGGGCCAGCGTGTGCTTGGTCGAGATGCGCACCCGGCCCTTCTCGTAGCCCTTGGGGAACCCGGCGTTCTCGATCAGCCACGCCGCCGGCACCTTGACCGTGCCGTCGGGCATGTCCCAGCGCGGGTGGCCGGGGGCCCGCAGCTCCAGGGCCGCCGCCTCCTCCGGGCCGAGCACGGGATTGGTGAAGAACGATCCGGCGCTGCGCGTGTCCGGGTCGCCGGGGTCGAGCACCATGCCCTTGCCACGGCGCAGCTCCAGCACGGCCTCCCGCGCCTCGGCCAGCGGCACCCGTGCGCCGATCTCCACGCCGAGCCGCGCGGCCAGCTCCTTGTACGCCACGGGCCCCGACAGCGGCGAGCGCTCCAGGGCGTAGGTGACGGCCAGCACGACGTGGCGGCCGGGGTCGTGCTTGAACGCGCTGTGCCGGTAGGCGAAGCCGCACTCGGCGGCCGTGAGGTCCCGCACCTCGCCGGCCCTCCGGTCGTACACGCGGACGGCGGCGACGGTCTGCGAGACGTCCTGCCCGTACGCGCCGACGTTCTGGATCGGGGTGGAGCCCACCAGCCCGGGAACGCCCGACAGGCACTCGACCCCCGACCAGCCCTCGGCCACGCAGCGGGCGACCAGGGCGTCCCAGTCCTCCCCCGCCTGCACGGTGACCAGCACGCGCCCGTCCTGGGATGTCGCCTCCACGCCCAGCGTGGCGACGCGCACCACGAGCCCGTCGAACCCGTCGTCGGACACCACGAGGTTGCTGCCGCCGCCGAGCACCAGCACCGGCTCGCCCGCGCGGTCGGCCTCGGCCACGGTCGCGATCAGCTCGTCCTGCGTCCGCGCCTGCGTGAACGCCCGGGCCGGTCCGCCCGTCCGCAACGTGGTGTACGGGGCGAGCGGCACCCCTGCCAGCCGGTCAGCCATCGGTCTCCTCGCACCCGGAACATCCCGACGAACAGGATATCTACCCGCGATCCTCGCGTTCCGCCTCGGCGATCACCTCGTCGACCCTGGACGTGGCCGAGCTGCCGTCCCACAGGAGCTGGGAGGCGACCACCGACGGCTCACCCGAGGGGGTCAGCGCGGTCTCGATCGTCCCGCCGGGCGCGATGTCCCGCTTGGCCTCGGAGATCTCCTCCGGGCCCGCGGCCGCGGCGGCCTCCTTGGCGTTGCGCGCTCGCGGGCGGGGCAGGGCACCGCCGTGGGCGTCGCCCGCCTTGCCCGGGTCCTGGGTCTCCGCGGCGGCCCCGGCGACGTCGCCGTGCTCCCGCTGGGTCGTGACCGGCTCGTTCTTCGCTTCGTTGTCTCGCTCGCTCACGATCCGACCGCTACCCGGCATCGCGACGGTCAACCGGACCCGGCCAGGCGAGGGAGCTCAGGAGAGCTGGACCACCGCGCGGGCCTTGGACAGCACCCGGGAGTCGCCGGACTTCGCGGTCAGCGCCACGACGACCCGCTTGTCCTCGCGCTTCTCCTCGACGACCCCGCTGATCCTGATCGTCGCGCCGTTGTCGTCGTCGGGCACCACGACCATGGAGGAGAACCGGACGCCATACTCCACGACCGCGCCGGGGTCGCCCGCCCAGTCGGTCACGAACCGGCCGCCCTGCGCCATCGTGTACATGCCGTGCGCGATGACGTCGGGCAGGCCGACCGCCTTCGCGTAGCGCTCGTTCCAGTGGATGGGGTTGAAGTCGCCCGAGGCCCCGGCGTACCTCACCAGGTCCACCCGGCGGACCTGGTATTCGACGGCCGGGATCTCCTGGCCGGCCTCCACCTCGTCGTACTTGACCGTCGCCGCCATGATCAGGCCGCCCCTCCGCGCTCCACGATGACGTTGTACGTCCGGCAGACCAGCTCACCCGAGGTGGTCGAGACGTCGCTGCGCAGCGTCAGGAACTCGTTGCGGCCGACGCTGCGGATCTCCGCGATGGTCGATTTGCACACCAGCTCGTCGCCCGCGTGGATGGGGCGCTCATACTCGAACCTCTGCTCACCGTGCACGACCATCGCGAAGTTGAGCCCGAGGCCGGGGTCGCCGAGCGCGTCACCGGTCCCGAGAAGGCTGAACACGATGGGGAACGTGGGCGGCGCGACGACGTCCGGGTGCCCGGCCGCCACCGCGGCCTGCCGGTCGTGGTAGATCGGGTTGGAGTCGCCGATCGCGGTGGCGAACTCGCTGATCTTCACGCGGCTGACCTCGTAGGGCGCGGACGACTCGTACGTCCGCCCGACGAAATCGCGGTTCAAAGGCATCGGGCCGGCTCCTTCGGATGGGCTGGGTAGGCCGTACCGTAACAGACCTACGCCGGCGGGCACCGGCCCGCACCGCCCCGGACACGACAAACCGGCGCCCCAGTCAGGGAACGCCGGCGTCGGAAGTGCGTGCGGTCCGTGCCGTGACCTAGCGGGTCTCGCGGTGCGCCCGGTGCGTCTTGCAGTTGGGGCAGTACTTCTTCAGCTCAAGCCGATCCGGGTCGTTGCGCCGGTTCTTCCGCGTGATGTAGTTGCGGTGCTTGCACTCCTGGCAGGCCAGCGTGATCTTCGGCCTAACGTCTGCGGCAGCCACGTGGGAGTGCCTTTCTGCGTTCGGGACTACTGGACAACCCGCACCGGGGCCCCCTTGTTCAGGTGGCCCGGCAGGGTAGTAGCGGAGGCCGGACTTGAACCGGCGACACAGCGATTATGAGCCGCTTGCTCTGCCTGACTGAGCTACTCCGCCTAGGCCGGAAATGGATCCGGCCACGCAAGGATACCCGACCTGTACGGCTATTCGCGCATCGGGATCAGCCATGATCGAGATCGGTGCTTCGGCGGGGATGAGGCATCCCCACCAAGCCGAAAGCCCCACCCCGCAGCGCTCAGTCAGAAACGCTGCTTGGATAGGACTTTCTGGCTAGAGCCCCCAAACGGAATCGAACCGTTGACCTTCTCCTTACCATGGAGACGCTCTGCCGACTGAGCTATAGGGGCGGGTCCGCCTGCCGCTCTCGCGCTGCGGACAGGTGTAACCATACACGGCCACGGCGGTGTACGCGAACTCGAATCGCCCCTCCCGCGCAGGGGCTCAGGGCGTCGGCAGCACCCCGGACAGGTCGGCCTCGGGACGCTGCCGTACGGGCACGTCGGCCGTCACGGCGTAGCGGCTGAAGTAGCCCTTGCCCTTGACCGGGATCACGCTGCTCAGCGTCACCGTAGCGGCGTACGGCGCGTCCGCGCACTCGGGCAGGCACCAGGTGCCGCTGATCTTCCCGGCGCCGGTCGCCCTCGTCGGCCCCCACGTCCGCCAGGTGACCCCGCTCATCGTGCTGAACTCCGAGAGCACGAGGTTCGCCGGCCGCTGCTCCGCCCTGCCCCGCTCGGAGTCTCGGAGGTTGAGCACGTACACCGGCGTCTCGGCCACGGAGCCCGTGGTCGCCGACCCGCAGCCGCCCACGGCGGCGCAGAGCGCGATGGCGGTGAAAGACAGTGCGACGAAAGACAGGCAGACAGGCAGACGGACAGGCAGGCGCATCGATTCCCCCTCGGCATCTGAGTGCCCAGGGGCCACCCCTGTTACGCCTGCGACCTCCGTGTGACCAGGCTATTTGACTGCCGTACGGGCGTCGCGGGTCCTGACGGGCAGCGGGATCACTTCGCAGAGGTCGGCGAGATCGACATATCGGGCGACCTCCTCGACCGAGAGACAGTCGGCGATCACCTGGCCGTTGCGCCGCACCCGCAGCACCTGCCGGTCACGGCGGTACGCGGGGACGATCTCATAACCGTCCGGTCCCACCCATCGGCTGTCCATAGGGGAACAAGCTATCGGGTTTTCCCCATGGCTACCTCCCGTCCCAGGGGAATCGGTTTAAGCGGAGTCTCAATCGACTCCAAGTGGGGAGCCGCACGATGAGCCCATGTCTGATACTCCCAACCTGCTGGGCTTCCGCATCGCGCACCGGGCGATGCGCACCGACTCCCGGCGCCTCGCCGACGTCACCGCCGAGATCGCCGCCGGCCGGCAGCCGTGCGGCCCGGAGCGCGCCGCTGCCATCCGCGACTACGCGACCAAGCTGTGCCGCGGCATCCACCACCACAAGACCGAGGACGACCGCCTGTGGCCGCTGCTCGTCCGCTCGGCGGGCGCCGAGATCGACCTGAGCGAGCTGAGCGAGGACCACTCCGAGCTCGACCCGCTGTTGGAGGAGATCCAGGCCGTCGCGGGCGACCCGGCCGAGCTGGCCAAGCCGCTGCGCCGGCTGGCCGACCTGCTCGACGAGCACATCCAGGAGGAGGAGCGCACGATCTTTCCGATCATCATGCGGCACGTCTCCGGCAAGGACTGGGAGGAGTTGGAGCAGCACGTCCGCAAGGGTGGCGACGTTCGCTTCGAGCTGCCCAGGATCGAGCAGCACGCGCTGCCGGAGGAGCTGGCGGAGCTGCGCAGGCTGGCCGGGCCCGTCCTGGTCGTCATGCTGGCGCTGATGCGCCGCGCCCACCGTCGCCGCGAGCGGCTGATCTTCGGCTCCGCATGAGCGCTGCGTTGTCGGCTTCGCGGCGGGCGGCCTCCTCCCAATGCGGGGAGCCGGCCTGCCGGGCGACCTCGGCGGCCCGCAGATAGTGGGCCCCGGCGTCGCCGGACCGGCCCAGGAACGCCGCCAGGTCGCCGAGCGTGTGGGCGACCGGCCCGAGCGTCACCGAGCCCGAGTGCAACCCGGCCAGCTCGCCGTCGGACGGCAGCAGCAGGCGATAGCACTCCTCGGCCTCCGCCCGGTGACCGAGCGCGATCGCGTTGTCCGCACGCAGGGACAGGAACACGAGCCAGTAGTAGTCCCGGCGGGGGACGCGTGCGGAGGCCCACACCACGCGGGCCTCCTCCAGCCGGCCGGCCCCGACGAGCGCCCGCGTGTACAGCTCGCCGACGTCCTGTGGCAGGCGTTCCCACAGGGCGGCGAGCTCCTCCACCGACTCGTGGACCCGCCCCGCGGCCAGCGTGACCACGAAACGGCCGACCGTCCCCACCATCGCGCCGTTGGCGTCACCGGTGCTCGCCAGCCGCTCGCCGAGCTGCGTGTAGGCGCTCTCGGCCCGCTCGAACTCGCCCCTGACCAGCAGGTGCACGGCGTCGAGGAACGCGAGGATGCCGAGGGCCAGGCCGAGCTGGCCGCTCGTCGACAGCTCCATCGCCTTGTCGGCGTGTCGGCGCGCCGTGGCCCAGTCGTTGCGGCCCAGCGCGGCCATGAGCAGCGAGAAGTGACCGAGCGTCTGGTAGCCGAGGAGCCCGGCGGCGGCCGAGGCGGCCAGCAGGTCGTGCCCGAGCCGCTCCAGGTCGTCCCGCCGTTCCGGGGTCAGGCAGACCCAGTAGCGCCCGTTGAGCGCCATGCACCGCAGGCGTGGGTCGCCGAGGGCGTCCGCGATCGCCAGCGCCTCCGCACTGGCGGCCTCGATGCGCGCCGCGTCGTGTCCTTCGAGCGCGTGGCAGAGGGCGACGAGCATCCGGCAGCGCAGCTCGCCTGCCTCCGCGGGCAGCGCCTCCTCGATCGCCTCGACGAGGTCGGCGTCGAGCACGCGGTCGGGCTGGATGGTCCAGATGACCGGCGCGTCGAGCGAGGACACCGCCCGCGCGACCGCGCCGCGATCCTCCGTCTGGCGGGCCACCGCGAGCGCCTTCGTCCGGTTGCGCACCGCCGTGATCACGTCGCCCGCGTGCGACTGCGCGGACACCAGGCGGCACAGGAGGTCGAGGCGAAGGTCCCGACCGGCGCCGTCCGCCCCCTCGCTCACCAGGTCGAGCGCGCCCAGCGCGCCCTCCAGCAGGGCCGCCGCCTCCTTGTGCGCGTAGAGGGCGGTCGCCTGCCCGGCGGCCCGCGCCGCGTACTCGGCCGCAGTGAGGGCGGTCGCGGTCGTCGCGGCGGCGAGCGCGTGGTGCCCGAGCGCCCCCACATCGCCGGGGCGCACCCGTTCGAGCGCCGCCAGGGCCTTGCCGTGCATCCGCGTACGGCGCAGTCGCGGGATGTCCTCGTACAGCGTCTCGCGCACGAGCACATGGGCGAACCGGACGCGGCCGGGGCGCGGCTCCTCCAGCAGGCCGGACAGCACACCCGCCTCAAGGCCGTCGAGCACGGACTCCTCGTCGGCCCCCGGCATGGCGATCAGCACGTCCGCATCGGCCTCCCGGCCGAGAACGGCGGCGTTGCGCAGCGTCGTCCGGGCCGTCGCGGGCAACCGGGCGAGACGCCGCCGGATGAGATCGCGCACGCCGGGCGGCAGCGCGTGGGCCGCCGACGGGCCGTCCACCGCGAGCAGCCGGGCCGTCTCCGTCACGAACAGCGGGTTGCCGCCGGTCCGCTCGGTGACCGTGCGCACCGTGGCCTCGTCGACCTCCGTACCGGAACGCTCCGCGAGCAGCCGGGCCACCTCGCGTTCGCCCAGGCCGCCGAGGGTGATGTTCTCCACGGCCTGCACGGCGAGCGCCGCCCTGGTGGCCGTGAGGTCATCGCCCGCCTCGGCCGGCCGGTGCGTGAGCAGGACGAGGACCGGCGTCCGCGTCAGGCGGCCGGCCAGGTGACGCAGGAGCTGGAGCGTCTCCTCGTCGGCCCGGTGCACGTCCTCCAGGACGATCAGCAGCGGTCCCGGCACACCGTCCAGATAGTCGCCGGTCGCCCGCGCCAGCCAGAACTGCCCCACGGGCGCGGCGTCGTCGGTCAGCAGTGGCGCCAGCCTGGCAGCGGTCCCGGGCTCGGGCGGGCAGGCCGCGGACAGCTCCCGCAGCACCTCGCTCCACGCCCATGCGGGCGGCACGCCGCCGGTCGTCTCGGGGCAGCGGCCGATCACGGTCTGCCAGCCGTCCGCCGACAGGCGCCGCACGAGCGCGTCGGCCAGCGTGCTCTTGCCCGAGCCCGCCTCGCCACCGAGCCAGGCGATGCGGAAACCGGCCCTGGCCCGCTCCGCCGCGGCGGCCAGCCGGGACAGCTCGGCCGTACGGCCCACCATGCGGACGGGCTCGAAATCCCCGGCGGGTGCCGGGGCGGGTGCCGGGGCGGGCACCGGGGCGGGCACGGGGTGCTGCGCCGCCGACGGGACGGGTATCGCGCGTACGGGGGTCGCGTCGAGCGACTCGGGCTGCGCGAGGATGTCCGCTTCCAGCGCGCGCAGGGCGGGCCCGGGATCGATGCCGAGCTGGTCGGCGAGCTGGTCGCGAGTCCTGCGCAGGACCGCCAGCGCCTCCCCTTGCCGCCCGGCCCGGTAGTAGGCGAGCGCGAGCAACCGCACGGCGTTCTCGCGCAGGGGGTGGGCGGTGAGGTGGCGCTCCAGCTCGGGAACGACCTCGCCGTGGCGGGCGAGCGCGAGCCCGGCCTCGGCGCGGTATTCCACCGCGACCGCCCGCAGCTCGTCCAGGTGGACCACCTCGGGGACGGCCCACTCCTCCTCGCCGAACTCCGCGTACGCCTGGCCGGTCCACAGGGCCAGCGCCTCGTCCACGACCTCCAGCGCCCGCGCGTGCCGCCCCTCGGTGAGCAGGCCGGCGGCGGACTCGACCAGCCGGGGGAAGCGCCAGGCGTCCACGTCGCCGGGCTCCAGCGCCAGCCGATAACCGGGGGGAGTGGTGACCAGCACGCGGGCGGCGGCGCGGGGGGCGCGGCCCGGTTCCAGTGCCCGCCGGAGGTTGGAGACGTAGACCTGGAGCGCGCCCAGCGCGCGCGGCGGCGGCTGGCCCCTCCACAGGTCGTCCACGAACCGGTCGGTCGACACCACGTGTCCGCGGGCGCAGACCAGCCGGGCCAGCACGGCGCGCTGGAGCGACGTCCCGAGGTCCGCCGGACGCCCGTCGACCTCTGCCGTGATTCGCCCCAGAACCCGCAATCTCACCATTACGGGGCAAGCATAGGGATCAGTGTCGGTAGTGGTAATAGCCGAGCAGGTCGTCCAGCGCGGACACGTCGTCCATGCGGATGCGCGTCCCGGTGGCGAAGGCGTTGATCATTTTTCCGCCGCCGACGTACACCCCGACGTGGTGCGTCCTGCCGGGCCTGCCGTAGAAGACCAGGTCGCCGGGTTGCGGCACCGCGACCCTGCGCAGCCGGGCGACGTGGGCGTCGGTGTTGCCGGGGCCGAGCACGTCATCGCCGAACGCCTGGTCGTACACCCAGCGGGTGAACCCCGAGCAGTCGAAGCCGCGCGTCCGGTCGGCCGGGCAGGGCCTGACCGAGCCGCTGTATCCCCGGCAGGTCCCCTTCGAGGGCCCCGGCCGGGTCGCGTGTCCCCCGCCCCACGAGTACGGCAGCGTGCCCTGGGCCGCGTACGCGACGGCGACGGCCCTGGTCAGCTCCTCGTTGAGCGGCGCGGATCCCGCGGCGGCCAGTGCGACGATTCCCCCGATCAGGACCAGCCGGCGCCGCAACGTGCGCTCAACCCCCATAAACCGTGACGATAGCCACTCGATTCCGCCGGTGCCACGGAAGCTTTACGTGAGCCGATCGACGCAACGGAGGGGGATTGTTACCCTGGGTGCGGCTCGTACGGTCATCGGCGCGTCGGTCGAAACGCTTCGTCGGTCGCCCCGGACCTCCCCGTCCCGCTCACCCGGTGGTCCCCGGCGCCAAGAAGAGCGAAGGGAACCACCGTGGAGACGTGGACGGCACAACCCCCTTCCCCCACTCGCTGGTGGGTGCTCGGGCTGCGCGGAGAGCTGGATCTCCACGCGGTGCGGCGCCTGCGCGAGCCGCTGCTCACCCAGATCGAGGCCCACGGCCCGTGGCTGGCCGTGGACCTCAGCGAGGTGCGGTTCATCGACACCACGGGCGTGGGGCTGCTCGTGCGCCTGGTGCACAACCTGCGTGACAGGGACGGCGATCTCGCCCTCATCGCGCCGGCCGGCCAGGTGCTGCGGATCCTCCGCTGGACGAACCTGACCCGGCTGTTCCGCGTCCTGGACACGGCCGACGCGCTGACGGACTAGCTGACGGACTAGCTGTGGACTAGTCGTTGGGCAGGACCTCCACCGGCACGTTGTCCCCCGGCATCGGACCGCCGTCGTCCCCTGTCGGGGGCGTCACGGACACCAGGCTCCGGCAACTGTCGCCGCAGCCGCCGAACCGCGCGCTGTCGACCGGCGTGAAGTCGGTCGGCGGCACGTTGCGCAGCGCCCGCAGCATGGTGTCCTTCCAGATCGGGCCGGGGATGCTGGCGCCGAACACCGAGCCGTAGTAACGGCCGCCGATCGTCACGTTGTTCAGCTTGTACTTCGACGTGCCACGGGGGTCGCCGAGGCTGACCGCGCCGGCGAGGTCGGGGGTGAACCCGGCGAACCAGGCGGAGGAGGAGTCGTCGTTGGTCCCGGTCTTGCCCGCCGCGTCACGCCCGATGCCGCCGACCGCCGCCATCGTGCCCTTGGTCAGGACGCCCGACAGGATGTGCGCCGCCGCGTCCGCCACCTCGGGGTCGATGGCCTGACGGCACTTGGGGCTGTAGTTGGTGGTCTTGCCGGTGCTGTCGGTGATCTGGGTGATCGCCATCGGCGCGCAGTACTTGCCGCGCGCGCCGATCGCGGCGTACGCGGTGGCGACGGTCACCGGGTCCATCTCGTTGATGCCGAGCGTGAACGTCTCGAACTCCTTGAGCGGATTGCCGTCGGCCCGGTGGATGCCCAGCGACTTGGCCGTCTTGACCACGTCGCAGAGCCCGACCCGCTGCTCCAGCATCATGAAGAACGTGTTGACCGAGTGCCAGGTGCCGGTCTGCAGGGTCAGCCAGCCCGGTGATCCCTCGTCGTTGGTGACGGTGTGGCTCGGGTCGCCGATGGGCTGGCCCGCGCAGTTCTTGAACGTCGAATAGCCCGGCGCGGTGTAGCCGGCGCCCGCGCTGAACCCGTCGTTGATCTTCATGCCCTGCTTCAGCGCGGTGAGCAGGGTGAAGGTCTTGAAGGTCGAGCCGGCCTGGAAGCCGATGCCGCCGCCGTGCGCGACGTCGGCCACGAGGTTGTAGGACACCTCGTTCCTGGTCTTGTGCGTCCCGTACGGACGGCTCGCGGCCATCGCCTTGATCGCCCCGGTGCCGGGCTGCACCAGCGCCTCGGCGGCCACGGGGTTGTCGGTCGGGTGGACCCACTTCCTGATCGCCTTGTCGGCGGCGGCCTGCATCGAGGGGTCGATCGTGGTCTTGATGGTCAGGCCGCCGCGGTTGAGGAACGCCAGGCGCTGCTTGGCCGTCTTGCCGAAGTCGGGGTTGCTGAGGATCTCGTTGCGCACGTAGACGCAGAAGTACGGATACTTGCTCGACTCACAGCCACCGGGCAGCGGGGTTCCCTTGTAGCCGAGCCGGGTCTTCTTCGCCTGGGCCGCCTGATCCTTGGTGATCTTGTTCAGCTCGGCCATCCGGTCGAGCACGACGTTGCGCCGCTTCAGCAGCCGGTCGCGGCTGGTCTTGCCCAGGTTGGGGTCGGTGGCGTTGGGGTCCTGCACGGCTCCCGCGAGCGTCGCCGCCTGCGGCAGCGTCAGGTCCTTCGCGCTGACCCCGAAGAACCGCTTGGCCGCCGCCTCGACGCCGTACGCGCCCGCGCCGAAGTAGGCGATGTTGAGGTACTTCTCCAGGATCTGGTCCTTGGAGTACTTCTCCTCCACGCCCATCGCGTAGCGCAGCTCGTTGAGCTTGCGGGCGTAGCTGGGCGCCAGCGCCTCGTTCTTCTCCTGCTCGGTCGTGGCGGCGTTGAGCAGCACCTGCTTGACGTACTGCTGGGTGATGGAGGAGCCGCCCTGGGCGACCCCGCCCGACTGCAGGTTCTTGGCCAGGGCGCGGATGGTGCCCTCGATGTCGATCGGGCCGTGCTGGTAGAACCGGTAGTCCTCGATCGAGATGATGGCCGTCTTCATGATGTCGGCGATCTGGTCGAGGGGGACGACCTCGCGATACTGCTCGTAGAACCGCGCGATCTCGTGGCCCTTCACGTCCTGCACGACCGAGACCTGCGCCAGCGGAGGCTCGGTGAGGTCGCGGGGTTTCAGGTCCACGTCCTCGACGGCCGACACCACCCCGACGCCCGCGCCTCCCACCGCCGGCAACGCGATCCCCGCGACCAACACGCCCGCCGCTGCTCCCATGGCGATCAGGCGCAACACCTTCCCCGTGGCGTTCACACGAACCTCCCCCAAATGGCTATAGACAAGGTTATGGGGCCGCAAAACAAGGTCGGCCCCATAACGCGGTGGTTCACGAGAGCCTGCCGAGGCCGCGCGCCAGCAGGGTCGCCGTCCGTGCGACGACCGAGTCCGCGGTGGCGCCGTCGGCCGCCCGGCGGTTGGTGTAGATCGCCATGATGATCGGGGCGGCGTTCCTGGCCGGCCAGATGACGGCGATGTCGTTGGCGGTGCCGTACGTCCCGCCGGTGCCGGTCTTGTCGCCGACGATCCACGTCTTCGGCAGCCCGGCGCGGATGCGCGCGTCGCCTGTCGTGTTGTCGCGCAGCCACCCGATCAGCCGGGACCGGTCCTTCGCGCCCAGCACGCCGCCGGTCGTGAGCACCCGCAGATCGCGGGCGACGGACGCGGGCGTGGTGGTGTCGCGCCGCTCCTTGGGCGACCAGATGTTGAGGTCGGTCTCCCACCGGTCGAGCCGGGACACCGGGTCCTTGAGCGTGCGGAAATAACGGGTGAGGCCCCGCGGCCCGCCGATCCGCTTCAGCAGCATGTTCCCGGCGGTGTTGTCGCTGTAGATGATCGCCGCCCGGCACAGCTCGGCGAGCGTCATCCCGTCCTTCACGTGCTTGCCGGTCTCCGGCGAGTTCGACTTCACCTCGTCGGCCGTCCAGTGGACGACCTTCCGCGTCAGCTCCCGGTCGGTCGTCCGGGCCAGCACCGCTCCCGCGGCAACCGCCTTGAAGGTGGACAGCAGCGGGAACCGCTCGCCCGCCCTATAACCGATCGTCTTCCCGGTCGCCGTGTCGATCGCGTACGCGCCGATGCGGCCCTTGAACGACGCCTCAAGCGCGCGCAGCGCGGCGGTCACGTCCGTCCGGGGCGCGGCGGCGGCCTGGGATGCGGCGGGTACAGCGGCTGCGGCAGCGGGGCCCGCCGCGGGCACGGCGCCGGCCAGGAGGGCGACCGTGATCGTGGTGGTCTTCAGTGCGACCGGCAGTCTCCAAATCATGACATGTCCTTGCTCTCATGCGTCACAGGGGCGTTAGACGCAGGAGCCAAGCAAAGTGTTCGGAACATGTCCAATATTCATATGGACCGCCGACTGATATGCGTTCTCGTATAAAAGCAGCTCATAACGGCGGGGCGAACGCGCGGCCGGTAGCGACGAGATCGTCGACGGCCCGTACGGCGGCGGCCAGCCGCTCCTCGGGCGGCCCGGAGACGACCACGTGCGGCAGCCCGCGCCCGGCCAGCTCCGCGCGCAGCCGGCGGTCCATGCCGTGCCGCACGTGCTCGCCGTCGCGCCAGCCGTCCTGCTCGAACGGCACGCCGTCCACGGACGTGTGGATCCACAGGCCGTGCCGGGCCCGTTCGTGGACGCGCAGGACCTCCGAGCTCACCGTGCCGAGATAGCGCTCGTGCCACAGCGCGGTGGCGAGCGCGTCGGTGTCGCAGAACAGCACAGGAGACCCGGTCCGCGCCGCCGCGTCCTCCCAGTCGAGCTGCCGGTGGGCGATCAGCGTGAACTCCTCCGGCCGCCACTCCAGGTCGTCGAGCCACGGCTCCGGCGCTCCCGCCGCCTTGGCCGTACGGCGGGCCAGGGCGAGCTTCTCCTCGCAGTAGGTCCTGCCGTATTCGGGCACCCACCGGGTCGCGGCCCAGACGCCGCCGCGTGCCGCGTAGTGGGCGGCCAGCGCGCGGGCGAGCGTGGTGGTGCCGGTCGACTCGGCCCCGGTGACGACCACCCGCCGGGCGAGATAGGCGCGTACGGCGGGGCTCAGCCAGGGCCACGCGGACACCGGGTCGTCGCGGACCATCGTCCCGCTGACCGGATAGCGGACCCGGCCCGGATCGACCGCCACGTGCGCGCCGCCGAACCTGCGGGCCAGCTCGGGCCCGTACGTCTCGGAGGAGAAGACGGCGTCGACATCGGGCGCGAGGCCGCCGTGGGCCGACTCCAGCGCGTGCCGGAAGACCTCGACGTGCGCGGCCCAGATCTCCGGGTCGTCGTAGTCGATCTCTATGTCGTCCACGACCGGCGCCACCACCACGTGGGGCTGCGGGTGGGCCTCGCGCAGCCACGCCGTACGCAAGGCGAGCGGGATGCTCTCCACGCTGCTGGCGGCGACGACCACCGTGACCAGCGCGCACCGCTCGGCGGCGGTGTCGACCAGGTGGTGGTGACCGGCGTGGGGCGGGTAGAACTTGCCGATCACCAGCCCGTGCGCGTATCGCGCGCTCATCGCGTCACCACCGGAGCGGCGGCGGGCCGGGCGGCCTCGTCGCGCCGCCACGCGAGCAGCCCGGCCACGCACAGCGCGAGGAACAGCACGTAGAGCACGCTGGTGAGGTAGAGCTGCTTGTAGGCGTAAAGCGGGATGTAGACCAGGTCGACCGTGATCCACAGCCACCACGACTCCACCCGCTTGCGGCACTGGCCGTAGGTCGCCATCAGCGACAGCGCGGTCGTCAGGGCGTCCCAGAACGGCACGGCCGAGTTGGTCCAGGTCGTGAGTGCGGCGGTGAGCAGCGCCGTCGCCGCCGCGCCCGCGAGCACGAGCCATCCCCACTCCGCGCGGCCTGTCCTGGTGACGGTGAGCGTGGTCCGCCCGGCCCCGCCGTACAGCCACTGCCACCAGCCGTACAGGCCGAGGAGCACGTAGACGATCTGCAGGGCCGCGTCGGCGTACAGGCCCACGGCCAGGAAGACGAGACCGAGCAGGACGACGTTCGCGACGCCGATCGGCCAGTTCCACACGTGCTGGCGGACCACCAGCCAGACGGTGAGCGCTCCCGTCGCGAAGCCGAGCAGCTCGGCCCAGCTCGTCGAAACGCCGCCAAGGGTGATCGCGGGCTCCAGGAGGGGCCCAAGCAGATCGGTCAGCGCCACCGCGACCTCCTTAATCGTCACTGTGACGATAACAAGGGATCGTGATCAGGGATAGAGCGGTGGATCATCCGGCGCGCGCGGCGGACGCCCGGCAGCGGGTGCTCCACGACCTGCTCCAGCGATGAGCGGGCTCTTCCCGATCGTGCCGACCAGCACCACCTCACCGGTCTCCGGCACGGTGTCGGTGAAAACCGCGGGCCTCACCCCGGTGACCCGCTCCACGTCGGCCCGCAGGTCGCCCCCGACCCGCGTGACACCGGGGAAGTCGCTCGCGCTGACGACGATCGGAGCCGCCCTGCCCTGGGCCACGAGAGGAAACCGGCCGGCGCCCGGTGTGAAGACGATGCAGGAGTCGGTGCGCACGAGTAAAGGGATGTGAACTTTGCCCGCAGAAGTGGTCAATGGCTATTTCGCGCGGATCGAATCAATTGCGTAACCGACGGCCGCGCCCACCGCGTACCAGAACAGGTCGGGCGCGTTGAACGTCGTGCCGAGCACCAACCGCGCCAGCGTGCTGTGCGCCGACAGCTCGGCCGGCACTCCGGTGAGCTGGGCGAACTCCACCAGCCAGCTCACCCCGAGCGCCACGGCCGCCACCACGAGCGGCCGGGCGCGCGGCACGGCCACGACGACCAGCGCGTACACGAGGAGGGTGTAGAGGAGATCGCCCGCGTACTTGGCGACCGCGCCGGGCAGCAGCGCCCGGATCGCCAGACCGGCGGCCACGACGACCACGGCGGCGGCCAGAGCGGCGATTCTGCGCTTCGGCATCCCGGCACCCTATCGAGAACCCGACATTCCACGATCATCAGGGCATCCAGGTGTCGCCGCCGATACGCCCCCAGCCTTGAGCGTGAAGGTAATAATGCTCGTGAGCTGCGGAGATCAGCTCTTACGTCGTTGCCTCGCCTCCTGGATTATGAGGAGGCCGATCGGAAGGATCATGCCGAGCGCATAGTCTTTCCAGTCGAAACGGCCGACGCCGGCCTCAGTCGGCGAGGGCGATCTGGGCGCGTACGGCGGGGCTGAGCCCGGCCAGCAGACGGGCGGCACGGCCGTCCGTGGTCGCCCGGAGCAGGCCCGCGGTGACCGGCGGCGGCACATACTCCAGCACCTGCCTGGAGACCCCGCAGGAGAGCTTCTCCCCTCCGCCCATGGCCGTGGTCGTCCAGGCGCCGGACGCGCCGCGACGGCTATGCCCCCGCCGTCGTGCCGATCGACCCCACGACCGTCACGCCGCCCGTGGGCAAGCCGGCCGTGACCATCGCGTACGACCTCGACGTCCTCGAGTCGGTCAGCGGCGGCCGGTACTCCGGCAAGGACGTACGGGAGGACCTGCGGCAACAGGGCCTCAGCGAGCTGGCGGACCTCGGGGTGGAGAGCAGCGACGTCCTGCTCGTCAGGGACGGCGTCAAGCCGCAGCGGAGCCGAAAAGCGGATCCTCCGTGCTGTGGATCCTCTTCATCGTGGTGATCGTCCTCGCCTTCGTGGCGGTGGTGCTGTTGATGTGGCGGCCGGCCCGGTTCGACGGCCCGATCAGCCGCCACCGCGGACGACCGTGAGGAGCGGACCGTCATGTGATCGACCTGCGGAAACGGCCCACGGCCGGAGGCCGTGGGCCGTGGCTCGGCGAGCCCCTGCACATGCGTGGTCATGGCGCGGTGGCGAGGCGGCTGACCTGCAAGCTCGGCCACATGCCCACGGTGCTCGGCGAGCACTCCGACGGCATCGCCCTCGTGCCCGGGGTCACCGCCTCCACCTCGCTGGGTGAATCCCCCTGGGAATGTTGTGAGTCCTCGGTGCTTTCTCAGAGATCGAGCGCGAGCGTGGCGAGGTGGCGGGCGATCCCGGCGGTGTCGGTGTTCATCACGTTGCTGAGCACGACCACCTGGATGTCGTCGGCGGGCAGATACATGTTGCTCGCCGTGTAGCCCATGAACAGACCCGGGTGATACCGGAGCGGGTGCCCCTGCAGCCGGTCGACGAGCCATCCGAAGGCGTACGCGGTCGACGGCAGGTTGAGGCAGCCGGTGGAGGGGCACTTCGCCTGCGGCGTGAACGCCAGCTTGACCGTGGCGGGCGGCGCGACCGTGAACGAGCCGAACGCCCGGTCCCAGCGGGCGATGTCGTCGACGGTGGTGTAGAGACCGGTCGCGGAGAACAGTTCCGAGCCGTTGAGGGGCGCGGCCGGCTTCCCGTGCAACAAGTAGCCCTTCGCGAACCCGCGCGGCGGATATGTCGGGCTGTAACCGGTGTGCCGGAGGTTCAGCGGCTCGGTGATCAGCTTGCGCAGCACGACCCCGTACGGCTGGTGCGTCACCGCCTGGATGATCGCGCCGGCCAGGACGTAGCCGGAGTTGGTGTACTTCCAGCTGGTGCCGGGCTTGAAGTCCAACGGCAGGTTCACGAACTGCTGGATGAGTTTCCGGGGCGTGGTCGGTCGCGAGACATTGGCGAGGTAGCCGGGCAGGTTCTCGATGTTGGGGATGCCCGAGGTGTGCGTGACCGTCATACGGACCGTGATCGGACGCCACGCCGCCGGGCAGGCCTTGATGTAACGCGGCACGAGATAGGGGCAGATCGGGTCGTCCAGCTTGAGCAGCCCGCGGTCCTGCAGCTTCAGCACGAGCATCGAGGTGAACTGCTTGGTGATCGACATGACCCGATAGACCGTGTCGGGCCGGTTGGGGATGTGCCTTTCCTCGTCCGCCTCGCCCGCGGCGAAGCGTGCCAGCACCTGCCCACGCCGTACGACCAGCGCCGAGCCGGTGAACTGGTCTTTTTCGGCCAGATCCTTCAGATACGCCAGCATCGCCGCACTGGCGGCGGCACCGGTCCCGTCCCTGGTGGGATCGTCCTCCGGCCCCGACGGCCCGCCCTCGGGCGTGCTTCCGGATTGGTCCGAATTCTGGACGGGCCGGTTCGTGATGTCCGACAGGCTGTTCTGGTCGCTGACGGAGTTCGCCGTCGCGTCCGTTTTCTGCCAGTTGTACGGCAGAGCCCGGGAATCCGTGGCGCCCTTCTGCATCGGCGTGAGGGCGAGCGTGAGATCGCGGAGCATGTTCTGCTTCTGGCGCTCGCTTTCGTTCCCCGACTGCCGCTGCTTGTTCCGTTGGGCATTGTGCCCGCGCCCGTGCGCCCGGCCACGATCGCGATCGGACGGATGATCGGAATCGACGCCGGTCACGACGGTTTCGCCGCCGGACGCGGCGACGGCGGGAGCGCCCACAGGCATGGCCCCACCGACCAGCGCGGTCCCGAGCATCAAAAAGCCGACAGCATTAGGACACTTGGGCATTTTCTCCCCCGCGAAATGTACCACTGTCCTCAATTCAGACATTTCCCGAATTGATGGAATCCGAGAATGTCCGGCGGACCATTATTTTCGAGGGGGCTGTTTTCCGTTCATCGGCGCCGCAAACGCCGAATGGCGCGGTTTTCCTTTTCCGTTAGAACCTCAATGCGCGGGCTCCGCACGCCAGCCGTGAACCAGCAGGTCGAAAACGGTCTCCACGGCCGCACGCGGGTCGTCCCGGCCTCGCACCAGGGTCGGGATTTCCACGACGAACCGCGCGAGAGCCGCACATTCGAGGTCATCCGCCTCGCGCCCGAGCTCCTCCGCGATCACGGTGCCGAGGGCGGCCGCGTGCCGCATCCACATGCGTTCCGCGTACTCCCGGAGCGCGGGCGTCCGGTCCACCAGCGCGTGGAGCTCGTGCAGACGAGGATCCGACACGACCCGCACCCAGGACTCCAGCGCGTGGGCGCGGAGCGCCTCGATCACACTCTGTCCCTCGGGCCGTTCGCGGACGGCGGCGGTCAGCGCCGCCTCGACCTCCTCCTCACGGTCGAAGACCAGCGCCTCCTTGCCCGGGAAGTGCGCGAACAGGGTCGTCGTCGACACGTCGGCCCTTTCTGCGACGTCGCGGACGCTCACGCGTTCGAAACCGTGCTCCAGGAAGAGCTCCAGGGCGGCGTCGGCGATGGCCTGCCTCGTCGCGGCCTTCTTGCGCTCGCGACGGCCACTGGCCGGAGAGTCGGGCATGGCGTCACCCTACTCCACAACTGGACTGAGACAGAAACTGTAACGGTTGCACTTTTGGACTCGTTTCTGCTTTGGTGGTCCCCGCAGGGGTCCCGCCTCGCCCCCGAGGCACCGGTCGTCGCCGTAGGTCGCCGTACGGCGGTGTCACCGGGCACCCCGCCGACGACGAAAGGGATCGACCATGAAATCTCCGGCACCCGCGAACGCGCGGATCAGCATCATCGGCGCCGGCCCCGGGGGCCTCACCTGCGCCCGCATCCTGCAGCGGCACGGCATCGCGGTGACCGTCTGGGACCGCGATCCGGACGCGGACGCCCGCGACCAGGGCGGCTCGCTCGACCTGCACGAGGAGGACGGCCAGCTCGCCCTGCGTGAAGCGGGCCTGCTCGAGGAGTTCTTCGCGCTCGCCAGGTTCGAGGGGCAGGAGATGCGCCGCCTCGATCCGGCGGGACGCGTCCTCGCCCACCATCTGCCGGCCGAGGGCGAGATGATCAGCCCCGAGATCGACCGCGGGCAGCTTCGCGATCTCCTGCTCCGCTCACTCGCCCCGGGGACGGTCCGGTGGGGACGCACCCTCGAATCGGTGAGCAGGCCGATCGGCGGGCCGCGAACCCTGACGTTCACCGACGGGACGGCGGTCGAGGCGGATCTCGTCATCGGCGCGGACGGCGCCTTCTCCCGCGTCCGCGCCGCGGTGTCGCCCGCGACCCCGCGCTACACCGGGGTCGGTTTCCTGGAGGCGTGGTTCGACGACATGGACAGCGCACGCCCCGAGCTCGCCGAACTCGTCGGGAGGGGCAGCGCCCACGCCGCCGACGGGGACCGCGGCCTCTTCGCACAGCGCAACAGCGGCGGCCACATGCGGGTCTACATCATGCGGCGCGTCCCCCTGGACTGGATCGCGGCGAACGGGCTCCGCCCCGAGGACACCGAGGGAATCCGCGCGCTGCTGCTTCGCGAGTTCGCCGCCTGGTCGCCGCGGCTGCTCCGGATGATCACCGACAACGACGGCCCGTACGTCGACCGTCCGATCTTCGCCCTGCCGGTGCCGCACACCTGGGAGCACTCGCCCAGCGTGACGCTCCTCGGCGACGCCGCGCACCTCATGCCGCCGTTGGGCGTCGGCGTCAACCTCGCCATGCTCGACGCCGCCGAACTCGCGCTCGCGCTGGTCGGCTCCGCCACCGTCGGCGACGCCGTACGCGGCTACGAGAAGACGATGCTGCCGCGCTCGGCCGAGACGGCCAGGCTGCTCGAACCCGGCGCCGAGTTCCTGCTGGCCGTGCCCGACCCCGGCGAGCATGTCAGGCTGGGTGGTCCCGGCTCCATGTGAGAAGGAGCGTGGCCTGGCGCGGAAGGATCGGCAGCATGCCTGACGGATGGGAGTGGGACAGCACCCTGTTTCAGGGATGCGCGTCCTACTACGAGCGCGGCCGGCTGCCGTACGCTCCGGGGCTCGCCGAAACGCTGGCCGCGGCGCTGGGCCTGGACGGGCGGGGCCGGCTCCTCGACGTCGGCTGCGGGCCGGGCACGGTGATCCTCGCTCTGGCGCGGTTCTTCGCCGAGGTGATCGGCGTCGACCCGGACGAGGACATGCTGGCCGAGGCCGCGCGGCAGGCCGGGCGTCGCGGGGTGACCAACGCGCGCTGGGTGGCCGCCCGCGCCGAGGACCTCCCGGCGGGTCTGGGCACGTTCCGGGTCGTGGTGTTCGCCCAGTCATTCCACTGGACCGATCGCGACCGCGTCGCCGCGACCGTGCGGGACATGCTGGAGCCGGGAGGCGCGTTCGTCCACATCAGCGATTTCAAGAACGCCCCCGCCGACCCGGCGCCGGTGCCGCTGCCCGCTCCCCCGTACGCGGAGATCGGCGAGCTGGTGCGCCGATATCTGGGGCCGGTGCGCCGTGCGGGGCAGGGGACGCTCGTCAACGGCACCCCGGATCGCGAGGACCTCGTGCTGGCACGGGCCGGGTTCGAGGGCTTCGAACGCCATGTCGTGCCGGCCGGAGCGGTGGCCGACCGCACCGCGGACGACGTCGTGGCGTGGGTGTTCTCCCAGTCAGGCTCGGCCCCTCACCTGTTCGGAGACAGGCTGACGGACTTCGAGCGGGACCTGCGCGCGGTGCTGCGGCGGACGTCACCCGACGGCCACTTCGCGGAGCGCCTTCCGGCGACCGAGATCATGGTCTGGCACAAGCCGCATGGAGTGCGATGACTCGTGTTCCGCACCCTGACCACGCCGCTCGACCGGCTGCCGCGCCGCACCGTGCTCCAGCGCGTGGTCGCCGACCACCTGAATGCCGGCCGCCACTGGCACTGGCGCCGCGGCCGCTTCCCCATCTAGAGGCGCACCACCCCAGGTTCCGTCTCCCGGGCGGGCGCGCGTAGCCGCGTCGCGAGTTCGCCGGTGGCGCGGGTCGCGTGCTGGTGCATGCCGGGGCCGAAGGTGATGCGTGTCGCGCCCAGCCGGGCCAGGTCGGTGATGGAATCGATCCCCGGCTGGGCTGCCATGTTGATGGGGCCCTCGATGCCCTCCCGCAGTACGGGCAGCACCTCGGGCGGCGCCAGAAGGGGATAGATGCAGTCGGCGCCGGCCGCCAGATACAGGCGGGCCCGTGTCAGGGCGTCGGCCGGATCGCCGGAACCGAACAGGAAAGTGTCGACGCGCGCGTTGATGAAAAGCGCGTCACCTGCGTGTGCGCGGACATCGGCCAGCCAGTCCGCGTGCCGGTGTGGGTCTTTGAGCGTGGCGTTCTCGGAGTCCTCCAGGTTGCAGCCGACGACGCCGGCCTCCAGGAGGCGCCCGACCAGTTCTCCGGGGGCGAGTCCGTAGCCGTCCTCGACGTCGGCGGATACGGGGACGGTGACCCCCCGGGCTATACGCGCTATCGCGTCGAACATTTCCTCCGGCGGGGTCGAGCCGTCCGCGTAACCGAGGGAGGCGGCGATCCCGGCGCTCGGTATGGCGAGCGCGGGAAAGCCGGCGTTGGCGAAGACGCGGGCACTGGCCACGTCCCAGGGTCCGGGCAGGACGAGCGGGTCGCCGGGGGCGCGCCCGTGGTGCAGGGCGCGGAAGGTGTGAGCGGTCATCTTCATCGATGTCCGGGATGGCACATGCATGCCCGCAACACTAGGCATCAAATGGCCCTGGGGTATGGTCCATTGTTATGACAGATTCCCGGGCCAATTCGGCGGCTGCCGCGCCTTCCACCTTCGGCGCCGACCTGCATCTGGAACTGTCCGGGCCTGGGCTGCGGGCCGGGCTCACAGACGCTCTGCGCGAGGCCGTACGCACGGGACGCCTGGCGCCCGGCACTCGGCTGCCGTCGTCCCGTTCGCTTGCCGCCGATCTCGGCATCGCCCGTAACACGGTGGCCGACTCCTATGCCGAACTGGTCGCCGAGGGCTGGCTCACCGCCCGGCAGGGCTCCGGAACCCGGGTGGCCGAACGGGCCGAGCCGCACAGGACGGCACCCTCCGCCCCCCGGACGCGACGGGCCCGTCCCCGTCCCACCTTCGGCCTGCTGCCGGGCGCGCCGGACCTCGCGACGTTTCCTCGCACGCAGTGGCTCGCCGCTGCCCGCCGCGCTCTGACCGCGGCTCCACACGACGCCTTCGGCTACGGCGACGCACGTGGCCGGGCGGAACTGCGCGCCGCCCTGGCGGACTATCTGGCGCGGGCCCGCGGGGTGTACGCCGCGCCGGAGCGGATCGTCGTCTGTTCCGGTTTCCACCATGGCCTGACGCTGATGGCGCAGGTGCTCCGGGCCCGGCGGGTTCGGGCCGTAGCCGTCGAGTCGTACGGACTTCACATCTATCGCGACCTGCTGAGCGACGCCGGCCTGCGCATCCCGCCCCTCTACGTCGACGAACACGGCGCCCGCACCGACGATCTGGCGCGGTTGAACGGGGCCGGCGCAGCACTGCTGACACCGGCGCATCAGTACCCGACAGGGGTCGCGCTGAGCCCGGCCCGGCGCACGGCGGCCGTCGACTGGGCGCGTGCCACCGGCGGGCTGATTTTGGAGGACGACTACGACGGAGAGTTCAGGTACGACCGTCAGCCGGTGGGTGCTCTGCAGGGCCTCGATCCAGAACGGGTGGTGTACTTCGGCACGGCGAGCAAGTCACTGGCTCCGGGACTGCGGCTCGCCTGGATGGTGCTGCCCGAGGAACTGGTCCCGGAGATCGTGGCGGCCAAGGGGCACATCGACTACATGTCCAGCGCGTTGGAACAGCTGACGCTCGCGGAGTTCATCACGTCGGGCGCGTACGACCGCCATGTGCGCTCGATGCGGCTGCGCTACCGGCGTCGCCGCGACCAACTGGTCGCGGCCCTGGCGCAGCGCGCCCCCGGCGTCCGCGTGACCGGCTTGGCCGCCGGGTTGCAGGTGGTCCTGGAACTCCCGCATGGAACCGAGCGCTCGGTCGTCCAGGCGGCGGCCCGGAAGGGTCTGGCGGTCAGCGGGATGGCGCCGTTCCGCCACGACGCGGCGGGCTCCGGCCGGCGGTTGCCCGAGCGGGACGCGCTGGTGGTCAACTACGCGGCCCCCTCGGACAGCGCGTGGGCGGGCGCGCTGGACGCACTCTGCCAGGTGCTGCCGTAGCCGGCCGACAGGCCCGCCCGCTGCCGGGCCGATGATCCACCGTGGTCAGCTCCCCGCGGGCTGCGTATCAGCGTCGAAGGTCTGTTGGTGGCGTCGGATTTCGGCCTGGTTGTCGGCCGACCACGCGGCCAGCGCCAGCACGGTCGAAAGCAACGACGTGCCCAGGCCGGTCAGCTCGTACTCGACCCTGGGCGGGACCTCGGGGTAGGCGGTTCGGCTGACGATCCCGTTGCGTCGCAGTTGCTTCAACGTCAGCGTCAGCATGCGCTGCGAGATGCCGGGGATCGCGGCGGCCAGGTCGGAGTAGCGTGTCGCGCCGTCGGCGAGGGTGCCGATGACGAGCACGCTCCACTTGTCGCCGACGAGGTCGAGAACCTCGCGAATGAAGTCCGCGTCCTGGTCGTCCCAATGGGCGCAGGGTCCCGGCGCGGCGCGCACGTCGGCCCGCACTCCGGTCCTGACCTTCCGTGTCTTCTCCGCCGCCATGCACGCCGCCCCTCTGGCGTAACCGCTTCTACACACATGAATGTGCCTTTTGTACGGGTTTTGATTCTAATGCACGATGTCGCTACGAACAGAAGGTATGTAGCCAGGAAGCGAGGGCGATTCCCGTGAAGATCGAGTTCTGGTCGGACATCGTGTGCCCGTACTGCGGGCTGATGGACCACAGGCTGCGCCAGGCACTGGACCGCTTCGCGCACGCCTCGGACGTCCACGTGGTGCATCGCTCTTTTCAGCTGCATCCCGACCTCCCTCGTGAGGGAGTGACCCAGCGGGAGCTGTTCCGCATGGCCGGAATGCCCGAGGCGACCGGCGAGCAGGTCCTGCGCCGGATCGAGGCGGCCGCCGAGGCCGAGGGACTCACGCCGTACAACGCGCTCGAACGCCGGCTGGGGCCGACCGACTTCGCCCACGAGCTTCTCGCGTACGCCGCCGGCCAGGGCCGTTCGGGCGAGATCTGGTCGGCGATGTTCCGCGCCCACTTCGGGCAGGGCCGCGACCTGTGGACCGTTGAGCAGGTGCTCGACTTCGCCTCGGAGGTGGGACTGGACCGCGACGGCGCGGCTGCCGCGCTGCACGACGGCAGATACCGGGCGCGGGTGGCCGACGACCAGCACACGGCCCAGCGCCTCGGCGCCCGCGGCACGCCGTTCATCGTCCTGGACGGAAAGTACGCCATGTCCGGCGCGATCGGCCCCGGCGAACTGCTCTCGGCCATTGGTTCCGTCTGGGAGGAGGGCCATCCGGCCGCCGTCTCCCCTCTGCCTCCGATAACCGGCGGCGACGGGGTGTGCACCCCGGACGGCTGCGTGGCCCCCGCCCCCAGCGGCGAATGATCCGTCCCGTCTCGCCGAATCCGATCAAAGGGAGAGTCTCATGTCCACAGCGTTCGAACCGATCACCATCGGCCGGTACACCGCCCGCAACAGGGTGGTCATGGCCCCGATGACGCGGAACCGCGCGTACGGGCCGGGAGCGAGCCCGACCCCGCTGATGGCGACCTACTACGCCCAGCGCGCCGACGCCGGTCTGATCATCACCGAAAGCACCCAGCCTTCGCCGATCGGGCAGGGCTTCCCGAACACGCCGGGGCTGCACAGCGCCGGACAGGTCGAGGCCTGGCGGAGGGTGACCGCCGGGGTGCACGAGCGGAACGGCTTGATCTTCGCTCAGCTCATGCACGCGGGGCGGGTCGGCCATCCCAGCCTGCACGGGGGAACGCTGACACCGGTCGGGCCGTCGCCGGTGAAGGCCGCCGGAACGGTGTTCACCATGGACGGCCCGCAGGAGTTCGTCACCCCGCGGGCGCTGGACCGGGCCGGCATCAAGGAGACCATCGAGGACTTCGCGTCGGCGGCGCGCAACGCGATCGAGGCCGGCTTCGACGGGGTGGAGTTGCACGCGGGCAGCGGCTTTCTGCTGCACCAGTTCCTATCGACGAACGCCAACCAGCGTGACGACGAGTGGGGCGGCAGCGCCCGGCGACGCGGCCGGTTCACCGTCGAGGTGGCCAGGGCCGTGGCGGACGCCGTCGGCGCCGACCGCGTCGGACTGCGGATCTGGCCGTCCCACGTCTACAACGACATCGTCGAAGACGGCCACCACGACACCTACCTCGCGCTGCTCGACGCGCTCAACCCGCTCGGCCTGGCCTACCTGCACATCGCCGAAGGACCCGACACGGAGCTCACCCACCGGCTGCGGGAACGGTGGACCGGCACGCTGATTCTCAACCCGTACACCCCCGGCGCATTCACCGGGCCTGAGTCGCTGAAGCTCATCGACGACAGCGCCGCCGACCTGATCTCCTACGCCTCGCTCTTCATGGCCAACCCGGACCTGCCTCGCCGGTTGCGGACCGGCGGGCCCTTCAACGCCCCCGACTTCAGCCGGGCCTACGGCGGAGACCACAAGGGCTACACCGACTACCCGGCCCTGACTTGTCTCCAGGAAAGTGGGCCGTCTACGCTGACTAATAAATTGTGAAGTTAGGTGAGGGGCATGAGGATCTTTCTGGCCGGCGCGTCCGGCGTGATCGGGCAGCGGCTGATTCCCCGCCTGGTCAAGGCAGGGCACGTGGTCGGCGGCATGACCCGCTCACCCGGCAAGACCGAGCTACTGGCCCGGCTCGGCGCCGAGCCGATCCTGTGCGACGTCTTCGACCGCGACGCCCTCGTCAAGGCGGTCCGCGACTTCGCCCCGGACGTCATCCTGAACGAACTGACCGATCTGCCCGACGAAGCGGAGAAGCTCGATGAGCACGTGGAGCTGAACGCGCGCATCCGGACCGAGGGCAACCAGAACCTGATCGAAGCGGCACGGCAGAGCGGATCGCCGAAGATCCTCGCCCAGACCGTCGCCTGGCGGCTCCAGGCCGGCCCCGATGCCGACGCCGTCGCCGAGCTCGAACGCTCCGTACTCGCCGAGGGCGGGGTCGTGCTCAGCTACGGACAGTTCTACGGACCCGGCACCTACAACGAACAGCAGATCCCCGCCGAGCCACGCGTCCAGATCGACCACGCCGCCGACCGTACGGTGGAACTGCTCGACGCGCCGTCAGGTGTCGTCGTCATCACCGACCGGCCCGCGTAGAAATCAGGGGACATCATGCCGCTCTCATTCGAGGGTGTTCTGGCCGATCGGACCACGTGGCGGCTGGACAACTGCTCGATCGGCAGGTCGATGGAGACCATCGGCACGCGGTCGGCGATGCTGATCCTGCGCGAGGCCTTCTACGGCACGACCCGGTTCGACGACTTCGTACGGCGGACGAAGATCGGCGACGCGATCGTCGCGGCACGGCTCAAGGACCTGACCGACATCGGGGTGTTCACCAAGCAGCCCTACCGGGAGCCGGGCAAGCGGACCCGCTACGAATACCTGCTGACGGAGAAGGGCAGGGACCTGTTCCCTGCCGTCTTCGCGCTCATGCAGTGGGGCAACAAGTACCTGCAGGGTGAGGACGGCGGCCCGCTGCGTCTCGTCGAACGGGGCACCGGCGAGCCGGTCGTGATCGGCCCGCGCACCGTCTCCGGCAGGGATGTCGGCCCCGAGGACCTCGCCATCGTGGCCCACGGTGACTGGGCCGACCCGCAGAGAGGCTGATCGTGCGTCAGGCGCTGTTCGGCACTCCAGGCGGAACGCCGGCGGAGTGGCCCGGAAATCCCCTGCGGAAATGGCCCATGCCCGGCATCCGCCGGACGCGTTAGCGTCTCCGCATGCCGATCCGTGCCGTGCTCTGGGACATCGACGACACTCTGTTCGACTACGCCGGCGCCGACCGCGCCGGCCTCCGCGACCATCTGGCCGCCGAAGGGCTCGCCGCGCTGTTCCCCTCCGTCGACGACGCCCTTCGTCACTGGAAGGCCCAGACAGAGCTGCACTGGGCGAGATTCATCGCGCAGGAGACCGACTTCCAGGGACAGCGCCGCGCGCGTGTCCGGGGCTTTCTCGGCGTGGACATGGACGACTCCGAAGCGGACGCCTGGTTCGATCGCTACGTGGCCCACTTCGAAGCCTGCTGGGCGCTCTTCCCCGACAGCCTCGCGACCTTGCACGAGCTCGCCACCGAATTCCGTCAAGCCGTGCTGTCGAACTCCAGGCTGGACTACCAGGAACGCAAGTTGCGCATCCTCGGCGTGCGGGACCATTTCGAGACCGTCCTGTGCGCCGCCGAACTCGGCGTGTCCAAACCCCAGGCCGCCGCCTTTCACGCGGCGTGCGACGCGCTGGAGCTGCCCCCGGGCGAGGTGCTGTACGTCGGCAACGAGCCCGACATCGACGCGGGCGGTGCGATGGCCGCCGGGCTCGCCGCGGTCTGGCTTGACCGGGACGGCGTCGGCGGGCGCTCCGAGCTGGTGCGGATCACCGATCTCGGCCAGCTTTCCCGGTTGCTGACGCCGGGACGATCCTCATGGAGCGCCGGGTAGCGCCGGCGGTGACGGGCACCGCCGGCCCCAGTGAGCGGAGAACGTGAGCGGAGAACGCTCAGTCCGCCACGATCACTTCATCTCGAACTCGGCACGATGGACGCTGCCGTCGGCCAACGTCACCGTGAAGGTGCGCCGGCTCCCTGCCCACGACCGCGGCGTATCGACGTTGAGGTGGTAGGAACCGAGCGTGCTGATCCAGTGATACTCGGCACCCGGCGCGTCGAACGTGGCCGACGCGACCGCCGGCTCACCGTCCATCTCGCCGCCGATCGTCCACTTGATCGGGATGGTCCGGCCGGCGTTGACGACGGTGACGCCGTCCGCCTTGACCGGGGGCCTGAACCCGCCGAACGTCCCGGGCGCCGGGACGGTGACGGTGGCGGTGGCGGCCCGGGAGGCGTCGGCGGTCGAGGTGGCGGTGACCGTCAGAGTCCGCGCCTTCTCGTCGGACGCGACCGTCAGCAGCCCCTCGCCGTCGATGGTCGTGCCGGTGCTCGCGTTGCCGCTCACGCTCCACGTCACGCTCTGCGCCGGGTGGCCGTCGCCGGTCACCGTGGCGGTGAAGGAGCGCTTCTCACCCCTGGAGACGGTGACGACCGAGGGAGTGACCGACACCCCGGTCACGACCGGCGCCGGAGGCGTCGCCGTGAACGAGAAGTTGGTGTCGTCCCAGAAGTAGCCCACTCCGGTGTTGGCGTTGACGCCCCCGAAGTAGCGGTTGTCCGGGTCGTAGAAGACCGCTTCGAAATACTGGGACTGCGCGGAGTTGCGGTAGACCTCGTAGTCCATGTGGCCGTCGTCCTGCAGGTCGATGACCGCGATCGACATGGGTCCGTGGCCCAGGCCGATCACGAGGTGACCACGCACCCAGGCCGCGCTCTGGACGACGTCGTACGCGCTGTTGATGTGATAGGTCGCCAGGAGGTCCCAGGTGCCGTTGTACTCCCCGCCGGCGGCCGGGGCGTAGACGCCGTACGTGCCGTGCTCGGTGCCGGTGGCCGGCTTGATCGTGCGTACGGTGGTGCCGTCGTCGGTCAGCATCACCGCGACGCCGGGCTGGTCGGTCCAGATCACGTTGCACTTGGCGCCGAAGTCATCGGGGACGTCGAAGGCGGTGGCGTGCACGCCGTCGAGCGTGTTCGTGCCGTCGAGGTCGATGTTCGACGCCTTGACGACGTAGAACGCCGGCGCCTGGGTGTAGCTGCTGGATCCGTTGCCGAAGATCAGGTCGCCGCTCGCCTCGTCGTAGGAGAACGAGTTGAGGTGGCCGAAGTTGTGCGTGAACGTGTGGACGAGGGTGGCCGTCTTCGCGGCGTAGTCGATGTCGTAGACGTACACGTGGCCGTTCGCGACCGTGTGGCTGTCGTCGCCGGCGGCGCCGATCCACAGCTTGCCGTCGACGACGTTGCCGCCCTGCTCGTCGTGCATCCCGGGGATGGTGAACTGCGGCGTGATGGTCGAGGCGTTCACCTTGTAGTCGTCCCGGGGGTCCAGCACGACCGTGCTGAGCGTGACCCAGACGCTTCGCTCGCTCATGTCGATCGGCCGCACCGAGCCGGCGGCGTCGTGGCTGAGGACGTACGAGATCTTCGCGGTGCCTGAGGGGATCATGTAGACATACGGCGAGGCCAGGCTCTTCCAGCCGGACGACGGCGGCAGGAAGGTGCCGTCGGCGTCGTAGGCGAAGATCGTCACCGAGACGTCGGCGCCCTTGGGGCCGCCGTCGAACTTCAGCGCCTGCCAGGAGCGATCGACGGCGACCGGCGCCTTCAGGCGGATCCGCGTCGCGACGTCGCTCGCGCCGTCGCGCTTCTCCCCGGTCGCCGAGGCGATCGTCCCCTGCTCGAAGTCGTTGAACGCGGGGTCGCTCGTGGAAGGCGGAGCGACGGAATCGGGCACGACGCCGAAGATCGGCTGAAGGAAGATGAATCTTCACGAACGGGACGCCTGTGGGCCGGAACCTGCGGAGGGGTTAGCGGTGTAGAGGTAACGACCACGTACGCCCCCTGAGGAGTCGTCCATGCTTCGCACCACGCTGACGCCGATGCTGACCTTGGCCCTGGCCTGTTCCCTGCTCGCGGGGTGTGCCGGGCAGCCGTCCGGCGGGTGTCCCGACCGGTTGTCACCGGCTCCGCTGCCCACCTGGGCCCGCACGGGATTCCACCCGCCCGACCAGGCGATGCCGTACGTCCTGGGGGACCGGGGCGACATCGTGGCCGTGGTGTTCGGCGATCGGTTGCTGTCGCCGCCGGAGGAGAACCGCGGCAACAAGATCCTCTGGGTGTCGCGGGTGTCCCAGGACGGGGATCCCCTGCGGATCGAGGCGCGCCTGGACGGCTCGGGTGCTCCCGTCGTACGCGAGGTGCCCGGCGGGCCCGGCCCGTCGGGCGTCGACCTGCCGAAAGCGGGCTGCTGGCACCTGACGTTGCGCTGGTCGGGCCACGTCGACACCCTCAGGCTGCGGTACGTCCATCCGTGAACGTGGGGCGGCGGACGCTGTGCGGCGCCCGCCGCCCCGAGGGGATTACTGCGGGGCGGGCTGGAGCGCGCGGCCGCCGCCGAACGCCTTCACGCGGCAGGTGTCCTGGATCTTGGCGATGTCGACGTCGTCGCCGGGGACGCTCGCGTACCGCCAGCCGATCTTGGCGGGGGCGGGCGCCTTGACGAGGTGGACGTCGAAGCCGTGGTCCTGCAGGCACTTGGCCTCGATGCGGACGCTCTTGGCGTAGTGCGGGTTCTTGGCCGGGTCGAGCTCCGGCGGCAGCAGCGGCCGCAGGCGCTCGCAGGCGGCCCGCGCGGACTTCTCGGCCGCCTTGGACCAGGTGCCCTTGCTCGGCATCCCGTGCTTGGTCAGGCACCGGGCGTACGCCTCGCGGAACTTGCGCACCTCGGCGGCGGAGCTGTTCAGGCGCAGCTGCGCGCGGGACTTCGTGGTGTGGGCGGGCTTGGGCTTGGACACGGTCTGCGCCGCGACCGGCCGGGCGGCCGACGCGTGACCGGCGGAGACGGGAGCGGGGGTGCCGGGGGCCCCCGCAGCCTCGGCGGTACCGCAGGCGGTGAGGACGCCGCAGGCCAGGGCGGCGAAGGAGATCGCGGTGACGTGTCGTGCGGACATGCGCCGCTCGGTTCGGTTGCTCATGCCGGAGACAATGGCCGAGCAATGTCAGGAACCTGTCAGGAACCTTTGGCCGGCAGATGAGCAGGGGCGAGGCGGTCCTCGGGCCCACCTACTATCGCCAACTGTGGGTGCATATGTCCTGATAGCAGAGGACGACGTCAAGCAGGCCGAGCTCATCCGCCGCTATCTGGAGCGGGAGGGCCACGAGGTCGACGCCGTCCATGACGGCCGCGCGGCCCTGGATGCGGTACGCCGGCGGGCCCCCGACCTGCTGGTGCTCGACGTGATGATGCCCAAGGTCGACGGACTGGACGTCTGCCGCATCCTGCGCGCCGAGTCGGACCTCCCGGTGCTGATGCTGACCGCCCGTTCCACCGAGGACGACCTGCTGCTCGGCCTGGACCTCGGCGCGGACGACTACATGACCAAGCCGTACAGTCCGCGCGAGCTGATGGCGCGCGTCCGCACGCTGCTCAGGCGCGCCCGTGCCGTCGCCGTCCCGGCCCGGCCGCCCGCGCCGGTGCTGAGGGCCGGGGCCCTGGTCGTCGACCCCGACCGCCACGAGGTCAGCGTGGACGGCGTGCCCGTCGAGTGCACCCCCGGCGAGTTCGCGGTGCTGGAGCTGCTCGTCAGCGAGCCGGGACGGGTGTTCACCCGCGAGCAGATCCTCACCCGGCTGCACGGGTTCGACCGCTACATCACCTCGCGCACCGTGGACGTCCACATCATGAACCTCCGCCGGAAGATCGAGCCCACGCCGCGCCGTCCCGTACGGCTCCTCACCGTCTATGGGGTGGGCTACAAGCTCGCCGACGACCGGCGGGACGCGCGCGATGCGGACTGACGTGCCGCTGCACCGCAGCCTGCTGGTGCGGGTGCTCGCGGTCTCCGTGCTGGTGTCGGTCTGCTCGATCGCGGCCACGGCCTGGCTGACCGCGCGGAGCACCACCGTGGCGATCAGGCAGGAACAGGGACAGGCGCTCACCGACGACGCCCGCACGTACGACACCCTGCTCGGCTACGCGGCCGCCCACCCCGGCTGGGACGGCGCGGGGAAGATCGTGCAACAGTTGGCGCGCGAGACCGGCCGCCGCGTCACGATCACCACCGAGCAGCGCGTGCCGCTCGTGGACTCCGACACCGGGCCGCCCGCGACCCTGCCCGCGCGGCCGACCGCGTCGATCGACCCGCTGCACATGGACACGGCCCTCGCGGCCGCGTCCGGTTCGTCCCTGACCACCGGGTACTCGGACGCATCGCAGGGCGAGGCCATGGCGGCCGTGACCGACCACATCGACCCGCGCGCCGTTGGCCCCTTCCTGCTGCCGCGCAAGGAACGCGACGCCCTGCGCGTCGCCGCCGAACGGCGTGCCGCCTGCCTGCGCGACGCCTTCGGCACCGTCGCCACGATCGCCTACAGCCCGAGCGGACGACCGGTGCTCGACACCCGGGGCGCGCGGCCGTACTCCGATACCCGGTGCCCGAGCACCGTCCTCGACCGGCCGACCGCCACCGAGGCCAAGGCCCTCACGGCGCTGCAGAAGCTCGTCGACAGTTGCCTGGAGCGGCGGCACGAGTCGAACGTGCGGCTCAACCTCGACTTCAGCTGGACGCGGGTGCCCGGAGCCGTGCCCGCCCAGGCGGCGGACGACGGCCCGCGCGGCGGCGTCGTCCCGGAATGCGTCGCCGGCAGCCGCCGCGAGCAGCTCACGCCGTACGTCGCCCCGCCCGCGCTGCTCTTCCTCAGCAGCCGAGGCGGCGACACGTCCACCGTCTTCGACCTGTCGCCGGAGAACCAGGCCCGCATCGCCGGCGTCGCCGCCCTCGTGCTGCTGATCACCGTCACCGCCAGCGTCATGGCCGGCACCCGGCTGAGCCGCCCCCTGCGGGCGCTCACCGACGCCGTACGGCAGATGGAGGAAGGGCGCGCCGCCCGCGTGGAGGTCAAAGGGAAGGACGAGATCGGCAGGCTCGCCGCGGCCTTCAACGCCATGGCCGAGCGGCGCGAACGACTGGAGGAGCTGCGCAAGGCGATGGTCGGCGACGTCGCCCACGAGCTGCGGACGCCGCTGAGCAACATCCGCGGCTGGCTGGAGGCCGCCCAGGACGGGCTCGCCGACCCCGATCCGGAGCTCGTGGCGTCGCTGCTGGAGGAGGCCCTCCTGCTCCAGCGCGTCATCGACGACCTCCAGGACCTGGCGGTGGCCGACGCGGGCGAGCTGAGAATGCACACCGAGCCGGTCGACGTGGCCGACCTGCTCACCCAGGTCGCGACCGCCCACCGGGGCGGCGCGGAGGCCGCCGGCGTCACCCTGCTGACGAAGGCCGACGGCCGCCTCCATCTGGTCGCCGATCCCGTACGACTGCGCCAGATGGTGGGCAACCTCGTCTCCAACGCCGTACGGCACACCCCGCCCGGCGGCACCGTGAGCCTGCTCGCCCGCCATGACGGCGGCGACGTGGTGATCGACGTCGCCGACACCGGCAGCGGGATCGCCCCCGGCGACCTCCCGCTGGTCTTCGAGAGGTTCTGGCGGGTGGAGAAGTCGCGCAGCAGGCGGAGCGGGGGCAGCGGGCTCGGCCTGCCCATCGCCCGCAAGCTCGCCGAGGCCCACGGCGGGTCGCTCAGCGCCACCAGCGTCGTCGGCGAAGGTTCCACCTTCACCCTCCGGCTCCCCGCTTGACCGAAGTCCGCCCGGCTTTGACTAACGTGGCACCTGTGACCACCGATGATGAGCGTGACGCTCTGGCGCGGGAGCTGCTTCGTCTGAGCCTTCCTGAACTGGTGGACGTACTCCGTCGTGTGCTGCCCGCTCACGCGGAACAAGGCACCACCATGCCCTCTACGCTGGTCCTTGCCGAAGTCTCCCGGTCACCAGGCGGAGACTCGTCATCGGCTCAGCCCTTCATCGAGGCAGTCGCCTGGCCGGACCGGGACTACTACGACGGTGACTTCGGGCCGAATGCGGCGAATCTCGAGCAAGGCAGCTGCCCCGACTGCGGCCTGGAGGCGACGTCTACGGCCAAGCTCGCCTTCTGTCCGCTGTGCGGGACACTCTGCCGGCTCACCTAGAGCGGCTCGCGTCGGTGGACGCCGACCGGCTCAGGGAGGCGTAGTCGGGCAGCTCGAAGTGGCCGCCCGCCATCTTCTCCCCCATCTTGGCCATCGACCTGAGCAGGAAGCTCCGCTTGAACAACTGGTTGCGCAGCCACAGACCCTTGCGGGTGCGCGGTGCCAGGAAGGGCCCGGCGTTGTTGCCGTCGGCGGCCTTGATGAACGGGCGCATGGTCTTCTCGTAGCGCTCGAAGGCCGTACGGTGGTCGGCCTGGCTCAGCTCGCCCGCCAGCACGTAGGCGCCGACCAGGGCCAGGCCGGTGCCGACGCCACCGAGAGTGTTGGCCGCGGCGGCGTCGCCGAGCAGCACGATCCTGCCCTTCGAGAAGCGCTCGATCGCGACCTGGGCGATGGCGTCGACGTACACGTCCTTCGAACGGGCCAGCTTGGCCAGGATCTCGGGCACCCGCCAGCCCCCATCGCGGTAGGCGTCGATCAGGATCTGCTTCTGCTCCGCCGCCGAGTAGCGGTCGTAGGTCAGCTGAGGCGAGGCGAAGCAGAAGAAGACGGGCGCCTTGGGGCCGCCGATGGAGACGAGCCTGCCCGGCTCGTTGTACATCACCGGCTCGTCCACGACACGCTCCATGTCCACCAGCGCGTAGTAGTGACCCATGTGCTTCACGTAGTTCGACTCCGGGCCGAACGCCAGGCGGCGCACGTTGGAGTGGATGCCGTCCGCGCCGACGACCACGTCGAAGGTCCGGGGCGCGCCCTTTTCGAACGTCACCTGGACGCCCGAGGCGGTCTCGGTGAGCGAGGTGATCGAGTCGCCGAAGATGTACTGGCAGGTGTCACGAGTGCGCTCGTAGAGGATCTCCGCCAGGTCGCCGCGGAGAATCTCCAGGTCGCCACCGGTGAACCAGCCTGGCATGACCGTGATCCGCTTGCCGTACGAGTCGATGACCGTCTGGTCGGTGCCCCCGGTCTGGCGGCGCTGGATCTCCTCCAGGATGCCCATGCGGCGGAGGAGCTCCATGTGGGTCTCGCCCTTGAAGTCGATGGCCTGGCCGCCGCTGCGGAGGGCTGGGGCCTTCTCCACAACGGTGACCTGGGCGCCGGAGCGGGCCAGCCAGTAGGCGAGGGCGGGGCCCGCGATGCTGGCGCCGGAGATGAGGACCGAGGTGTGCTGTTTCGTCATGGCTCTACCTTCGGAAACCCCGCTGACGACTCACCGACCATCCGCTGACGACCGCCTGACCCCCGACGTCCGTGCGGGGTGGCTCTGGTGCGTGCGCAGCCGGGCCTCGGCGTGCTTGCGGAAGGCGGTGACCAGGCGATTGCGGTCGCCGGCCCGGGTGGCGAGGACGACCTGGCTCGGCTCGACGTCGCGCAGCGGGATGGTGGTCAGCCCGGGGTGCAGGCCGGTGGCGTAGTCGAGGGGCGGGCCGATGGCCACGGCGGCGCCGGCGGCGATGAGCTCGTGCTTGTCCTCGAGGTCCTCGACGAGCGGGCCGTCCGGGGCCGGGCTCCCGTCGGGGCGCGGGTCCACGCGCCAGTAGGCGTTGAGCAGCGGATCGGACTGGCGGACGTGGGGGATCGGCTCGCCGGCGATGTCGTCGAGGGTGACCCATTCGCGGCCGACGAGAGGGTGGTCGAGCGGGACGACCAGGACGCGGGGCTCGTCGTAGAGGACCGTCACGTGCAGCTGGTCGGTGGCGAACGGCAGCCGCGTGACGACCGCGTCGACGCGATGGTCGAGGAGCGCCGCTCGTGAGTCGTTCCAGGCCAGCAGGCGGGTCTTCACCTCGGCTTCCGGCTCGGCCTTGCGCAGCGCGCGTACGGCGGGGGTGATGAACAGGCCGCGGGTGTAGCCGATGGTGATCTCGCGCGGCCGGGCGGCGGCCCGGGTCTGCGCCATGGCCTGGCCGGCCGCGCGCAGCAGCCCGGTCGCCAGGGGCAGGAAGACCTCGCCCGCCTCGGACAGGTGGGTGCCGCGCGTCGTACGGTCGAGCAACCGCACGCCGAGCTGCTGCTCGAGCCGCCGGATCTGACGGCTCAGCGACGGCTGGGTGGTGTGCAGGGCCTCCGCCGCGCGGCCGAAGTGGCGATGCTCGGCGACGACGACGAAGCACCGCACCAGTCTCAGGTCGAGGTCGACGGGGGCGGGGAGCACACCAGCAGGCTAGCCCACCTGCGGTGATACGGGGATCGTATTACCTGTTGCGCAACTTTCATTGGACGCGCCGGTGACCGCGAACGCATGGTCGATCTGCCGAGCCCGGCTCCTCAGGCCGGGCGATGACCACCGTTCACGGAGAAACCGAAAGACCATGCAAGCAGACACGGCTCGCCACGACGGCGTCCAGCCGTTCCATATCCACATCCCGGACAGCGCGCTGGCCGACCTGAGAGAGCGGCTGGCCCGGGTACGCCTGCCCGACCAGGAGACCGTGCCGGACGCCGCCCAGGGCGTGCAGCTCGGCCGGCTCCGGGAGCTCCTGCACCACTGGGCCACCAAATACGACTGGCGCACGATCGAGCGGCACCTCAACGACCTCGGCCAGTTCCGCACCACGATCGACGGCCAGGGCATCCACTTCACGCACGTCCGCTCACCGCACCAGAACGCGACACCCTTGTTGCTGCTGCACGGCTGGCCCGGATCGTTCCTGGAGTTCCTGAAGGTGATCGGCCCGCTGACCGATCCGGTCGCGCACGGCGGGGACGCGCGGGACGCCTTCCACGTCGTCGTCCCGTCCATGCCCGGCTACGGGTTCTCGGACATCCCCAGCACCGGCGGCTGGACCCCGGACCGGATCGCCGCCGCGTACGCGGTGCTGATGCGGCGCCTCGGCTACGACTCCTACCTGGCGCAGGGCGGCGACTGGGGCGGCGTGGTGGCCACCCGCATGGGGAAGCAGCGCCCTGACGGCCTGCGCGCCGTCCACCTCAACTTCCCCGAGTTCCTCGCCCTGCCGCCGGTCGGCGACGAGCCGACCAGGGAAGAGGCCGCGGCCCTGGCCCAGGGCGAGGCGTTCGCCCGCGTCCACTCCGGCTACCACCTGCTGCAGCGCACCCGGCCGCAGACCATCGGCTACGCCCTGACCGACTCCCCGGCCGGTCAGGCCGCCTGGATCTACGAGAAGTTCCTCGACTGGGCCGCCCCCGGCGCCTTCACCCTGGACGAGATGCTCGACCACATCTCCCTGTACTGGCTGACCGGGACGGCCACCTCATCCGCCCGCCTCTACTGGGAGTACGCCCAGGAGCCGCTCGGGCTGACCGAGCTGGACCTGCCGGTGGGCGTGAGCGTCTTCCCGAACGAGCTGACCCGCACCCCGCGGATCTGGGCCGAACGCGCCTTCCACGACCTGCGCTACTTCAACGACGACATCCCCGCCGGCGGCCACTTCGCGGCTTTCGAGCAGCCCGGCCTGTTCGTCGAGGAGGTACGCGCGTTCGCGCGGGCGATCGGGGAGTCCGCATGAGGTGGGTCACGTACCGCTCGTCCGACGGGTCGGAGCGCTGCGGGCTGGTGCAGGGAAACAAGATCCTCGGCCACACCCCGGGAATGACCTTGCTGGACGTGCTGCGCTCCGGTGAGGGCCTGGAGGCGGCCGCCGCCCTCGTGACGTCGAACCCGGCCGAGATCGTGGACCTGGCCTGGGCGGACCTCCTCGCGCCGATCCCGGTGCCGCCCTCGGTCCGCGACTTCGCCGCCTTCGAACGGCACGTCGCCGGCGCCGCCGGCGGCACGATCAGCCAGGTCTGGTACGACGAGCCGATCTTCCACTTCTCGAACCCGGCCGCGATCCGGGGCCCGCGCGACGACGTCCCCGTCCCGGCCGCGACCACGGCGTGGGACTACGAGGTCGAGGTCGCCGCCGTCATCGCCGACGACTGCTCCGACCTGGACCCGGCCACCGCCGAGGACCACATCGCCGGGTACGTCGTCTACTGCGACTGGAGCGCCCGCGACCTTTTCGCCCGGGAGATGGGCTTCGTCTTCGGCCCCTCCAAGAGCAAGGACGCCGCCACCAGCCTCGGCCCGTACCTGGTCACGCCCGACGAACTGGAGCCCCACCGGTCGGGCAAGGGCTACAAGCTCGCGATGAACGGCTACGTCAACGGCGAGCTGTACGGAGGAGGCGGCTGGGACGAGATCCACTGGTCGTTCGGCGAGCTGCTGGCGCACGCGTCGCGGGACACCACGCTGCGGGCCGGCGACATCATCGCCAGCGGTCCCGTCGGCACCGGCTGCATCCTGGAGCTGGCCGGGCGGCGCGACTACCTGGCGCCCGGCGACACCGTCCGGGTCGAGGTCGAGCAGCTCGGCGCGGTCGAGGCGCGGATCGTCGCGAAGGGCGACACGCGCGTACCGGAGATGAAGATCTCGCGGAGCATCCTGATCGCCGCTCCCGCCGCCGCCGTGTTCGACGTGATCGCCGACCCCCACCGGCACCACCACTTCGACGGGTCCGGCACGGTCGCGGGCACGATCACCGGTCCCGCCCGCCTCACCCTGGGCGCGGAGTTCAGCGTCTCGATGGTGCTGTTCGACGTGCCGTACGAGGTGACGAACACCGTGGTCGAGTACGAGGAGAACCGCCGCATCGCCTGGGCGCACCCGGGCCGGCACCGCTGGCGCTACGAGCTGGAGGAGGCCGAGGGCGGCACCTTGGTCACCGAGACCTGCGACTTCACCACCTCGCCGCAGGGAGAGCGCGTCGCGGGATCCGCCTGGGGCCGGCGGGATGCCGAGGCCATCGAGAAGACCCTGCCGCGGCTCAAAGCGCTGGTCGAGAACGGCCGTCTTCCTGGCAGGCCATGACATCGGAGAGGAGTTTGGTGAAGATCGGCATCGGACTTCCGAACCAGGTGCGCGACGTCACCGCCGCGACCATTCCGCGCTGGGCGGCCCTGGCGGAGGAGGCCGGGTTCTCCACGCTCGCCACGACCGGGCGGTACGCGTACCCGGGGGTGAGCGACACCGTCGCGCTCGCCGCCGCGGCGGGGGCCACCACCACGATCGGGCTGCTCAGCGCGGTCCTGCTGGCCCCGACGTGGCCTGGCGCCCTGCTGGCCAAGGAGGTCCGTTGATGGAGCCGGAGGCGATGCCCTGGCAGTCGGCGGGCACGCCGGTGCCGGCCGCCAGGGACAGGGGCAGGAAGATCAGGGCCATACCGACGCCGATGACGACGGACGGGCCGAGGATGTTGACGAGGTAGCTGCCCTGGGGTCCGGACAGTGCAAGCAGAGCCATGCCGACGGTGGCGTGATGGCGCCGAAGACGACGGTGAGGCGCATGCCGCATTTGTCGACCCACTGGCATCGGGCCACTCAGGGCTGCCTCTGGCTGCATGGGCCGGAAAGCAGAAGAGGCCCCGGAGGGCCTCTGAGCTGCTGTTCTGCTGGTGGCAGGTCCAGGGTTCGAACCTGGGTAGGCTGAGCCGACGGTTTTACAGCGCGTGACCATTCCAGGTTGCCCGACGCTCTTGACCTGCGCCGGAGCCCGCTCGCCCGGCCCTGATCGTCAAGATCATTGCACGCATATTGCACAGCGGCCTTTCTGCCCGTGCGGCGCCGCACGCTCCTCCCCCGTCCGCGCATCCCGTATGCCCTCGACCCGCTGCGGAGCAGCAGCAGGCCGGCGACGGAGGGGCAAGCCCGTCTTCGCGTGTACGTCAACCGGTCGCTGTTCCTCGGTCATCGGACGCCAGGGGTCACAGACGGGCTTGAGCCGTAGGAGCTGGTCTGCTGGGCTTGCCCGGGTCGATGGCAGAAGGGACGCGCGGACTCCTACCTCAGCCACCTACGGCCCGCACTCCTCAACTTGGCGGTCATCCCGGAGCCGGAGCGCCCCCGCCGGAGGCGTCCTTTCGAGACTCGTCGCGGCGCTTCTTGAACTCGTTGAAGCGCCCGGTAAAGACGTACAGGTAATCCATCAGAGCTTCGGCCAGGTCGAGCGCATCTTGTGCGTCCTGGCGAGCTACCGGGCGGCCCGTATAGTGTGCTGCTTCGTTTCCAAGCACTCGTAGCTCCTGAGCCCACTCGAGTAGTCGGCCTTCAATCAGCCCCTGGCGCTCCATCTCTTCGAGTGCACTGACCAGGTTCTTGACCTTGATGTTATGGTCGGTACACACCCCTTCTAGGGCGCGTCGAACCATGACGACAGTGGCCGTGTATGCGTTGGCGTTGAAGCATAGTTGCGCTTCTTGGTGCTCTCTGCGCAGATCATGGGGGATGGCGCGTGAGCGATCTTGCCCTCTTTGATCTGAGTAGGGCCAGATCACGTCTGCGCGCGTGGACCGTACGACCTCTTCCTCTGCGTAGTCGTCCCAAATGAGCTGCTGGTAGAGGGCTACGGGCGCGAAGCAGTTATTGCAGGTGGCGATAGCTAAGCGGATCTTTTGCTCGTCGTTCTCACCGGTTTGGCCAGTCACGAACTCCGCACGCTCTTCTGCGGCCTGGTCCTCGGCGCACGCCCAGCAACGAATCTCGTATTGGAAGGCCGATGTCACGATGACACCGTAGCGAGAAGTGATCGCTGGATGACAGTAGTTTGCAGCGATGCGGTTCGAGCCGTCGGCGGCCGGGACCGGCCCCCAGGCCGCATGCCCGGCCGCCGAGCGGGCGAGGGGCCGCGAGGCGGCGCGCAGCGCCGCCCTTGATCCCTATGAGAGCAATTCGGCAGCTCTACAGCTCTGGAGTCAGAGCCCGCTGTATCGCATCGTGCATCGTGTCCACATGCGATCGACGCAAGGTCCCATCTTGCTTCAATCCCCAGACGGTAAAACCCTCAGTATCCACCTGGGTCACCTCGTTCTCGAACTTACCTTGCGAGATAAACCGCACCCAAAGTTGACCCGCTACGTTGCGAACGGGGCGGATAGAGAGAAGTTTGCGACTCGTCTTGTGCGATGTCGGCGTAGACGACGGACACGCGCTTTTGGTCCTCGTCCTGGCCGAGGGCGGCAAGGGCGGCTTGGCCGGCCTCTGTCACGTGCTGCTCGTCGCCGAGCCGTACGTAGGTCGAGAGCTGGAATGCAGCCATGCGTCCGGCGTCGAGAAAGCGGGTCCATGCGCGCTCACGGTGGGGCCGGGCACGGGTGTGGGCTTCCTCAGCTCGCTGCAACAGTTCGACCGCCTGGCCGTCGCCGAGTCCGGCCAACTCTTCGGCTTCCCGGGCCAGCAACCACGCGCGCGTTGCGTCGTCGCCTTCGGCCGGGAGGAACTGCTGGGCGCGTCGAATGTGCTCGACGGCCTCGGGGCCGGTGACGGCGTACGACCGGTAGGCGTACGTGCATGCCTGGATGACGCGGTGCCCGCTCTCCTCGGCGGCCAGGGCGGCAACGCGCTCGAATGAGGCCGACTGCGCGGGCTGCTTGAGGTCCCAGGCAATCCAGGACGCCAGCGTTGCGGCTTCGCCGGCTGTTGCCGCCAAGCGGCGCCGGTAGCGCTCGGGCGGGCCGCTTTGAAGCAGGGTGCTCAACTCGTTGATGTGCGTCGTGAGCCCCTGGTAGATGGCTCGGGCGGGCATGACGTATTCGAGCCGGTGGAAGCCGATGGTGCGCGCTTCGAGCCGTTCAATCGTGTCGTCGTCGAGCATCTGCGGCCCCCTCAGCGCACGGGAAAGGCGCTCCCAAGGGTCCGCGATGGAGGCCGCGGTTTCGGCGGTCATTCCGGCCGCGAGGAGCAGCATCGTTCGTCGGTCCATACGGGCATCCAGCCTTCCCACTACCCAGGCCAGCGTCAGAAGGTCGACATCCCATGGGTCGTCAGTTGGACGCGGGCCGATCACCACGCCTTCGACGCTAAGGAGCTGACTCGCTGGCATCCCATCCCGAGAAGGGATAGCGCGACGGGATGAGGCGGCCTCGATGATCTGGGAACGGCCGGAGGCGCGGGGGGCGAGTCCGAGAGCGAGCCGGGCCGGGTCGGGCATGCGCAGTCCATCGGCGATCCGCTCGAACACATCCAGTGCGGTGACCTGCGCGCTTCCGCGCATGATCTCGCTGACCTTGCCCTGGCTGAGATTCACGGCAATGCCAATGCGAGTCTGACTCACGCCCGCGTATTGCCTGATAAGCCGGAAAACCTGCCCGATGTTCCGTTTCTTCAGGGCGTCGAGCATTTCGGGGCGCTGCCAGAGGTCGGGCGGGATCATGACCGGTTCCGCCGCTTCTGCGGGCATAAGGCGCTTCCCCTTGCGTCTGCTTGACTGCCTGTATTTCCAAGCTTCCGGGTTGGGGTTAACCCGTCAAGGGATATCGGCATGCCCGGCCGGAATATCGGCGCGGGATGGGTTGAGCGACCTGCAATTACGACCCTTGCCCCATGGTTACGGAGACGGAGAGGTGCGGGGCCTGCCGGGGGAAGGGCTGGCGGCTTGTCCGGCGGGCGTCGGCGGATGCGGAGTACCGGCTTGATGGCGTGATCGTGGAGCTGTCCACGGTCGAGTGTTTCGAGTGCTCGGGCTCGGGCCGTAGGGCGGTGGCGTCATGAGCGCCGATCGGCTCGTGGCGGGCCGTCGCCCCCTGGCCGTTACCGCTGCCCAATGTGCCGAGCGGCTGCGTGTGGAGCTGGAGCAGTACGGCGTGGCCGCCGACGTCCACGAGGGGTACGGGCTGGCGCTGGTGTCGGTCTGGGTCGAGCTGGTCGTGTGGACCGATGGCCGCTGGTTCCGGTGGCGCTCGGGCCGTACCTCGACCAGCGGGCGGCCCGTCTACGCCTTCGGCCCGGCCTCCGATGTCGTCACCGCTGCGCGCCGGGTGGCTCACCGGTACGGGCAACTGCGCCAGCAGTACCCTCGTCCGCCGTACCTGGCGGGGGATGCCTCGTGAACGACCTCGACGAGCCGGACCGCCTGCACAGCGCACACGTCCCAATCCGCCGGGGATACTTCCGCAAATTGGAGTGGTGGAAGCCCACACCTGCGCAGCGGGTCCTGGTCCTGGCCTGGACGTGTGACTGTCAGGCCAGGTTCTACGAACTGTGCCAGTCCGGCGGGCTGGCCTACATCCGCCGTACCGTCCAGAAGGACGAAGAACCGGAGATCGCCGAGACTCACCGGTGGTCGGTCCGGCAGGGCTGGGCGACCTGGTTCGACCTGCTGACGGGTGAGGTCCGTTAGGGGCCGGCAGTCCGCTGCCCTTGGGTTACGGGCTCCTGTCGGCAATGGGCCTTCGCACGACACACCTGCACTGCTAGCCTGCTTGGCTAGACAGGCATGTTGAATGCGGGGCTCTGATGTCATTTGAATACACTCCTCCCAAGTACGCCCAACTCATCGCCGAGCTTGAACGGCGCATCGAATCAGGCGAATATCCGCCCGGCTCACCGCTGCCGAGCGAACACCAACTCATGGCCGAATTCGGCATGGCGCGGCCCACGGTGGTCAAGGCGCTGGGCGTACTCCGAGATCAGGGGTGGATCGTCACCCATCAGGGCAAGGGCCGATTCGTACGCGGCCGTCCCGCCATCGCCTCCGGACGGCAGGTCCGCACGGGCCGGGAACTGCTCGACCGCAAAGAGACCCGGGTCGGAAGCTCGCTGCTGTCCGCCGGGCCGGTGCCAGCCCCTAACCGCATCGCGGCCTACCTCGACATCACGCCCAAGTCGGCGGTCGTCCTCCGCAGGACCCTCGTCACCCGCGACGACGAAGCATCTGAGATCTCCTCCACCTGGGTGCCGGCGGACGTGGCCGAAGGTAGCCCGCTGGCAGAGCCCGAAGATCTCAAGCAGGGCGTACGGCGCTACGTCGAAGCTGCGGCCGGTGTCGAGCTGGACCACATCGTCGAGCATGTGACCGCACGCAACCCCACTCAGGAAGAGCGCGACCTCCTCGGCGTCAAGACCTCGGCCGCTCTGCTGGCCGTCTATGCCGTCGCCTGCGATGCGACCGGCAAGCCGTGGGCCGTCGTGGAGACGGTCCTTCCCGGCGATCGTCACGAACTTGAGGACGCCTACCCGATTAGGTAATCCAACTTTCCCGCCCGAACCCACTTGGACTGCTTGACTAGCCAAGTGGGTTCAGTGCTTAATGGAGACACAACTTGGTCAGTCAAGGTGGCTGACCGTACAAGAAGGGAGGGCGGTAATCATGGCTCTACAGGGACCCATTCCGATCAGCTTCGGCCAGATCTTCCCGTACGGCTGCTACGCAGTGGGCGAGGTCGAGCCGGTCAAGGACTTCGAGGCGTCGAGCAACGGTCGCTTCGTCCAGGCGCGGGACAAGCAGACGGGCGAACTCGTCTGGCAGATCCCCGTGATGGACGCTGACCCGTCGCTGAAGGCGGCGCAGAAGACCGTGGCCGTCAAGATCCTCGCTCCGGTCCAGCCGGTGCCCCCGGCCCCGGTTGCGGGCCTGCCGTTCACGCCGGTCGAGTTCGACGGACTGACCGTGACCCCGTACGTCAACGGGTCCGGACGGCTCGCCTACTCCATCAGGGCACGGGAGATGCGCGCTCCTCGCGCTCACGCCAAGGCGGCCAGCAACGGCAAGGAGGCGGCGGCGTGAACTGGCGGCCGTACACGCACCTGTCGATGTCGGTCGATCCCGGTGAGCGTCCCCGTATCGGCGTCTCGTTCTACGGCTCGATCACTGCGGCCAGCGCGCGAGTGCTGGAGTCGGGGCGGCCGTACCTGGTCCTGGAGTCCGGCGAGGCGGACGTGACGGTCTCGGCCACCGGGGCGGCCAGTCCGGTCACCGCCGAAGACCTGGACATCGCCCGGCAGATCTTCAACGCCGCCGCGCGGTACCTGGCCGACTGCGAACGCCTGCACGCCGACCACACCGAACACGCGCAGGCCACCGGCCCGGCGGCCTGACCCAAGGACGGGGCCGCTGGAACTGGCATTCCAGCGGCCCCCCGATCTCTCACACACGCCAATGCCTGAGAGGACACCAAGCCTAATGTTCAAGAAACTTCCCGGCGACGAGGCACGCAACCTCGTCTCCACCACACCAGACACGGCCGTGGTCTTCCGCCCGGCCGTCATGCAGACCCCCGCCATCGTCACCCTGGTGATCTGGCTGTCGCGCCTGTTCGCGGGCCTGGTTCGCCTCGTCGTGCGGCATCCGGTCGCGGTGGCCGTGCCGGTCGGACTCGGGGTCATCTGGACCCTGTACGGCTGGCGCCTGGCCCTGGTCATGGCCGGGTTCCTGCCCTCGGCAGGCCTGTCCTGGGCGCTGCTTGATCGGGCCTCGTTCCTAAGGTTGGTCGGCTGGCCCCTACTGGCCTGGTGGCGGCTCGTCGCCGTCTACCGGCGGCACTGGCAACCGGTCATGGTCGTCTCCGGCCTCGGGCGGCACATCCGGGGCCGCGACTACCTACCCCGCCTCGTCCGGGTCGAGTGCGACGGCTGGGCCGACCGCGTCAGCGTGAAGATGCTCAACGGCCAAGCCGTCACCGACTGGGCCGACCGCATCGAGCACCTGGCCCACGGCTTCGGCGCACCCTCCTGCCGGGTCGCCGTCGCGCGGGCCGGGCGGCTCGTGCTCACCTTCCCCCGCCGCGACCCCCTCGCCGAACCACTGCCCGCCCTTCCGGTTCCCGAGGTCGCCTCGGTGGGGCCGGTCGAGATCGGCCGGTGCGAAGACGGCACACCGCTGCGGCTCAAGGTTCACGGCACCCATGTCTTGATCGCCGGGGCCACGGGCGCGGGCAAAGGCTCCTACCTGTGGTCGACAATCCGCGGCCTCCTCCCCGCGATGCGGGCGGGCCTGGTTCAGGTGTGGGCGCTCGACCCCAAGCGGATGGAGCTGTCCTTCGGGCGTGCGCTGTTCGGCTCCCGGTATGCAGCCGATCCGAAGGAGTGCGCCGACCTGCTCGATGAGGCGGTCTCGGTGATGCAGGAGCGGGCCGACCGGTTCGCCGGCCTCCAGCGCTCCCACACCCCGACGCCTTCCGACCCGTTCGTCCTGGTCCTCGTGGACGAGGTGGCGTTCCTGACCGCCTACCAGCCCGACAAGGGCCTCCGTCAGCGCATCACGGCGGCCCTGGCGACCCTGACGACCCAGGGCCGGGCGGTCGGCCTCGGGGTCATGGCCGCGTTGCAGGACCCGCGCAAGGAGGTCATGAACATCCGCAACCTGTTCCCCGACAAGATCGCGCTCCGGTTGGACGAGTCGGAACAGGTGGACATGGTCCTCGGCGACGGGGCACGCGACCGGGGCGCACTGGCCGACCACATCTCGCCGGTTCCTGAGCTGGGCGCGGGCGTCGGCTACGTCCGTCTCGAAACCAGTCCTGATCCGGTGCGGGTGCGGGCCGCGTACGTCTCCGACACCGATATCCGGGCGATGGTCGCCGAGTTCGCGGGGGAGGGCCGATGATGCGCCTGGCTCACATCCTCGACGGCCTGCGCTGCTCGGGCTGCGGTGCCCTGGATGTGCTGTGGCTCGACCCGGTGCGCGGCATCGTCGAGTGCCACGAATGCGGCGAAAAGGCCGCCGTCATGGTCGACGGTCTCGGCCCGGCCGACCTCCTCGACCCCATCAGCGCGTGGGACGGTGACCGGTGACCAACCCGCACGACCGCTCCACCCCTCGCGCCGTCCGAATGGCTCAACCGCTGGCTCGTGAGGTCGTGGAGGAGATCGCCAAGCAGTACGGGGTGTGTATCCGTCCGGTTCCGCTGCGGCGGCAGGACATCCTCACCGGGCAGGTTGAGGTCATCGACGTGCCGTGCGGGGCGACGCTGGAGAGCAAGTGCCCGCCGTGCGCGAAGCGCAACCGGCAGCTTCGGCGGGCGCAGTGCCGGGAGGGCTGGCACCTGGAAGCCGAGCCCGTGAACCTGCCCGACAACGCGGACGAGTATCAGCGTCACCTTGTCGAGCTGCGGGCCGACGCCCAGGCGTGGCGGGACGAGGTGGAAAAGGCGGGCGGCGACACCACCGACCTCGATGCGGCCATTGAGGACTTGGACGAGGAGATCAACCGGGCCGGGATGCGCGGCAACGTCCTCGGCCGAGCCTCGGGTAAGCGCTCGCGGTCGACGAAGCGGCGGCAGGACGCCCCGGATCTGCCCAAGCGGCAGATGACCAAGACCACGCTCGGGCGGACCTTCACCGGCGCGGACGGCAAGACCTACCGGCCCTCGATGTTCGTCACGCTCACGCTCCCGTCGTATGGGCGCGTGCTGGAGGGTGCGCCCCCGGACCCGGACCGGTACGACTACGTGCGGGCGGCTCGGGACGCGCTGCACTTCTCCAAACTGGTCGACCGCTTCGTGCAGAACCTCCGCCGCGTGGCGGGCTATGACGTGCAGTACTTCGCCACCGTCGAGCCTCAAAAGCGGCTCGCACCGCACCTGCACATGGCGATCCGCGGCACCCTCCCGCGTGCGGAGCTGCGGCAGATCATCGCGGCCACATATCACCAGGTGTGGTGGCCTTCAACGGATGTAGTCCGTTTCGAGGGGAAGCACCTGCCCGTGTGGGAGGACGGGGCCGGCTACCTCGACCCAACCACGGGGGAGGTCCTGCCGACCTGGGAACAGGCACTCGACGCTCTCGACCAGGACGACGAGGCCGAACCCCTGCACGTGCTCCGCTTCGGCGACCAGCTCGACATACAGAGCGTCCTCGCCGGAACGCCCGACGCCGACCAGCTCATCCAGTACCTGTCGAAGTACCTGACCAAGAGCCTCGGTGACGCCCTCGGCACTGACGACCCTCGTCGAAAGGCACACGCCGAACGGCTGCTGGAGGCGCTGCGGTTCGAGCCGTGTTCGCCGACCTGCCCGAACTGGCTGCGGTACGGGGTGCAGCCCAAGGGCGCCAAACCGGGGATGGCTCCGGGCCGGTGCAGAGGTAAGGCGCACAAGCCCGATCACCTCGGCTACGCGGGCCGCCGCGTCCTGGTCTCCCGGAAGTGGTCGAACAAGACCCTGACGGAGCACAAGCAGGACCGCCGGACCTGGGTCCTTGAAGCCCTTGGCCTGCCTGACGAGCCGGTCGACCCTCACCGCTACATCTGGCGGCCGGTCAAGCCCGGTGATCCCGACCTGGCCCCCATCGGCGTGCGCTTGCTGCGCTCGGTCCATGAACGGCAGCGCTGGCGTAATCACCTGGCCCGGCTCGAAGCCGAGGCAGACGGCCA
>NZ_JAATEK010000043.1:0-64615 GCF_012034195.1 Microbispora sp. CL1-1
CATCTGAGGAACGGCAGGCCCGGTCAGCGGGCGGCGCCGGGGACGCGGAGCCGGTCGACGGCTTCGCGGCGGCGCCGCTCGGGCCGCCGGTCGTAGCGCGCGGTGGTGGCGGGGGAGGCGTGGCCCACCAGCGCCTGGGCGGTGGCGAGGTCGACCCCGGCGTCGAGCAGCTCGCCGATGAACGTGCGCCGGAAGTCGTGCGGCGTACGCGGGGAGGCCCCGGCGGCGGCCAGGCGGCGGGAGACGATGTCGGCGATGGCCTGGCCGGTCATGTGGGCCAGGCGCAGCCGCCCGCCCTTGTTGATGGGGCAGAACAGCGGGCCCGTCGCCCGCCCGCGTACGGCGAGCCAGAGATCGAGGCGCTCGACGGCCTCCGCGGTCAGGTAGACCAGCCGTTCCTTGTCGCCCTTGCCGCGCACCCGCAGGGAACGCGCGTCGGGATCGAAGTCGGCCAGGGTGAGCCCGGCGATCTCGGCGCGGCGGCAGCCGGTGGAGTAGAGCGCCGCCAGCATCGCGCCGTCGCGGCGGCCGGCGGGGGAGGGGTCGCCGTCGCACACCTCCAGCACGGCCGCCAGCGCCTCGCTCTCGACGTGCCGTCCCGCCGGGACGCGGGTGTGCTTGTAGGCGGGCAGGTCGGCGGCCCGCTGGTAGTCCTCGCCGCTCATCAGGCCGAGCCGCCACGCTTCCTTCAGCACCCGGCGCAGCGCGACCAGATGCTTGTTGACGTGGGAGGGCGACCAGCCCTGCTCCCGCATCAGCGTCCGCAGCCGGGTGGTGTGCTCGTAGCGGAGCAGTTCCCAGGGCTGGCCGGCGCCGGTCGCCTCCGGGTCGCCGGTGATGAGGCGGGCGATGCGGTCGAGGCAGCCCTTCATCGTGCGCTTGGACTCGGGGCTCTGCAGCGCGTCGAGATACACCTGGTAGGGATCGCGCTCCGGCCGCGCGGGGGTGTTCCGCTCGGGGACGGCGGGGGTGTTCATCACGCCGATCCTACTATGAATCTACATTGTAAAGGCGCTGGGCGGCTACAAGATCATTTACGCCACGAACCAAAACCCTCAACGACAATGAGAGAGCCATGCGAATCGGGATTCTCGGGCCGTTGCGGGTGACCGGCGGCGATATCAAAGGTGCGCGGCTGCGCGTGCTGCTGATCCGGCTCGCTCTGGCACCCGGCAGGGTGGTCACCGCCGAGAGTCTGGCCGAGGACCTGTGGGAGGAGCCGCCCGCGAACCCGGTGGCGGCGCTGCATTCCCTGGTGTCGCGGCTACGACGTGAGCTGCGACACCAGGGAGTGCACGAGGGCTCGCACGGCACAGTGGTGTCGCATCCGGCCGGTTATCTGCTCGACGTCCCGCCGGAGGAGGTAGACGCCGTCGAGTTCGAACGCCTGGTGCGTGCGGGCCGGGCCGAGCGCGATCCCCGGCGTGCCGCGGCCGTGCTGCGGTCGGCCCTGGCGCTCTGGCGGGGTGCGGCGCTCGCCGACGCGGCCGGCCTGCCGTTCGCGCAGGTGGCGGCGGCGCGCCTGGAGGAGCTGCGGCTTTGCGCGCTGGAGGCCCGGGTGGCGGCCGACCTCGCCGTGGCCGACACCGCGGCGGACACGGCGGTGGACACGGCGGCCGCCGGGGCGCTGGTGGCGGAGCTGGAGGAGGTCGTCGCCGCGCATCCGCTGCGCGAGCCGTTCCATGCCCTGCTGATGCGGGCACTGTGCGCGGCGGGGCGGCGCGGGGACGCGCTGGAGGCGTTCGAACGCGTCAGGCGGCGGCTGGCTGACGAGCTGGGCGTCGATCCCGGGCCGGAGCTGCGCGCGGCCCACCTGGAGGCGCTGCGCTACGCGCCTCCGGAAAAGCCCGTACGGGCTGCCGTGCGGGGGAACGTGCCGGCGCCGGTGACGAGCCTGGTGGGGCGGCGGGAGGACGTGGCGCGGGTGCGGGGCCTGCTGTCGGCCGCGCGGCTGGTCACGCTGACCGGGCCGGGCGGCGCGGGCAAGACCAGGCTGGCGGTGGAGGTCGCCGGCGGGCTCGCCGCCGCCTCGGGTGTCTGGCTGGTCGAGCTGGCCGCCGCCGGCGACGCGGCGGACGTGGTGGCCGCCGTGCGGGCGACCGTACCCGCGGCCACGCCCGAGCGGGACGGGGACGTCGCCGCGCGGCCGGCCCTGTCGCCGCTCGACGCGCTGGTGGAGGCGCTGGCGGGCCGGGAGCTCGTGCTCGTGCTGGACAACTGCGAGCACGTGGTGGACGGCGCGGCGGCGCTGGCGGAGCGGCTGCTCGCGGGGGTGCCGGGGCTGCGGATCCTGGCGACCAGCCGAGAGCCGCTGGACGTTCCCGGCGAGCATCTCCATCCGGTGCGGCCGCTGGCGTTGCCCGGCGACGACGTGGACGCGGCGCGGGCGCTGGAGTTCCCCGCGGTGGCGTTGTTCGTGGCGCGGGCGTCGGCCGCGCGGCCGGGGTTCGTGGTGGACGACTCGGTGGTGACCGATGTGGTCGCGGTGTGCCGGCAGCTCGACGGCCTGCCGCTCGCGATCGAGCTGGCTGCGGCCCGGCTGCGGTCGTTCACGATGCGGCAGCTCGCCGAGGCGGTGGGCGAGCGGCTGGCGCTGCGCGGCGGCCGTACGGCGGGGCCGCGGCATCGGTCGCTGCGGGCGGTGATCGAGTGGAGCTGGGATCTGCTGTCGCCGCAGGAGCGCGTGGCGCTGCGCCGGTTGTCGGTGTTCGCGGGCGGGGCGACGGCGGAGGCGGCGCTGCGGGTGTGCGGGGCGGGGCTGGAGACGGTGACCTGCCTGGTGGACAGGTCGCTGGTCGTCGTGGCCGAGCCCGAGGGGACCGCGGACCGGGCGGCGCAGGTGCGTTATCGGCTGCTGGAGACGGTGCGCGCGTACGCGGCCGAGCGGCTGGAGGAGGCGGGCGAGGCGCGGGCCGTACGTGACCGGCATCTGGGCTATTTCGTCGAGGTGGCGGAGGCGGCCGAGCCCGGGTTGCGCACGGCCGAGCAGCTTCGCCTGCTGGCGATGCTGGACGCCGAGCGGGGCAACCTCGACGCGGCGCTGGGCCACGCCGTACGGACCGGGCAGAAGGGGCAGGCGCTGCGGCTGTTCATGGCCAGGCTGTGGGCGTGGACGGTGCGGGGGCGGGGCGACGAGGCGGCGAGGTGGGCGCGGGCCATCCGGGCGGTGCTGGGCGAGGCCGCGCCGCATGGGCTGGAGCTGCCGCACGCGTTGTGCGTGCTGCTGGCGTCCGATGAGCCGTACGCGTCGCCGGAGGCGATGCGCGTGGTCGAGGAGTCGGGCCATCCCGTGGCGTTGTGGGCCTGGATCGTGGGGGTCAGGCCCTCGGGCGGGGCGGTGGATCACTGGCGCAGGGCGCTGGCGGCGATGCGGGCGTTCGGCGATCACGAGGATCCGTGGGCGCGGGCGACCGGGCTGCTGATGGGCGGCATCGGGGAGTTCGAGTACGGCAGGGCGGGGGCGCGGGCGGCTGAGCCGTGGTTGCGTGCGGCGCTGGCGGGCTACCGCGCGCTGGGGGAGCGGTGGGGGTTGTCCCTGGCGCTCTACTGGCTGTCGCTGGTGGCGGAGAATCGGGGGGACGCGGCGGAGGCGCTGACGCTGCTGGAGGAGGCGGCGGAGCTGGCGGGGCTGCTCGGCGGGATGGAGGCGGTGCCCCTCCCGATGATGCTGCGGGTGCGGCTGGCCCAGTTGCGTGCCCGTACGGGTGATGTGGTGGGGGCGGAGCGGGAGCTGGTGTTGGCCGGCGAGGCGGCCGACCGTACGCCGGATCGGCTGGCGGCGGCGCGGGTGCGGCAGGCCGCCGGGGAGGTGGCGCGGCGGCGGGGTGAGCTCGGCGAGGCGGAGCGCCTGCTGGTGGAGGCGCTGGAGCTGGTGGACGGGCAGGCGGACGTGCCGGGGCAGTTCCTGTCGACGGTTCATGTCGAGCTGGCGCGGGTGCGGGCGGAGCTCGGGGATCGCGAGGCGGCGTGGCGGTCGCTGCGTTCGGCGCTGGTGTCGTCGGGGCGGGCGGGTGACGAGACGGTGCGCGCGATGGTGCTGGAGGCGGTGGCGGAGTGGTGTGCCGCCGGTGGGGACCTGCCGCGTGCCGCGCTGGTCGCGGGTGCGGCGCGGACGCTGCGCGGGTTGGACGGCGGGTCGGACGGCGGGTCGGACGGGGTGCACAGGTTGGAACGTGGCCGTCCGAAGCTGAGGTTGGTCAAGGCAGTTGCGCGCGCACCCATCGAGGGTCGGGGTTGACGTGCGGCGTGCCCGCCACGACCACGGTGGGCACCGTCTCGTCGCCGCCGGTGGCGGCCCGGACCGCCGCGGCGCCGTCCGGGTCGCGCCAGATGTCGACCCAGTGCATCCGGTAGGCGTGGCGGCCGAGCCGGGTGCGCAGCCGCATGCAGTAGCGGCAGCCGGGGCGCCAGTAGACGATGGGCCGGCCGTCGGCCGCGGCGCGGCGCAGCGCCTCGGCGGCGCTGACGGACCTGGGGAAGATCAGCGGGGACAGCAGGACGGCGCCGACCAGGAAGATCAGGAGCAGTGTGACGGCGGCGACCGGGGCTCCCCGGGCGATCTGCCGTGCCGCGGCGGCGAGCCCGAGGGCCAGGAAGAGGATCGGGAGCGTCCATCGGCGCAGCATGGCGATCAGGCTAGCGCAGCGTGCTTCGGTGGACAGCGCGCGGGTTTGACTCCGACGTCGGGTCAGGTTCTGGCCTCGCGGCCATGTCGATCACTGTTCCTGACACCTGCTCGGCCATACGGCGGATCCTGCCGGCCCCGGCCGTGGGCGCCGGGTATGCCGTGGGCAACCGGCCTGCCGACACCTATCTGGCGGCGACCGGGCAGACGGCGGCGCAGGCCCTGCATGCCGACAGTTCGGACGTCATCGCCGCCACGCTCCGCCCCGGCGGCTGAGGGCGGCGGCCCGTATCGTTAGCCGGACTAACACAAGGGCGCTAGGATCGCGGCATGACCAGCAGGGCCGAAGCCGCGGACATGCCGCACGACGGTGAGACGAAGACGCCGGAGCGGCTGCGCGGACGTGCCAGCCGCCTGCTCGCGATGGTGGCGGCGCGGGCGGACCGGCTGATGGGCGAGGGGCTGGCCCGGGTCGACGCCCGCAAGTGGCACTACGCGGTGCTCGCCTCGCTGGAGGAGTTCGGCCCGGGCAGCCAGGCGACGCTGAGCCGCCGCACCGGTATCTATCGCAGCGACATGGTGGGCGTCCTCAACGAACTGGCCGAGCGCGGTCTCGTCGAACGGATGCCGGATCCCGACGACCGCCGCCGCAACGTCATCACCATCACCGCGCAGGGGCGGCAGAGCCTGCGCCGCCTCGACAAGGTGCTGGACGACCTCCACGAGGAGCTGCTCGCCCCGCTGACCCCTGCCGAGCGCGACCAGTTCGTGCATCTGCTCACCCGGCTGCTGGACCACCACACCCGGCGGGCCGCGCACCCCCCGGCCTCATAGTCCCGCACTCCGGCGCCGTCAGCGCCGTCAGCGCCGTCAGTGGTCGAGGCGGCGGTAGCGGCGGACCGACAGCGGGAGGAAGACCGAGATGAGCAGCAGCGGCCAGACCAGCGCCATGACCCCGGCGTGCTCGGAGATCCAGGTGGTGCCGCCCGCTCCGGGGTTGCCGAACAGGCCACGGGTGGCGGCCATGGTGGCCGACAGGGGGTTCCATTCGGCGACGGCGGCGAGCCAGCCGGGCATCGTGCCGGTCCAGGCGAAGGCGCTGGACACGAAGCCGACGGGCCAGACGAGGACCTGGACGGCCATGACGGCTTCCGGGCCGCCGAGGGTCAGCCCGAGGTAGATGCCGACCCACAGGAACGCGAAGCGCAGCAGCAACAGCAGCCCGATGGCGAGGGCGGCGCGGGCGGGCCCTTCGTGCCAGCGCCAGCCGACGGCCAGGCCGCAGGCGATCATGACGGCGAGGCCGAGGACGGTGTTGAGCATGTCCGCGGCGCTGCGGCCGAGGACGACGGCGGACGAGCCGATGGGCAGGGAGCGGAAGCGGTCGGTGACGCCCTGGGCGGCGTCGCGGGCGACGGCGGTGAAGGTGGCCTCGATGCCGAAGAGCATTGTCATGGCGTACATGCCGGGCATGAGGTATTCGCGGTAGTCGCCGCCGCCCGGTACGGCCATGGCGCCGCCGAACAGGTAGCCGAACATCAGCACGATCATGACGGGGAACAGCAGGCCGGCCACGACCTGGCCGGGTTTGCGGGCCCAGTGGCCGAGATCGCGCAGGGTGACGGTCCAGCCGTCGGCCAGAGTCCAGCGCAGTCGCGCGGCCGGGGTGCGGGGGATCTCGGGTGCGGTGACGGTCGTGCTCATGCGGCGGATTCCTTCCTCGCGTTCTTCCTGGTGCCGGTCAGGTGGAGGAAGACCTCGTCCAGGGAGGGCCGGCGTACGGCGATGTCGGCGACGGCGACGCCCGCGGCGTCGAGGGCGCGCAGGACCTCGGGGAGCGCGGCGGACCGGTCGCGTACGGGTGCGCTGACCCGGCGGGTGTCGGCGTCCACGTCGACGGACACACCATCCGAGACCGCACCCGAGACGCCCTCCGCTCGGCCGACGATCGCGGCGGCGGCGGGCAGGTCGGCGGTGTGGCGCACGACGACGTCGAGGCGGTCGCCGCCGAGCGCGGACTTCAGCTCGTCGGGAGAGCCCTCGGCGACGACGCGGCCGGCGTCGACGACCGAGACGCGGGAGGCCAGCTGGTCGGCCTCCTCCAGGTATTGGGTGGTGAGAAGCACGGTGGTGCCCTCGGCGACGAGGGCGCGGACGGCCTCCCATACCTCGGTGCGGCCGCGCGGGTCCAGGCCGGTGGTGGGCTCGTCGAGGAACAGCACCGGAGGGGAGCAGATCATGCCGACCGCCAGGTCGAGGCGGCGGCGCATGCCGCCGGAGTAGTTCCCGACCGGTTTGGTCCCGGTGTCGGCGAGGCCGAACCGGTCGAGCAGTTCGTCGGCCCGGACGCGGGCCGCGGCCGGGCACAGGTGGTGAAGGCGGCCGAACATGACGAGGTTCTGCCTGCCGCTGAGGACCTCGTCGAGCGCGGCGTGCTGGCCGACGAGGCCGATGCTGCGGCGCACGTCGGCGGGCTGCCGTACGACGTCGAAGCCGGCGACGCGGGCCGTGCCGCCGTCCGGGCGCAGCAGCGTGGTGAGTATGCGGACGGCGGTGGTCTTGCCTGCGCCGTTCGGCCCGAGCAGGCCGTGCACCGTGCCCGCGCCGACCGTCAGGTCGAGGCCGTCGAGGGCGGGGGTGTTCCCGTATCGCTTGCGCAGCCCGTCGGCCGCGATCGCGTGCGTCATCGCGCTTCCTCCAAAGGTTCCGTACGGCGTACCGTACAGCATACGGAGTCGCGCTGCGCATAGAATTCGCGGGCGATGACGGAGTACAGCTCGCAGGGAGACCCGGCGCGGAGTCTGGCCCTGCTGTGGCGCACCGGGGAGCGGACCGGGCGCAAGGGCAAGCCGGAGATCGGGGTCGACCGGATCGTGCGCGCGGCGATCGAGGTCGCCGACGCCGAGGGCTTGGCCGCGCTGTCCATGCGCAAGGTCGCCGAGCAGCTCGGGGTGGGGACGATGTCCCTGTACACCTACGTCCCCGGCAAGGCGGAGCTGATCGACGTCATGCTCGACACCGCGTACGGCGAGCTGCCCGCGCCCGAGGAGGTGCCGGGCGGCTGGCGGGGCAGGCTGGAGCTGATCGCGCGGGAGAACCTGGCGCTTTATCGGCGGCACCCGTGGATGCTGCAGGTGTCGTCGCTCACCCGGCCGCCGTTGGGCCCCAACCTCATCGCGAAGTACGACTACGAGCTGCGGGCCGTCGACGGCATCGGCCTGGACGACCTCGAGATGGACTCGGTCGTCACGCTGCTGAACGGCTATGTGAGCGGAGCGGCGCGGGGCGCGGTGGAGGCGGCGCAGGCGCCGGGCGAGACCGGCGTCACCGACGAGCAGTGGTGGCACGCGCACGCGCCCTATCTGGCCAGGGTGTTCGACCCCCGGCGTTACCCGGTGGCCGCCCGGGTCGGCGCGGCAGCGGGCGAGGCGTACAACGCGGCCTACGATCCCGACCAGGCATTCGAGTTCGGCCTGCAGCGCGTGCTCGACGGCATCGAGGCGTTCGTCGCCGCCCGCACCGCCGGGTGAGGCGCTGGTCAAAGAGTCGGTAGGCCCGGCGGCCGGCCCGCGCGTGCCTGCGTGACTACACCCTCGCGTCCGGGGAACCTGCCCTCGCGGAGATCCGCACAGGAGAACCGGCGCAGGAGAACCAGCGCAGGAGAACCAGCGCAGTGGCGTGGGGGACGGAGGCACGGTGATGGCGACCACCGCGGGCGAGGCCCGGGCCGGTGCGACGCCGGTCGGGCTGCGGCTGCCGGGCATCGTGCTCGGGGTGGGGCTCGGCGGGTTCGCCGACGGCATCCTGCTGCACCAGCTCCTGCAGTGGCATCACATGCTGAGCAGCACCGACAGCGACAACATCGGGGTGAGGTTCTACAACCCGCGCACCGTCTCCGGCCTGGAGATGAACACCGTGTGGGACGGCGTCTTCCACACCGTGTGCTGGCTGGCGGTGCTCGCCGGCCTCGCCATCCTCTACTCCAGGGTCACCCGTCACCGGCGCCGGGTGTGGACCTCGCGGGTGCTGTGGGGGTGGATCCTGGCCGGGTGGGGGATCTTCAACCTGGTCGAAGGCGTCCTGGACCACCACATCCTTGGCATCCATCATGTCCGGGGCGGGCCCCACCAGCTCTGGTGGGACATCGGGTTCCTCGTCCTGGGCGCGCTGCTGCTCGCCGGGGGCTACCTGCTCGCGCGCAGCGGCCGCTCCTTCGACCCGGCCGATCCTCCCGCCAGGGCCGTCGCGCGATGAACCACCATGACGCGGCGGACCACGCCGCGCTTCTCGCCCTGCTCCTCGCCCTGTTTCTCGCCCTGGTCGTCTACCTGCGCCTGGCGCGGCGGGCGCGCCGCCGCAACCCGGTCGCGGGCTGGAGCCGGCGGCGTACGGCCTGCTTCGCCACCGGGCTCGCGCTGTCGGCGGCGGCGCTGCTGCCGCCCGTCGCGTCGTTCGCGCATGCCGACTTCCGCGGCCACATGGTGCAGCATCTGCTCCTCGGCATGTACGCCCCGCTCGCCCTGGTGCTGGGCGCGCCGGTCACCCTGCTGCTGCGGGCCATGCCCGTCGCGGGCGCGCGGCGGCTGTCCGCCGTCGTGCACAGCGGTGCCGGCCGGTTGCCGACCCATCCGGTGACCGCACTGCTGCTGTCCACCGGCAGCCTCGTGGTGCTGTATTTCACCCCGCTCTACAACGCCGTGACGGCCCGGCCCGCGGGGCACTGGCTGCTGCACACGCACTTCCTGCTGTCGGGCTGCCTGTTCGCGCACGTCATCGCAGGTCCCGACCCCGCGCCGGCCCGGCCGGGCGTACGGGCCCGTCTGGTCTGTCTGGGCTGTGCCATCGCCGTGCACGCGGTCGTCGCGCAGCTGATGTACGGCGGCTTCTGGGTGGATGTGCACGCGCCCGTCGCCGAGGTCCGGGGCGGCGCGGAGATCATGTACTACGGCGGGGACATCGCCGAGCTTCTCCTCGCGGCCGCCCTCGTGTCGACCTGGCGGCCGGAACGCCGCTCCAGGTCCGTCGCCCGCCGCGCCGTGCGGGCCTGAGACCCGTACGGGGCCGGAAACGCGCCGGCCTGCCGCCGCATGGTGCGGGGGCAGGCCGGTGGGGGGAGTGTGGGGGTGGTGTCAGGCGCGGCTCGCCACGCGCACGAGGAGCGGCTGCACGAGCCGGGCCGCCAGGGGACCGAAGGCCGCCAGGATCAGGACGTACGCCGCCGCCAGAGCGCCCAGGTCGGGATGGGCTCCGGCGGCGACCGCCAGACCGGCGATGACGATGTTGAACTCACCGCGGGGGATGAGCGCGATGCCCGCGCGGACCCGGCCGGCGCGGGCGATGCCGGCGCGGCGGGCCGCGTAGATGCCGGTCATCAGCTTCGTGATCATCGTCACCAGGGCCAGGCCCGCGGCCAGGGCGGCGGCGGGCAGGATCTTGGTGGGGTCGGTCTGCAGGCCGAAGAACACGAAGAAGACCGCGGCGAACAGATCGCGCAGCGGCGCGAGCAGCGCCTGGGCGTCCTCGGCCAGCTCGCCCGACAGCGCGATGCCGACGAGGAACGCCCCGACCGCGGCCGACACCTGCAGCTGCTGGGCCAGCCCGGCGACCAGCAGCGCCAGCCCGACCACCTTGAGCACGAGGACCTCGGAGTTGGGGCTGGCGACGAACGCCTCGATGTAGCGGCCGAAGCGCAGCGCGACCAGCAGGACCACGCTCACCGCGGCGAGCGCGATGGCCACGGTGACCGCGCCGGCGAACAGGCTCAGCCCCGCCAGCATGGCGGTCAGGACAGGCAGGTAGATCGCCATCGTGAGGTCTTCGAAGACCAGCAGTGACAGCACCACCGGGGTCTCGCGGTTACCAATCCAGCCCAGATCGGACAGAACCTTGGCGGTGATGCCCGAGGAGGTGGCGTAGGTGACGCCCGCCATGGCCACGGCGGCGACCGGTCCCCAGCCGAGGATCAGCGCGCAGGCGGCGCCCGGCGCCGCGTTGAGCACGAGGTCGACCAGACCGGCGCGGGCGTTGCCCTTGAGGCTGGTCATGAGCTCGTCGGCGTTGTATTCCAGGCCGAGGGTGAGCAGCAGCAGGATGACGCCTAATTCCGCCCCGGTGGCGATGAACTCCTCGCTGGTGGCCAGCGGGAGGATGCCACCGGTGCCGAAGGCCAGGCCCGCGATGAGGTAGAGCGGGATGGGGGAGATGCCGACGCGCAGCGCCAGCGCTCCGAGGATGCCGAGTCCGAGGACGACGGCGCCGAATTCCAGAAACAGTATCGCCGTATTGTGCACGCGTTGCCTCAGCCGCTGGCGAAGATGTCGGCGACGGCGGCGGTGCTGTCCTCGCTGCCCACCACGACCACGATGTCGTCCCCGGAGAGGACGAAGTCGGGGGCGGGGCTGGCGAACACGTGCCCGGCGCGGACGACGGCCACGATGGAGGCTCCGGTGCGGGTGCGCACCTGGGCCTCGCCCATGGGCCGGCCGGCGTACGGGGAGCCCGGCGCGATCGGGAGCTGGACGCTGACCAGGCCCTCGACCTCGCGGTGCAGGGCGTTGAGCCGCTGGACGATGCGGGGGGCGCCGAGGAGCTCGACGAGCGCGTCCGCCTCCTCGTCGTTGAGTTTCACCGTCTCGCAGGCCCTGTCGGGATCATCGGGATCGTAGATCACCAGGTCGCGCCGGCCTGTGCGGTGGGAGACGACACCTATACGCCGTCCCGAGCGCGTGGTGAACTCGTGCCGAAGCCCGATTCCCGGCAACACCGTCTGCTCGACATCCACGGCGCTGCTCCTCCGTTCAGATAAGTCAATGGGTACCCAGGAACCTACCAACAATGGACGGAGGTCTCATTTCGGGTCCTCTTGGCATGTGTCGTTGCCGTTATGGCAATCTGGCGTGCGTGGACGACGACCTCGAACACGCGCTCGTCTCGGTCGGGCCCCGGCTGCGTGCGCTGCGCAAACAGCGCGAGACGACGCTCGCCGACCTGTCGGCGGCGACCGGCATCTCGGTGAGCACGCTGTCGAGGCTGGAGTCGGGCGCGCGGCGGCCGACCCTCGAACTGCTGCTGCCCCTGGCCAAGGCCCATGGGGTCACGCTCGACGAGCTCGTGGACGCCCCGCCGACGGGGGATCCGCGCATCCATCTGCGGCCGGTCGTCCGCTTCGGGATGACGATGCTGCCGCTGACCCGCCGGGCCGGGGGCATCCAGGCGTACAAGCTGGTGATCCCGGCGGGCAGCGCCAGGAGGTCGCCGGAGCCGAAGACCCACGAGGGTTACGAGTGGCTCTACGTGCTGAACGGGCGGCTGCGGCTCGTCCTCGGCGAGCGGGATCTGGTGCTGTCTCCAGGGGAGGCGGCCGAGTTCGACACCCGGCTGCCGCACTGGTTCGGCGCCGCCGACGAGGGCGCGGTCGAGTTCCTCAGCCTGTTCGGCAGCCAGGGCGAGCGCGCCCACCTGCGTGCCCGCCCAAAGGCGAAGCAGGAGCCTGCGCCGGACGGCGGGCGAGAGTGAGCAGGTGCCCGCTGACCCCGAGAAGCGACGGCACGCGTTCGAGCGTGCGCTGGGCGTCGAGCATGAGCCTGCGGCGCTCGGGGTCGTCGAGCCAGTCGTCCACGTCGCCGTCCAGCCAGAAGGCGCCCTCCAGGCCGTAGCGCTCGGCGCCGGGGAGCCCGGCGTCGGCGAACTCCCCCGGCACCTCGTCGGGCTCGTGCAGGTAGGCGGGGAAGCCCTGCGCAGGACCCAGCAGGCGGCCGTTCTCCATGGCCTCCCGGGCGGCCCGGCGGTGCGGCTCGTGTTCGTAGACCCCCAGGTAGACCATGTCGTGCACGGCCGCGTAGCGGCTGATCGTGGCGGCGGCCACCAGCCCGCCGGGGCGCACCACGCGGCGCGCCTCGGCCAGGGCGGTGACCCGGTCGGCGCGGTCGGGCAGGTGATAGAGCGGGCCCAGCAGCAGGACCGCGTCGGCGCTCGTGTCCGGCAGGGGCAGGTCGCGTGCGTCGCCCAGCCGCGCGGTCACGCCCGGCAGGGCCCCGGCCCGCTCGACGTGGAGCGGGACCGGGTCGAGCAGTTCGACCTCGTAGCCGTCGGCGACCAGCCACTCGGCGTGCACCCCGGTGCCGCCGCCGATGTCGAGCACCCGGGCGGGTGGTGACGGCAGGGCCCGGCGCAGCACGTCCTGCGTCCGCCACAGCTCCAGCCGGCCCCGGCCCGTACGGAGCCTGCCGTCCTCCTTGCCCTGCTCGTAGTAGGTGAGGACGTCCGGGGTCACCGTCATGACCGATCACACTCCGGTTCATGTGTGAGGGCGGGGCCGTGCTGGTGGGGCGGGGCTGGTGGGGGCGGGGTCGTCGGGGCCGGTCAGGCCGCGGGCTCGGCGGGGAGCCAGAACCGGTGACTGCCGGGGTTCTCATGGTAACGGCGCAGCGCGGCGATGCCGCTGAGCCAGCCGGTCCAGGCGGCGTACGGCGGCTTGCCGGTGTCGAAGCCGCTCTGGACGAACGTCAGGCGGGTCTTGCCGCCGCTGTCCTCCAGCTCCCAGGTGACGACGCCCGCCGGTCCCCAGTCGGTCGCCATGGTCTTGCCGGGAACCAGATCGATGATCTTCGCGGGGCTCGGGTCGGCGTCCAGGCCGCCCATGGCGAAGCGCCCGCCGACGTGCGGCTCGATGCCGACGGGGAAGCCGAACCAGTCGCTCGCCTTGTCCGAGTCGACCAGGGAGTCGAAGACCTGCTCGACCGGCGCGTCGATGACGGTCTCGCCGCGGAAGTCGGCCGAGGTGAAGTCGGGCTGGGGCCCGATCTCGCGCCCCTCGAGGTAGTCGGCCAGGTTGGACAGCGCCATCGACCAGAAGGTCTGCAGCACGCCCCGGATGCTCGCCCCGGTGATGACGTCCTGGAAGTCGAAGTGGGTCTGCGACAGAGCCAGGACGGTCGTGTCCGGGGTCTCCTCCGTCAGCGTGATCTCGGTGGTCGTCTCCACGCCGTCCAGCAGCCAGGCGAAGCGCAGCGTGTGGTCGTCGGCGTGCAGGACGCGCTGGTGAGGGGCGTCGCCCTCGGGCGTACGGCGGCCCCAGAACGCGTACCGGCCGGGCAGGTCGGACTCGGCGTGCTCGGCCAGCCACACCCGCATCGCCGCGGCGTCGGTCAGCGCGTGGCGGACCTCCTTCACCGGGGCGGCGAGGCGGACGCGGATGATCATCGGCTCAGTCATGGTCGTCTCCTCGGAAATGATGGGGATAGCAGGCAACGACGAGCTTGAAGGCGTCGCCTTCTGCGCCGCCGTAGCGGGTGAACAGGTCCTGCAGCATGGTGCGCAGGTCGGCCAGGAACTCCTGGCGTCGTTCCGGTGACACGTGCACCTCGCCGGACACGCCGATGGACGGCAGCTCCGGCGCGGTGCGGTCGAGGGCGGCGATGTCCGCCTGCACCTCTTCCATGAGGTCGAGCAGGTAGCCCAGGCTGAGCTCGTCCTGGCGCCGGCGCAGCCCGCCGATGCGGCCCACCAGGCCCGGCGACAGCCAGTAGGAGCGGGCGCTCGCCTGGTAGATGCCTTCGGTGATGCCGCGCACCCGCCGTTCGGAGACCTGCTCGACCAGGCCCGCCTCCACGAGGCGTTTGACGTGGTAATAGACGCGCTGCGGCGTCTGGTCGAGCACCGCCGCCACCTCGGTGCACGTGCGCGGCTCGGCCAGTTGCCGCAGCACTTCGATGCGCTGCGGTTTGAGCAGTGCCTCGGCCTGCTCGATCTGCTCCAGGTACAGGACGTCTCTCATTGCAAAAACAATCTTGTACGTAAAAATTCTCTTTGTCAATGGAGTTCGCGGAAGAAGCGGGAGTGCCGACCTCGGGGGTCTGTCTGGGATGTGGGCCTTGGGCGCCGGCCGGGCTACGCGCAGGCGGCGGCGCGGGCGGGGTCCCCGGCCATCGCGACCGCGACGGCGCGGTTGAGCTCGACCACGGGGGAGGGCGAGACGTGGGCGAGCACCCGGTAGAGCGCGGCGACGCGCTCCCAGGGGGCCGGTCCCTCCCGGCCCTTCACCCACTCCTCGAACGGGACGCCCCCGGATCGACACGCCTCCCGGATTTTTTTCAAGATTTTTCCCGGAGGTGTCTCCGGGGAGCGCCACGTCCGGCCACGGGCACGTACGGCCAGGTGGGCGGCCAGGTGGGCGGTCCGGTGGGTGGAGTGGCGGGTGGAGTGGAGTGGTCGCGCCCGCCGCCGGTCACCGGGTCGTCAGCGGTCCGGCCCCGGTTCCGGTTCTGGCCCCGGCTCCGGTCCGGACTCCCGGCCGTGGTCCGTCCGCCCGGGACGGGGGGAACGCCGCCCGCCGGTCGCTTTCCGGTCGAGGAGCGGCAGCCGGAGGACGAACCGTGCTCCGCGTGGGGAGTCCTCGATCCGCAGCGTTCCGCCGTGGGCGTGGGCGATGTCGCGGGAGATCGCGAGCCCCAGCCCGGTGCCGCCGGAGTCCCGGCACCGCCCCTCGTCCAGGCGGGTGAACCGCTCGAAGATCCGCTCGCGGTCGGCGCGCGCGATGCCGTTCCCGTCGTCGGTCACGGTGACGACCGCCCGGCCGTCGGCGGATGCGACGCCGATCGTGACGCCGGTCTCCGCGTGCCGCCGCGCGTTGCTCAGCAGGTTGCCCACCAGCCGGATCAGCTGGATCCGCGAGCCGTGCACCCACACGTCCCCGGACGTGCAGACCTTCACCGGCGTGCCGCCGTAGTGAGTGTCCGCCTCTGCGGTGACCAGTGCCGCGAGGTCGATCGGCTCGTGCGGCTCCGCCCGGCCGTCGCGTAGCCGGGCCATCACCAGCAGGTCCTGCACGATCGCCTCCAGGCGGCCGGCGGCCGACAGCGCCCCCCGGATGGTGTCGCGGGGGTTGACCTGGTCAGGGTGGATCAGCGCCTCCTCCAGTTGCAGCCGCAGCCCGGTGATCGGTGTCCTGAGCTCGTGGGAGGTGACGGCGGCGAACTGGGCCTGGCGCTCGGCGGGGCGCAGCGCCCGGCCGATGATCCACCACATCAGGCGGGCGCCCGACAGGACGATGAGGAGCCCGGCCCCTCCGATGAGGTATTCGAGGCGGTGCGTCCCGCACAGGGGCGGCTCGACCGTCCCGGCGTAGACGACGGGGGCATCGGGGGCCGGCGACACCCGGTTGGCCATGAGCAGGAGGCACGGCCTGCCCGGGGCGCATTCGACGCGCCGTTGGAGCCGGTCGTCGGCCGGGGGCCGGAGCATGCTCAGCCGCGGCCGCCCCGCCGCGTCCGGGCTGGCGACCAGGATCCTGCCCCGGGCGTCCACCAGCTGGACCAGGTGGATGGCGCCGGAGACGGAGGCGGGGTGCGGCAGTGTGCCGCTGCGCACCTGCGCGCTCCACCGGGCGGCGACCTGCTCGGCGTCGAAGAACACCCGGTCCTCGATCCTGTATCGGACGGCCAGGTCCAGGCTAACGCCGCCCAAGGCCGTGATCAGGAATAACAGCGTCGTCGCCGCTGTCGTGTAGCGCGCCTGCAGCGAGTGCAGGAACCGCATCGGCCTCACCATTTCCTGCCGCCCCCGGTGGGCCACCACCAAGGCAGAGTGGACGATTGCGTCCACTTTGCGGTCAGTTATCCGATTGTGTCAAATCGGTGACAGGGGTCTTGACGTGCGCTTTCACGTGGTCGAGTGCCATGTCGAGGGCGACCATGAAGGGCTGCTCGTCCTGCATCGTCTCGGCGAGCAGGTAGCCCCCCTGCAGGGCGGCGATGACCCCGACGGCGAGTTCTCCCGGGTCCACCCCGGGATCGAGTTCGCCGTTCTCCCGCATCCGGGCGAGGCTGTCCGCGATCAGCCCCTGCCATGCGCCGAAGATCTCTGCCAGCGACTGGCGGGCGTCGTCGCTGCGGCCGGACAGCTCGTTGGCCAGCGAGCCGATCGGGCACTTGTACGGCATGCCGCGCTCCCGAAGATTCGCCAGCAGCGAATCGCGCCACTGTTCGAGATCTCGCATCGAGCGCACCTGGTCGAGCTGCGGTTTCTGTGCGGAGACCACGAGGTGCTCCCGCATCGCGATCACCTCGGCGACCAGCGCGTCCTTGTCCGGGAAGTAGTGATAGAGCTGCGACTTGCTGATGCCGCAGGCGTCCACCACCTGATCGAGGGGCGTCGCCGCCACCCCCTGCCGGAACATGAGGTCCGCGGCGGTCTCGACGATGCGCCGGCGAGTGGCCGCGCCGCGTGCGGTGAGCCTCGCAGAACCCTTTTCCGGCCCTCGAACGGCCATGTGCAACCCCACCTTCGGCCACAGCGGCCCTGCCGGGGCATGCCGGAGGAGCAACCTTGACAATTACGACATACCACCACATACTGGACCAAATCGTCCAGTGCCGGGTTTATGCGCCGCTCGCACGACACGGATGCGGCACCGCTTCGCGTGGGAGAGGGCACAGAACCGACGACCGCCGACGACCCCGGCCGGCCGCGAGGGGATCGGGGGCAGGCGCCGGTCACTCGCGCCGCGCCGCTCCCGGGAGGGTGAAATGGCGGGCATGGAACTGCGGGAACTGCGGGAACTGCGGGCGTTCGTCGTGGTGGCCGAGGAGGGCGGCATGTCGGCCGCGGCGCGGCGGCTGCACCTGAGCCAGCCCGCGCTGTCCCAGACCGTCGGCATGCTGGAGCGCCGGCTGGGGGTGAAGCTGCTGGTCCGCGGCAGCGCCGGAGTCCGGCCCACCGAGGCGGGGATGACGCTGCTCGCCGAGGCGCGCGCCGTGCTCGCCCGGCACGATCGGGCACTGCGGACCATGGCCGCGTACGCGAGCGGGGACGGCGGGGTGCTGCGCGTGGGGATTCCCCTTGAGGTGCCGTCCGACCTGCTCGGCCCGCCGCTGGAGCAGCTCGCCGTGGCCCACCCCGGCACCCGCGTGCAGGCGCGTCATCTGTCCACGGCGGCGCAACTGGCCGCGCTGCAGGCCGGTGAGCTCGACGTGGGCCTGCTCAGGGAGCGTCCGCCGGGGCAGGAGTTCGACGCGATGCTCGTCTCCAGGGAGCGGCTCGGCGTGCTCCTCGCGGCCGACCGGGCCGCCGAGCTGCGTGGCCCCGACGGCATCCGGCTGGAGGAGCTCACCGGGCTGGAATGGGTGGGTTTCCCGCGTTCCGGCAGCCCCGCCTGGTTCGGCGAGCTGACCGCGATCCTGCGCAGCCACGGCCTTGACCTCGGCCCTGCCGCACCCGAGGGGCAGGAGCTGATCGCGGAGGTCAAGCTCGCCGCCGTGAGCACGGGCAGGGGGTTCGCACTGGCGCCGCCGCAGTGGCCGCAGCCGCTGCCTCCGGCCGTCGCGTGGTCGCCCCTGGCCGGTCACCCGCTGGTCCGGCGCACCTGGGTGGTCTGGCCGGCGACCTCGCGCCGCCGCGACCTGGCCGACTTCATCGCGGGCTTCCCCGACCCGGACGGCGCGCGGTGATCATCCCAGCCGGCCAGAGGAACACCTGATGGCCGTCATCGGCCACCACTATGACCGTTCCGGAAGTTCCCGTACCCGGCCGGAGCTTGCACCCTGCGCACCCGGTCGCCTGACTCGGCGACCGGTCGGAAGGATCAGTGAATCAGCAGAGGTGGAAGCGATGACCGCAGAACTGTCGGGAACCGGCGCGCTGATAACCGGGGGCACCAGCGGCATCGGGCGGGCGACCGCCCGGGCGCTGGCCCGGCTCGGCGCCCGGGTCGTGCTGTCCGGCCGAGACGAGACGAGGGGCAAGGAAGTGGTCGAGGAGATCCGCGCTCTCGGCGGCGAGGCCCACTTCGTGCGGGCCGACCTGCGCGACGAGCCGTCGGCGCGTTCTCTGGCGAGGAGCGCGACCGCGCTGCTCGGGCACGTGGACGTGCTCGTGAACAACGCCGGGATCTATCCGTTCGGGCCCACGGCCCAGACGAGTGAACGGGACTTCGACGCGGTCTTCGACCTGAACGTCAAGGTTCCGTACTTCCTTGTCGCCGAACTCGCCCCGGCCATGGCCGCCCGGGGCAACGGCGCGATCGTCAACGTGACCACGATGGTCGCGGAGTTCGGCCTCGCCGGCATGGGCCTGTACGGGTCGAGCAAGGCCGCGATGGTGCTCCTGACGAAGTCCTGGGCGGCGGAGTTCGGCCCCCGGGGCGTACGGGTCAACGCGGTGAGCCCCGGCCCGACGCGCACCGAGGGCACCGCCCCCATGGGCGGGGACCTCGACGACCTCGCTCAGGCCGGGCCCGCCGGACGCCCCGCGAGCCCGGAGGAGATCGCCGAGGCCATCGTGTTCCTGGCCTCGCCACGGGCGAGCTTCGTCCACGGCACGACCCTGCACGTGGACGGCGGCCGCGTGGCCGTGTGACCCGTGTGCCTCGCGCCCGGCGGCCGGCCGCCTCACGGGGCTGGCCGCCGGGCGCACCGCGTGCGTTCGGTGGGATACGTTCTAGCGGGACGGCGAGCGGCCGCGCGCCCACGGAACACGAGGAGATCAGGCACGGTGCCCGACACGCACGACCACGGGGACGCCCGCGCCACGGCATCGGCCGGCCCCGGCGGGGGACGGGCCGGCCTGCGGGCCGACTGCGCGAACTGCTTCGGGCTGTGCTGCGTGGCGCTGCCCTTCGCCGCCTCGGCCGACTTCGCGATCAGCAAGGACGCCGGGCGGCCGTGCCCCAACCTGAGCGACGACTTCCGCTGCGGCATCCACGCGCGGCTGCGCGACAGCGGCTTTCCCGGCTGCACCGTCTACGACTGCTTCGGGGCGGGGCAGAAGGTCTCGCAGGTCACCTTCGGCCGTAGCTGGCGCGACGATCCGGGGATCGCGGCGCAGATGTTCGAGGTCTTCCCGGTCGTACGGCACCTGCACGAGCTGCTGTGGTATCTGGACGAGGCGATGTCCCTGCCGGTGACCCGCCCGATCCACGCCGAGCTGCGCGCCGCGTTCGAGGAGACCGAACGCCTGACCACGGGCACCCCCGCCGACCTGCTGGGCGTGGACGTCGCCGCCCACCGCGACAAGGTCAACGCGCTGCTGCTGCGGACGAGCGACCTGGTGCGGGCGTCGGCCGGGGGCCGTGCCGCCGCCGACCGCAGGGGAGCCGACCTCATCGGCGCCCGGCTGCGGGGAGCCGACCTGCGCGGCGCCAACCTGAGGGGCGCCTACCTCATCGGGGCCGATCTGCGCGGAGCGGACCTGAGGGGCGCGGACCTCATCGGCGCGGACCTGCGCGGGGCCGACCTCGGCGGCGCCGACCTCACCGGGAGCGTCTTCCTCACCCAGGTCCAGGTGAACGCGGCCAGGGGAGACGCCGCCACGAAGCTGCCCCCGGCCCTCACCCGCCCGGCGCACTGGCCGGCCACGCAGGCCGGCCCGTCCGCCGCGCCGGAACGGGCCTCCACCCGCCGTCCGCGCCCCCGCCGCCGGCGCGGGTAGCCACCGGCCCGCCGCACGCGCCGGCGACCGGGCGGTATCGCAGAGGAACGCAGGCTCACGACCGGCTCGGCGCGGCTCCTGCCGGGCGGCGTAGCGGGGCGCGCAGGTCGTCCAGGTGCGCGGCCACCGGGCCGAGTGTCAGCATGCCGCTGCCCGCCCCGGCCAGTTCGCCCGCCGCGGGCAGCAGCGCGGCGTGGGCGCGTTCCATCGTCGTGCGGTCGCCCAGCGCGAGTGCCGCCCGTGCGGCGAGGCACCACAGGGCCTCCGTCAGCAGGTCGTGCGGAGGCTCGGGCACGGCACGCAGCGCCGCCGCCGCCTCGGCGCGGCGGTCGCGCGCCAGCAGCACCAGGGGCCTGGCCCACGGCGCGTGCGGCCCCCCAGTCGACGTGCTCACCGGCGGGATCGGCGCCGGGCGGGGGCTGCCCGTGCCGCAGGCGCAGGCACAGCAGCGCGAGCGGCAGCAGGCCGTGCTCCACGCCCGGCATGCCGGCGCACGAGCGGCCCCTGGCGGGCGTGTTCACCGCGTGGTATCGGGCGCTGCGCCTGGACCTGCGCGGGGTCGTCGGACCGGGTCCAGATGGCCGGGACGTCGAAGGCGCCGATCACCCGTGCGGTCAGCTCCGCGTCGCCGAGTTCCTCGGCCGCCTCGACGGCGGCCACGCGGTGCTCGCGCGCCGCCCGCAGGCCGCCCGCCCCAGGTCCAGCCGGGCCTGCGCATGCCGTTCGACCGCGTGCAGCCGCAGTTCGCCCAGGCGGGAGCGTTCGGCACGGGCCCAGTCCTGGTCGGCGAACTCCGCGTAGGCGGGGCCGCGCCACCACCCCAGCGCCTCCTCCAGCCGGGCGAGCGCGTCGTCGGGGGGCAGGTCCGCGGCGGCGGCCACCGCCTGTTCGAAGCGCCAGGCGTCCACCCCGTCCGGGGTGGCCCGCAGCGCGTACCCCGGTCCCTCGGTGACCAGCAGCCGCGCGGGGGTGCGGGGCGGCCGGTCGGGCTCCAGCGCGCGGCGCGCTCGTCGCCTTCCGCGCCGGGCTCGACCACCCGGCCGCGATCAGCCACCTGGCCTGCCTCGACGTGCTGCCGACGCTGGACATGTGGGAGGTGATGCACGGCGCGGGCGCCGCCGTCGGCTTCCACCTCTACCTGATGGCCCAGCCGCCCGGCCTGCCCGAGCGGATGATCGGCGCGAGCGCCGACGCCTTCTTCGGCCACTTCCTCGACGTCTGGACCCTCGACCGTGCGGCGATCCCCGATGGCGTACGCGCCGCCTATCTGGACGCCTGCCGTACGGCGGTGCCCTCGATAGTGGCGGACTACCGCGCGTCGGCGGGGATCGACGTGGAGCACGACCGGGCGGACCGGGAGGCGGGCAACCGGCTGCGGATGCCGGTGACCGTGCTCCAGCAGGACTGGGGGACCGCCCTCGGCTACGACGCCGGGGCGCCGTGGGGCGCCTGGGCCCCCGACCTGGTGCACACGACGGTCGCGAGCGGGCACTTCATGGCGGAGGAGGACCCGGCGGGCGTCGCCGGGGCACTGCGCGCCCTGCTCACCCGCTGATTCACCCGCTGATTCACTCGCGCCGGTTGTTGCGGTTGGCGATGATGACGGCGAACGGCGGGATCACCAGCGCCACCGCGGACATCACCAGGGCGGCCACGGGCGAGATCTCCCGCACGACCGTTCCGGCCAGGACGAACAGCGTGAGACACGTGGCCATCATGATCAGGTACGTCCGCTTGCGGCGCTGCACGGTGTTCAGCCTATTTCCCGAGAGCGGCCGGGGCCGGTGGGGTCAGCAGGCGACGTCGGCGGGCGGGAGCGTGCCGGTGATGCGGCACGCCCGGCCCCCCGGGACCGCCTCCGGTGGTGAGCAGCACGCCGCGCCGCCGGGCGGGGTCGGTCGCGGGCAGCCGCGAGATGGTGATCGTGATCGTCCGGCCGTGGGGACGGCGGTGGTCGAGCGGCACGGTGACCTCCGCGCACGAATCAGCGGGGACGTACGCGCTGATCCGGGGCACATCCCGGGCACCCGCGTGTGAAACTTTCCCCATGCTCCCTGCCTTGACAGGGCCCGCGGACGCTCCGGCACAGCGGCCGGACATCTTTCTTCCCGGGGGTGTGTCCGGATCCGGGGGCCGGCTTCGACGTCCCTGACGAAGCGGTGCGCAGGACGCCCGCCGGAGAGGAGCGAACGGTGAAATACATGATCATGCTGTACGGCTCGCAGCAGGACTACGACGCCCTGGCGGGACGGCCGGGCGACGGGCCCGCCTGGTCGGCCGAGGAGGCCGCGGCCATGCACGCGTTCATGGGCGAGTGGAACGAGGAGCTGGTGAAGTCGGGGGAGTTCGTCGATGCCCAGGGCCTGACCGCCCCCGTCCACGCCCGCAGGATCCGGCTGCGTGAGGGCGTCCCCGTCGTCACCGACGGCCCGTACGCCGAGACCGAGGAGGTCCTGGCCGGTTACACGATCGTCGAGTGCGACAGCTTCGACCGGGCCACGCAGATCGCCGCGCGCCTGGCGAACACTCCCCATCCCGAGAGCGCGGTGGCCCGCGACTGGTATGTGGACATCCGCCCGATCGACGAGTGGCAGGCCGAGCCGGAGCTGTGACGACGCCTGACGGCGAGACCGAGGACCTGCTGCGCCGCCTGGCGCCGCGGGTCCTCGGCGCGGTCGTGCGCCGCTACGGTCACTTCGACGCCGCCGAGGACGCCGTGCAGGAGGCGCTGCTGGCCGCCGCCGTCCGCTGGCCGCAGGACGGCCTGCCGGACAACCCGATGGGCTGGCTCGTCACCGTCGCCGCCCGCAGGCTCACCGACCTGCTGCGCGCCGAGCAGGCCCGGCGCGAGCGGGAGGACACCGCGGGCAGGCGGGCGCTTCCGGAGTGGCGGCTCGCTCCCGCCGCGGACGCTCCGTCGGCGGCCGGGGCCGACGACACGCTGATCCTGCTGTTCCTGTGCTGCCATCCCGCGCTGTCGCCCGCGTCGCAGATCGCCCTGACCCTCCGCGCGGTCGGCGGCCTGACCACCGCGCAGATCGCCCGGGCGTTCCTGGTGCCGGAGGCGACGATGACGCGGCGCATCACCCGGGCGAAGCAGCGCATCAGGGACAGCGGCCTGCCGTTCGGCATGCCCGCCGAGCCCGACCGCGACGCGCGGCTGCGCGCCGTGCTCCACGTGCTCTACCTGATCTTCACCGAGGGGTACGCCGGGGAGACCGGGCTCGGCCGGGAGGACCTGACGGCCGAGGCGATCCGGCTGGCCCGCCTGGTCCACCGGCTGCTGCCGGACGACGGCGAGACGGCCGGGCTGCTCGCGCTGATGCTGCTCACCGACGCCCGCCGCGCCGCGCGTACCGCCCCCGACGGCACGCCGATCCCGATGGCCGAGCAGGACCGCGCCCTGTGGGACGCCGCCGGCATCGCCGAGGGCGTGAAGCTGGTCGAGGCGGCGCTGTCGCGGGGTGCGCCCGGGCCCTACCAGGTGCAGGCGGCGATCGCCGCCCTGCACGACGAGGCGCCGAGCGCGGAGGCGACCGACTGGCCGCAGATCGCGGCGCTGTACGAGGTGCTGGCGGGGATGTCGGACAACCCGGTGACGCTGCTGAACCACGCGGTGGCGGTGGCGATGAGCCGGGGCCCGCGCGCGGGGCTCGACCTGCTCGACGGGCTGGAGGACGACGAACGGCTCGCCCGCGACCACCGCCTGCCCGCGGTGCGCGCGCACCTGCTGGAGATGGCCGGGCAGCGGGCGACGGCCCGCGAGGCCTACCTGGCGGCGGCCCGGCGGGCGGCCACGCTGCCGCGCCGCCGCTACCTGTACGCCCGCGCCGCCCGCCTGGGTGACGCCACCTGACGAGCGCCACCTGACGAGCGACTCGTCCACCAGGTGAAACAGGCGCTGCGGCTGGGTGTGCTGCGGCCCGGCGACCAGCTGCCGACCGCTCGCGAGGTGGTCGAGAGCCTGGCCATCAACCCCAACACGGTGCTCAAGGCCTACCGGGAGCTGGAGCGCGAAGGTCTTGTCGAGGGACGGCCGGGGATGGGGACGTTCGTCCGGCAGGGCATCGCGGGCCCGACGCTCGCCGACCACACCCGGCTGCGACGCGGCCTGGAGGCGTGGGTGCGCGAGGCCCGCGCGGCCGGGCTGGACCACCCTCATGCACGCGGCCGTCGGCCTGCTGCGGCCCGCGCTGGGCGGCGTCCGCGTCGCCGGCGAGGTGGCGTTCGTGGCACAGGACAAGCCGCTGTACGACGGCTTCACCGTCGCCGACATGCTCGCCTTCGGCCGCCGCATGAACCGGCGCTGGGACGGAGAGGCCGCCGCCGCGCGGCTCGCGGGGCCGGGCATCCCGCTGCGGCGGAAGGTGGGCAGGCTGTCGGGCGGCCAGCGGGCGCAGGTGGCGGTGACCCTTGCACTGGCGGGCCTGCCCGACCTGGTCGTGCTGGACGAGCCGCTGGCGAACCTCGACCCCCTGGCCCGCCACGACGTGATGCGTTCGATCATGGCGGAGGTGGCCGAGCGGGGGCTGACCGTACTGCTGTCCTCCCACGTCGTCTCCGACCTGGAGGAGACGTGCGACTGGCTGATCGTGCTCAACGCGGGCCGGCTGCAGGTCAGCGGCGACATCGAGGAGCTGCTCGACGGGCATCTCGTGGTCACCGGGCCGGACGACGCGCCGATCCCGGGAGCGCAGGTGGTGAGCGCGAGCCGCACCGGCAGGCAGGTCAGCATGCTGGTCAGGGGCACACCCCCGCTCGATCCCCGCCACCAGGCGCGCAGGCCGGGGCTGGAGGAGCTCGTCATGGGCTACCTGCGCAGCCCCGAGTCGGCGGCACTGCGCAAGCTGACGGGGGTGGGCGCGTGATCTGGGTGACCTGGCGTCAGCACCGGGCGCAGATCCTCGTGACGGCGGCCCTCCTGGCGCTGCTGGGGATGCTGCTGCTGGGGTCGGCCGTGGAGGCGATCCGGGTACATATCCGAGCACGCCCCGCCCGGCTGCCCCGGGCCCGCCGTGGCCTGCGGAGACCTGGCGGCGGCACTGGAGCGCCGCTACGACGCGGTCTACTCGGTGTTCGGCTGGATGCCGCTGGTGGCCCCCGCGCTGATCGGGGCGTTCTGGGGCGCACCGCTGCTCGGCCGGGAGTACGAGCGCGGCACCCACCGCCTGGCCTGGACCCAGGCGGTGCCCGTAGGGCGGTGGCTGGCGGTCAAGCTGCCGATCCTGGGGGCGGCGGTCGTGACGGGCGGGCTGCTGCTGTCGCTCATGGTCAGCCTGTGGCGGCCGGTGTTCAGATCGGGGGCCGACTCGACGTTCGGCAACATCGGCGTGTTCAACATGGTCGGGGTGGATCCGGCGGCGTGGTGGCTGTACGCGTTCGCGCTGGGCACCGCGGCAGGCGCCCTGTTCCGGCGTACGCTGCCCGCGATGGCGCTGGTCGTGGCCGGGGTGACGGTGACGATGTTCACCCTGTTCCAGCTGACGACTACTACGCCGAGCCCGCGCGCATCGAGCTGTCCGGCACCGTGGTGCTGGACGATCACGACGCCCGGCTGGTGCGCGCCGCCTGGGTGGAGCCGTCGGGCAGGGAGGTCGGCGACCCGGCTGACGAGCGACCGGGCCGGGGATGATCCAATGGAACGTCGCCGAGGCGCCGCCTCGTCAGCGGACGCTCGTCAGCGGACGCGGAGTGGAGGAGTGATCATGACGGAGAGTCTTGTGGTGGGTTCGATTCGTGATCTGCTGCGGGGGCTTGCGGTCTTCGACACCGAACTGCCGGAGTTCGACGTCGACGCCGCGCCGTCCGACCCGGTCGCCCTGTTCGTGGAGTGGCTGACCTCGGCCGTCGAGGCCGGGGTGCGTGAACCGCACGCGATGTCGCTGGCCACCGCCGACGCCGAGGGACGGCCGTCCTCCCGCGTGTTGATCTGCAAGGACCTCGCGCCGGACGGCACCTGGTATTTCGCGACCGGCGCGGGCAGCCGCAAGGGCCGGGAGCTGGCCGCCACGCCGTACGCCGCGTTGTGCTTCCACTGGCCCGAGCAGGGCCGGCAGATCCGGGTGCGGGGCGCGGCCGGGCCTGCGGACGCCGAGCGCGGCGCGGCCGACTTCCTCGCGCGTTCGCCCGGTGCGCGGGCCGACGCGCTGACCGGCCGTCAGTCGCAGGTGCTCGACGACCCCGCCGACCTCGACGCGGCCCTCCGCGCGGCGCACGCCGCGATCGAGGCCGATCCCGGGGTGGTCGCGCCGGGATGGACCGTGTACGGCGTGCGCGCGGACGAGGTCGAGTTCTGGCAGGCCGACCGCGACCGCCGGCACACCCGCCTGCGCTACACCCGGCAGGACGACGCCTGGGCCCGGCACCGCCTGTGGCCCTGAGACGCGACGCCCGCCTCCACCGGGACCTGTGGTGAGCATGGAGGGACCGCTGAAGCGCCGCCTGGGCCTGGCCGACGCCGTGATGATCGGGCTGGGGTCGATGATCGGCGCGGGGGTCTTCGCCGCCCTGGCTCCGGCGGCGCGGGCGGCCGGGTCCGGGCTGCTGCTCGGGCTGGCCGCCGCCGCGGTGGTCGCCTACTGCAACGCGACCTCCTCGGCCCGGCTGGCCGCGCGTTATCCCGCCTCCGGCGGCACGTACGTGTACGGGCGGGAGCGGCTGGGGGACTTCTGGGGCTACCTGGCGGGGTGGGCGTTCGTCGTCGGTAAGATCGCCTCGTGCGCGGCGATGGCGCTGACCGTCGGCTCCTACGTGTGGCCGGAGCAGGCCCACGCGGTGGCGGTGGCGGCCGTGGTGGCGCTGACCGCGGTGAACTACGCGGGGATCCACAAGAGCGCCTGGCTCACCCGCGTCATCGTCGGGGTCGTCCTCGCGGTGCTGGCCGCCGTGGTGGTCGCAGGTCTCACCTCCGCCGCCGCGGACCCGGGGCGGCTGGACGTCGGCGCCGACGCCACCACCGGCGGGGTGCTGCAGGCGGCGGGCCTGCTGTTCTTCGCCTTCGCCGGGTATGCCCGCATCGCCACCCTCGGCGAGGAGGTGCGCGACCCGGCGCGGATCATCCCCCGCGCGATCCCGCTCGCGCTCGGGCTCACCCTGGTCGTCTACGCGGCGGTCGCGGTGGCCGCGCTCAGCGTGCTGGGCGGCGCCCGGCTGGGCGAGGCGGTCGCGCCCCTGGCCGCCGTCGTGCGGGAGGCCGGGCTTCCCGGCCTGGCCCCGGTCGTACAGGCGGGCGCCGCGGTCGCCGCGACCGGCTCGCTGCTCGCGCTGATCCTCGGGGTGTCGCGCACCACGCTGGCCATGGCCCGCGACCGGCACCTGCCGCACGCCCTCGCCGCCGTGCATCCGCGATTCGGGGTGCCGCACCGCGCCGAGCTGGCCGTCGGCGCGGTCGTGGCGATCCTGGCCGCGACCGCGGACCTGCGCGGCGCGATCGGGTTCTCCTCCTTCGGCGTGCTGGTCTACTACGCCATCGCCAACGCCAGTGCCTGGACCCTCGGCCCGGATGAGGGACGGCCGCCGCGGGCGGTGCCCGTCATCGGCCTGGCCGGGTGCCTGGTCCTGGCCTTCGCCCTGCCGCTGTCGTCGGTGGTCTCCGGGGCCGCCGTGCTGGCGGCAGGCGTCGCCGTCTACGCCCTGCGCCGGGCCCTCACCTGACGCGAACGGCTTGAGACTCGCAGCCGATTACGATGAGCGGATGCGACCCGAAGCCTCAAGCCCGGTGAGTCCACAGGTGAGTCACAGGTGAGTCCCAGGGCGCTGCGCCCCGTCGACCTGGCCCGGGAGGCGGGGGTCTCCACCCAGCAGATCCGCAACTACGCCGACGCGGGAATCCTCCCGCCCGCCGAGCGGACGGCCGCCGGCTACCGCAGGTTCGACACGCGGCACCGCGACGCCCTGCTCGCCTACCGGGCGCTGGCCAAGGGGTACGGCTGGGAGGCCGCCCGTTCGATCATGCTGGCGGTGCACGACGGCGACCTGACGGGCGCGCTCGCCCTCGTGGACGCCTGCCACGCCGCGCTGCACCAGCAGCGGCTCGCCCTGCGGGCGACGGGGGAGGCGCTCGAAGCGGTGGCCGGGCAGGATCCCGGCGGCCCGGCCGCGCCGCAGTCCGCTCTGCGCATCGGTGAGGTGGCCGCCCTCCTCGGCGTACGCACCTCGGCGCTGCGGGTGTGGGAGTCCGCCGGGCTGCTGACGCCGCAGCGCGAGCCCGGCACCGGCTATCGGTGGTACGGCCCGGCCGAGGTCCGCGACGCCCGCATGATCCACATGCTGCGGCAGGGGCGTTATCCGCTGGCGCGGATCGGGGACGTGCTCGACGGCCTGCGCCGCACCGGCAGCACCGAGGCGCTGCGCGCCGCCCTCGCCGAGCGTGAAGCGGCCCTGGCCGCCACGGCCGTCGCCATGCTCGAAGGGTCGGCCCGCCTGCACGACTACGTCACCGGCTGAGCACGCCTGATTCGCTGATCCTTACGGCCTCCTAACACCTAGACTCCGCGTCACAGGCTCTGGCAGACGGCTCAGAGCCGGCGCCGGAACGGGGCGAGCGTGGCCCGCACCAGGTCGGCGGCGCCCCAGTCGGGGTCGAACTGGGCGATCACCGCCAGGTGCTGGCGCAACTGGATGATCGGCATGCGGTCGCGCCAGTCGCGGTCGAGCCCGGTCAGCTCGGCGTACAGCTCGAAGAACACCTGTGCCTCGGGCGGTGGCGCCGTCGTCCAGATGTGGGCCAGGTCGACCTCGGCCCATGTGTACGACACGGCCGGGTCGATCAGCGCGGGCCGCCCGTCGGGAGTGGCCATGACGTTCTGGGCCCACAGGTCGCCGTGCGTCAGGCAAGCGGGCCTGACCGGCAGCAGCTCGGGCAGCCGGGCGCACAGCCGCTCCAGCGCCGCCCGGTCCGCGCCGTCGAGCGCCTGCCGTACGCGCGGCTCGCCGAGCCAGCGCAGCAGGCGGTGCCGGGCGAAGAACTCGAACCCGTCGTCGTCCCAGGTGTTGACCTGGCGGCGACGGCCCAGCCAGTTGTCCCGGTGCCACCCGAACCGCGGGTGCCGTGTGGTGGTGTGCAGGCGGGCGAGCGTGTGCGCGAACCGCTCCCAGAAGGCCCTGGTGCCCGGCCGGGGCCGCAGCACGGACAGCACGAGCAGGTCGCGGCCCGCGAGGACGACCTCGGGCGTGGCGACGCCACCCGCCTCGCGCAGCACGGTGAGCCCTTCGGCCTCCGCGGCGAAGACGTCGTCCGACGGCGGCTCGCCGAACGCCTTCACGAACACCGGCGTGCCGTCGCCGCGGCGCGCGAGCCCCGCCGTCGCGGCGAGGCCACCGGTGGCGGGCTCGACGGCGGCGACGTCGGTCAGCCCGGCCGCGTGCAGGCGTTCCAGCAGCAGGGACGTCGTGTCGGTCACGGATGAGCTCCTTCTCCTCCCCTGGGGCCCGGACGAGGGCCCCGGAGCCGATCAACCGGTTTCCGCCGCCGTGGCCACTCAGCCGGCGGGGCCGGTGGGGCTGATGGGGCCGGGCCTGGTGCCGATCACGGTGGTCGCGTCCAGTTCCTCGTCGTACGTCAGGCGGGCGGCGAGCCCCGCGCGGGCGACGGCGTCCACGGTCTTGCGGGCCTGGGCCTCGCTGGTCTCCACCAGCAGGTGGCCACCCGGCGCGAGCCAGCCGTCCGCCCCTTCGACGACCCGCCGCACGATGTCGAGCCCGTCCGCGCCGCCGTCGAGCGCGACCTGCGGCTCGTGCACGCGCGCCTCCGGCGGCAGCAGCCCGATCGCGCCGGTGGGCACGTACGGCGGGCTGGCGAGCAGCACGTCCACCCGGCCCCGCAGGGCGGCGGGCAGGGCCGCGTACAGGTCGCCCTCGTACACTCCGCCTCCGGTCAGCGCGGCGAGGTTGCGGCGGGCGCAGCGTACGGCGGCGGGATCGACGTCCACGGCATGCAGCTCGACCGGCCCGACGGCGGCGGCCAGCGCCGCGCCGAGCGCGCCCGAGCCACAGCACAGGTCGACGACGACCGCGCCAGGCCGGGCCAGTGCGGCGGCCTGGCGCACCAGGAACTCGCTGCGCGGCCGGGGCACGAAGACCCCCCGATCGACGGCCACCCGAAGACCGCAGAACTCGGCCCACCCGACGACGTGCTCCAGAGGCAGGCCGCGGGCGCGCCGGTCCACCATGTCATCGAGCTCGGCGGGCGTACGCGCGGCGGAGACCAGCAGACGGGCCTCGTCCTCGGCGAACACGCATCCGGCGGCCCGCAGCCGGGCCACGATCGGGGGAAGAGCGGGGGAGAAGGACAGGGACAAGGGAGAGCCTTTCGATGTGCCGAGGGCGCTCCCGCGGTCGCCTGCCTCTACGCGACCGAACGCATGGGGAGAAGGGAGCACCCGACCTGTTCAGCGGAAATGGGGCTCACCTCCTCGCGTCGTCGCCGCCGTGACCGGCACCCTACACCAGCCCGTACGCGCACCCTCACACCCCGGGCCCGGACGGCAGGGGCAGGAAGGCACGGCCGGGAAAGACGGGGGCTGGAAGGGCCGGGCCCCGAAGTGCCGGGCCCCGAAGGCAGGGGCTGGAAAGGCGGGGCCGGGAAAGGCGGGGGCCGGTCTCCCCGTGACGCGCCGCCTACCCGCGGCGCAGGGGCGGGCGGCGGGCCCAGGTGGCCCAGCGCCACAGCCACTCCAGCGGGCCCTGCCGATAGCGGCGCAGCCACAGGGTGGACCACACCCACTGGACGGCGAGGATGACGCCGGCGATCAGGAGCACGGTCGAGCCCGGCCAGGTGTGCGGCGGACCCTCGAAAGCGAGGCTCGCCACCAGCACCAGGACCGTCGCGGACAGGTAGTTCGTCAGCGCCATCCGCCCGAGCGGCGCGAACACCGTTTGCAGAACCGGCCGCAGCGGGGTCCTGAGCGCGACCAGCAGGACGCAGACGTACACCCCGGCGATCAGCAGCCCGGCCCCGGCCAGCGAGATGCTGAAGGCGCGGCTCACCGAGTCGGACCGGGTCTGGAGCCACAGCACGGGCGCCGCGGCGGCGGCCAGGACCAAGGCGAGCACGGCCGGCACCCGCGCCGACCGCTCCAGCCGGTCGATCATGCCATAGCGGACCAGTGCCGAGCCCAGCAGGAACAGCCCCGCGATCAGGACGAGCCGGTCGCCTCCGATGAGCAGCGACACGGCGACGAACACGGGGGCCAGGGCGGCGACGGCCAGGCGGGGCAGCCAGGTCGAGGGCAGCAGCACCAGCAGGCCGATGGCGGCGTAGGTGCTCAGGATGTCGCCGTGCCACAGCAGCACGAAGTGCGCCACGCCGAGCGCGAGCAGCACCAGGAGCCGGCGCAGCAGGACCACGCGCGGGCGGGCGGTGCGGGCGGCCGCGGAGTCCAGCAGCAGCGAGAACCCGACGCCGAAGAGCAGGGAGAAGATCGGGAAGAAGCGCTGCTCGACGAGCAGGCCCAGCCAGGCGGCCTCAGCGCCCCCGGGATCGGACGTCGCGGTGAACGCGCCGGTCGCGGCGATCGGCTGGACGTTGGCGAGCAGGATGCCGCACAGGGCGAACCCGCGCACGACGTCGAGCGCGGCGATCCGCGGGCGGCCCGCCGAGGTGGTGGCGTGGCCGCCCTCGCCGGGCCGGAGGCGTACGGCGGGGGAGGAGGTGTTCTCACGGTGCATGAGCCCTCATCCTGCGGACGGCGGCCCTTCGCCGTTATCGGCCGGAAGCATGGTTCCGGCCGCCCGCGACCGTACTTCCGGCCGGTTTCTCCGACGGCCCCGACATCGCCGCTCGAACAACGAGGCCCGACCGGCGCGATCCGAAGGGCATTGTTCGAACCGCGTGTGCGTTGAACGGCGCGTTTGAGCGGCCCGGAAGCGATCAGGCCTGGGCGGCTCGCCGTGCCGTCTCCTCCAGCCGGTTCCGGTAGTCCTCCCACCACTTCTGATCGCCGGAGGGCAGGTTGAGACCGCCGTCCCGCAGCCCGGCGGCTCCGTCGATGAGCTCCCTGACGATGTCGGCATGGCCGACGTGCCGGTTGAGCTCGGCGATCACGTGCACCAGGACCTGGTGCAGCGTCGCCTCGCTCCGCTCGTCCGGCCACCACGGCACACGGCCGGTCGCGTCGATCGCCAGCGCGGCGATCGTGGCGTCCGCGTGCTGCCACACCCGGCGGTACAGGCCGATGATGTCGTCACGCGACTCGTCCTCTGTGGCCCACATGTCCGCGTTGTCCTCGGAGTCGTCCTCCATCCATGGCATCGGTTCGCCGAACGGCCGTCCGAAGACCTCGCCGAAGTAGCCCGCCTCCACCCCCGCGAGGTGTTTGACGAGCCCAAGGAGATTGGTTCCGGTGGGCGTCAGCGGGCGGCGGATCTCATATTCGGAGAGCCCGTCGAGCTTCCACAGCAGAGCGTCGCGGGCGGTTTGCAGATAGCGGTGCAGGTCGTTCTTCGGATCCCATGTGGTCATCCGCGCAGTCTGCCAGCCGGCGCCGACGGCCCGCACCGGAGTTTCCGGGGTCCTGGCGTCACGCGAAACGTCCCGCCCCTGGACGGTGCCGGGGGCGGGACGGGGCGGAGCCGGGGTCACCAGACGATGAAGATGCTCTTCCAGCCGGGCCGGAGCCCTCTTCGCGACGCTCCTTGGCGGGGCTTACTTCAACGCTCGGTCATCGAATGGTAACGCTTCGCACTCGAACCGTCACCCCCTGCGCCCGTCCCCTGCATCCGGCGTTTTCGCGAGAAAGTCCGCGAGGCGGTGTCGGATCGAGGCGGAGGCGTTCGTAGCAGGGGTGAGGCCGCCCACAAGGGCGGCGCCCAGCGGCGCCCAGAGAAGGAAACGCGACCATGAAGCTGACGACCATGACCCAGGTGACCCTCGACGGAGTGATGCAGGGGAACGGCGGCGCGTCGGACGAGGACCTCAGGAACGGATTCGAGCGCGGCGGATGGGCCCTGGGCAAGGGCGACGAGGAGACCCACGCGTACATCAAGGAGACCTACCAGCGCGCCGACGCGTTCCTGTTCGGGCGGCGGACCTACGAGTTGTTCGCCGGGTCGTGGGGGACCATGACGGTCGAGGACGCCCCCGGCTGGGAGCCCGTCGTGCGGGCGTTGAACACCCGGCCGAAGTACGTCGCGTCGGCCACGCTCACCGAACCGGCGTGGCCGGGCACCACCGTCCTGCCCGGCGACCTCGCGACCGCCGTCGCCGGCCTGAAGGCCAGGCCGGGAGGTGAACTGCAGGTGCACGGCAGCGGCATCCTGACCCGGTGGCTGCTGGAGCACGACCTGGTCGACGAGATGACGCTGATCGTCGTTCCCGTCATCGTCGGCCAGGGCGTGCGGCTGTTCCCGGACGCCGGCCCGGACCTCGCGCTCGACCTGATCGAGTCGCGCGCCGACGCCAAGGGTGTGACGATCCAGGTCTACCGCCCGGCGGGGCGCCCGCAGTACGCGACACCGTGACGTCCCCGACCCGTACGCCCTCCCAGCCCCGATGCCACAGGAGATGATCTTCAGATGCGGTACCTGTTCTCCGTGATCCACGACCGCCCCGGCCTCGCCACCCCGGAGGAGGACGCCGCGATCGACGTGTTCAACGACCGGCTCCAGACCGAGGGCCACTGGGTTTTCGCCGGCGGCCTCGCCTCGCCCGGCACGGCCACCGTGGTCGACAACCGGGACGGGGCGGCGATGGTCACCGACGGGCCCTTCCTGGAGTCGAAGGAGTTCCTCGCCGGTTTCTGGATCGTCGAGGCCGCCGACCTCGACGTGGCGCTCAGGCTGGCGGCCGAGGGGTCGAAAGCCTGCAACCGGAAAGTCGAGGTGCGGCCGTTCCTGTGAACAGGATCGACGTACGCGAGGCGATCACCCAGGCCCACCGTACGGAATGGGCACGGGTGGTCGCCGCCCTGACCAGGCGCTTCAGCGACCTCGACATCGCCGAGGAGGCGGCCGCCGAGGCGTTCGCGACCGCCGTCGAGCGGTGGCCGGCCGACGGCGTGCCGCCCAACCCCGGCGCCTGGCTGACCACCACCGCCGCCCGCAAGGCCATCGACCGGATCCGCCGCGAGAGCAAACGCGACGACAAGCACAGGGAGGCGCGGATGGTCCACGACGACGACCCGCCCGAGCCGGTCGGCGTCATCGACGACGACCGGCTCCGGCTGATCTTCACCTGCTGTCACCCCGCACTGGCCATGGAGGCCCGCGTGGCGCTGACGCTGCGCATGGTCGCCGGGCTGACCATGCCCGAGATCGCCCGTGCGTTCCTGGTGGCCGAGAGCGCCATGGGGCAGCGGATCACCCGGGCGAAGGCCAAGATCAAGGCGGCGCGCATCCCCTATCGAATGCCGTCGGCGGAGGACCTCCCGGCGCGCGTCTCCGGCGTCCTCGCCGTCCTCTATCTCGTGTTCAACGAGGGCTACCTGTCCACCGGCCCCGGCGCCGATCCCGTACGGCAGGAGCTGACCGCCGAGGCGATCCGGCTCACCCGCCTGATCCGGGTGCTGCTGCCCGATGACGGTGAGGTGGCCGGGCTGCTGGCGCTGATGCTCCTGACCGAGGCCCGCCGTCCCGCCCGGGTCTCGGCCGGCGGTGACCTGGTCGCCCTCGACGAGCAGGACCGCGGGGCCTGGGATACGGCGCTGATCGCCGAGGGGCACCGGCTGGTGCGCGAGCGCCTCGCCGCTGCCGCCGCCGGGGTGGCCCCGGGCCGCTACCAGATCCTCGCGGCGATCAACGCCGTGCACACCTCCGCCCGTGACATGCGCGACACCGACTGGTCGCAGGTCCTCGCCCTCTATGACCAGCTCGTCCGCATCGATCCCTCGCCGGTCGTCGCGCTCAACCGGGCCGTCGCGGTCGCCGAGCTCGACGGCCCGGAGGTGGCGCTGGCGGCCGTCGACCGGCTTGAGGCCCGGTTGGCCGGTTATCACGCATACCACGCCACCCGTGCCGATCTGCTGCGCCGGCTGGGCCGTGGTCGTGAGGCGCGCGCGGCCTACGACACGGCCATCGGCCTGGCGGGGAACAGCGCCGAGATCGCGTCGCTGACCCGCCGCCGCGACCGGCTCCCGTGACGCATCCCGACCCATCGTGCCCGGGGTCCCGTGACGATCACGCGTCCGGGACCCGGCTCTCGGGCTTGTCGAGCAGGCGCTTGTCGAGCAGGCGCTTGTCGAGCAGGGTCTTGTCGAGCAGGGTGAGGAAGAAGTCCCGCACGTCCCCGGCGAGCAGCTCGGGCACCTCCATCGCGGCGAAGTGGCCGCCGCGCTCGAACTCCGACCAGTGCCGGATGTCGTACCGCCGCTCGGCCGGCGGGTGCGGGCGAGCCGGTCGGTCAGGTCGTCGAGGTCGGCCTGGGGGATGGCGATGCGGAACGGCTTGATCATGGTTTTCGACTCCAGGGGGGTTCGTTCGCCCAGCAAACGTTAGTGTTTTGAACGTTTCACTTTCGAACGATAACACATTCGTTAGTGGGTCGAACGATTCGCCTGGCGTGGGCTTCCTAGGGTTCCTAGGAAAAAACTTAATGGTTTGCCCCGAAATTCGGCTGCCGATAGGTTTTTGCCTATGAGGCCGATCGCCGAGCGCGAGATCCGCGCATCGTTCGTCAACTGCACAAAGGGCGAGGTCAAGCGCCTTGCCGTCCCCAGGGATCTGGACGCGCGGCCCTGGGACGACCTGGACTTCCTGGGCTGGCAGGACCCCTCCTCACCAGGTCGCGCGTACCTGGTCGCCGAGCAGGGCGACCGGCTGGTGGGGGTGGCGCTGCGCCGGGCCGCCCCGAACGCCGGACATGTACGGCGCAGCATGTGCTCGCTCTGCCTGACCACGCACACCGGTGACGGCGTGTCGCTGATGACCGCGCGCCGCGCCGGGGGCGGCGGCAACTCGGTGGGCGCCTACATCTGCACCGACCTGGCCTGCTCCCTCTATCTGCGGGGCAAGAAGGACGTCGGGCCCGGCGGGCGGATGCCGGAATCGCTCACGCTCGAAGAGAAGATCGGCAGGACCGCGGTCAACGTGAGCGAGTTCCTGCGGAAGGTGAGCGGGTGATCGCAGAAGGCGCCCGGGTGGCCGCCGCGTCCCGCGTGCGCGGCGCGACGGCCGTCGCCGGGCGTCAGTGGGTGCGGGCGTCGTACGCCGCGCGGCTGGCGAGCACGTCGTCCATGTGCGTCTCGGCCCAGGTCTTCAGGCCGCGCACCATCTCGTACAGGGAGAGACCGAGGTCGGTCAGCTCGTAGCAGACCGTGACGGGCACGGTCGGCGTCGCGGTGCGGGTGACCAGGCCGTCACGCTCCAGGGAACGCAGCGTCTGGGTGAGCATCTTCTGGCTGACGCCGGCCAGCCGGCGCGCCAGCTCCGAGTAGCGCATCGACCGGGGCTCGCCGGCGCAGCCGGCGTCCGGCTGAGGCGAGCCGCCGCCGCTGCCCAGCGCGGCCAGGATCAGCGCGACCCACTTGTCGGAGATCCGGTCGAGCAGTCTGCGGCTGGGGCACGCCGCGAGGAAGGCGTCGTATTCCGCCTTGGCCTGGGCCCTCTTCTGTGCCGCCGTCATCGTCGCCATCGGCCGCTCCTTCGATCCGGGGTGCCTTACGCACTCTGAAGTGCCTACTTCCTCTCGGTAAGTTGCACCCTAATACTGATGCAGCGAACCGACAGGCACCACCTAGCACGATACGAAGGACAGAGGCATGAGCACGCTCCCGATCCCCGGCGGCACCTGGACCCTGGGCGACCTGACCGTCACCCGGTTCGGCTACGGCGCCATGCAGCTCGCCGGCCCCGGGGTCATGGGCCCGCCCGCCGACCGCGACGGCGCCCTCGCCGTCCTCCGCGAGGCCGTCGAGCTCGGGATCACCCACATCGACACCGCCGCCGCCTACGGACCGCGCGTCACCAACCAGCTGATCCGCGAGGCGCTGCACCCCTATCCGGAATCGCTGCACATCGCGACCAAGGTCGGCGCGACCCGCGACGAGCACGGCGGCTGGCCCCCGGCCCGGCGGCCCGACGACCTGCGCCGCGCCGTACACGAGAACCTCGAAACCCTCGGCCTCGATGTGCTCGACCTGGTCAACCTCCGGCTCGGCGACGCCCGGGGACCCCGGCCCGGCTCGCTCGCCGAGCCCTTCGAGACGCTCGCCGAGCTCCAGAGGCAGGGCCTGATCCGCCACCTCGGAGTCAGCAACGCGACGGCCGAGCAGGTCGCCGAGGCGCGGACGATCGCGCCGATCGTCTGCGTGCAGAACATGTACAACCTCGCCCACCGGCACGACGACGAGCTGATCGACGAGCTCGCCGGCGAGGGCATCGCCTACGTGCCCTTCTTCCCGCTCGGCGGCTTCAGCCCCCTGCAGTCCTCGGCGCTGTCGGCGGTGGCCGGCGGACTGGGCGCGACGCCGATGTCGGTCGCCCTGGCCTGGCTGCTCCAGCGGTCGCCGAACATCCTGCTGATCGCCGGCACCTCGTCGGTGACGCACCTGCGCGAGAACGTCGCGGGCGCCGGGCTCTCGCTCTCCGACGAGGACGTCGCCGAGCTGGACAAGATCGGCCGTTAGCGGCGCAGCCGCTCGGGAGCGGGGATCAGCACTCGGCCGTGGCCCGCTCCACGGTGTCGAACTGGACGAGCGCGCGTTCGAGACCGGTCAGGTTCAGCACCCGCGCCAGCATCCCGCGCGACTGGGCCAGCACCAGGCGGCCGCCGTCCGCGGCGCACCGGTCCTGCAGGCGCAGCATCGTCCGCAGGCCGTACGAGTCGCAGAAGGTGAGACTCCCCACGTCGAGGATCACCTTCCGGTGGCCCGCCTCGTATTCCCGCGTGAACACGTCGTCCAGGTATGGGGCGGTGGCCATGTCGAGCTCCCCGTTGAGAGCGAACACCGCGTGGGGCGGCTTGTAACCGACGTCGATATGTAGCCTTCCCATCTCGTCCTTCCCGATCATGTCAACATGACCGCTCCAGTCGGGGGGTGGCCCTGTGCCCGGATCCAGTCCTGTGCTCGCACCCGGCCCTGCTCGGCCGGTCGCGCCGTTCCTCTTTCGGGACAGGTGCGACGGCCCGCTCAGGCCCCGGCGGTAGGGCTGAGGCCGGCACATCGCGCTCTCCGCCGTCACGGCGGCTCGCACCTGTCCTCCTGCCGGGAGCGCACCGGCCGTCAGCGGCCGGCATAGGACGGCAGCTCGAACCACATGATCTTGCCGCTGCGGGTGCGGTCGGTGCCCCAGCAGCAGGCAAGCGAGTCCAATATGTACAGTCCTCTGCCGCTCTCGTCGTCCGGGGCGGGCCAGCGCATCCTGGGGATCCCCTCGTTGCAGTCCTCGACCTCGCAGCGCAACAGCCCGTTCACCGTCGAGATCCTCAGGGTGAGATCGTCGCAGCACGTGTGACGCAGCACGTTCGCGACCAGCTCGCTCACCAGGAGCTCCGCCTCGTCGGACACATGTTCCATGCCCCAGGCGCTCAGCTGCTTGCGGATCAGGCGGCGGGCCCGGCCGCACGATGCCGGCCGTGCGGGCAACCGCCACGACGCCTCCTCGAGGTCGGCGCCGTCCACGAGCTGTATCGCCAGGTCGCCGACCCGGCGCCACAGCGTCTCCCAGCGGTCACGCATGGAAGAGTGACGGCGCCCCAGGCCGCCGCCCGGTTCGCGGCCGTACGACGCCGGCATCGGCCCGCTGCCGAGAGGAGAGTAGATCACGCTCACGCTGCACACCCCGCTGCCTTGTGGGTGGGGATGCTCTGTCCGTTGGCCCAAGGCCCGCCGCCGTCGCCCGGCGTGTCCCATCCCTGCCGGAGGCCGGGCACGATCACGCGGGCCTCGTCGCGGTCGGGAACGGCCGCCGGCAGGCACGGCGTGTGGTGCCGGCACATGATGGATTCCCCCTCGCTGTCACGCGGTCTTCAAGAGACTCCCAGACTGCCTGCGCAGGTCGTGGGGTTGGCAGGGGGAAAACACCCATACGGATACGTCTTCCCGACATGTTCGCAAAACGGGCGCCCGGTCGGGGTAGAGCGGGGGTAAAACCGCACCCCCGTCGTGCCGGGTGGCCTTCGGCCCATCGGCAGGGGAAGCGGCCGAATTTCGTGGCTATCGAGAAGTGATCCTCGGAAGTACGCTGACGGTGTGGAGCTGGCCGAGATCCGTAGATATCCGGTTAAGTCGGTTTCTGGGTGGATTGTTGATTCGGCGATCGTGGAGCCGTGGGGGCTGGCGGGGGACCGCCGGTGGGCCGTGGTGGACGAATCGGGCAACCTGCACTGGGTCGGGGAGAACCCGCGGATGCTCTCCGTCGTGGCGACCCCCACCGCCGAGGGCGGCCTCCTTCTCGAGGCTCCCGGCATGCCGGAGCTGAAGGTCCCTCCGGCCACCGGTGAACGCGTCCCCGTCCACTTCGTGGAGGTGGACACGGTGGTCCTCGCCCATCAGGAGGCCCATGACTGGTTCACCCGCCTGCTGGGCAAGCCCGCGCGCCTCGTCTGGCTCGACGATCCCCGCCGCTGCGCCGTACCGGCCTCCCACGGCGGCCTGCCGGGCGACGTCGTCAGCTTCGCCGGGGACGCCCCCTTCCTGCTGACCTCCCGTTCCTCCCTCCGTCAGCTCGACGACTGGATCGCCGAGGGCGCCCTGGAACGTCAGGAGGAGGCGCCCGCCCCTCTCGACATGGCCCGCTTCCGCCCCAGCCTCGTCGTGGACGGCTTTCCGCCCTATGTCGAGGACACCTGGCGCGAGATCCGCATCGGCGCCCTCCGCTTCCGCATGTCCGAGCTCTGCGACCGCTGCGCCGTGCCCACCTACGACCCCACCACCTTGGAGAAGGGCAAGGAACCTATCCGTACGCTGGCCCGTCATCGCCGCTGGGACGGCAAGACCTGGTTCGGTGTCCGCTTCATCCCTCGCGACTATGGCGAGATCAAGGTCGGCGACCCGGTGACCGTCCTCGCCACCCAGCCCTGACCCGGCCTCCGCTATCAGCCGTTGAGCCGAATACGTACGGATCATTCCGGCATATCGGCCTGCCCTAGGGTGGGCGGCATGCCGCTACGACTCGTACAGGTGAACTTCAAGGCCCGGGACGACGCGGCGCTCGGCCGGTTCTGGGCGGACGCGCTCGGCTGGGGTGTCTCCAGTGAGGGGCCCGGGGTGACCAACGTCGAACCCCTGAACTTCACCTGGCCGGACCCTGCCGCCGTGTGCGTCGACGTCGTCGCCGTGCCGGACCCCGAGGCGGTGAGATATCGCGTGCACCTGGATCTCGCCACCACCTCCGCGGCCCATCAGGCGGAGCTGGTCGCGCGGTTGCAGGAGCTCGGGGCGACGCCCGCCGACGTGGGGCAGGGCGACGTGCCGTGGACGGTGCTGGCCGACCCCGAGGGCAACGAGTTCTGCGTCCTCCGCCCGGCCGCCCTCGGCGGCAATTGAGCGTTTGACAATTCTCGCTCGCCATGGCCATCGGCCGAATGAATAGCCGGCAGCCTGATCCGCACGACGAGAAGTGAGATGTCCATCTCGTTGCGCCGAAGCGGAATTCATGCCCTTGCCCTGCCCTTGCCAATGGAGCCGATCTGCCGATAGCCCCGCCGACCTGGGGCGAAGCGTCTTCGGCGGCATAACGAGCGCATGGCCGTTTCGTTTTCTCCGGTGAATGCGGGCGACCATGCGGAGGCGAACGTTTACGGCAGGCGATTAGAGTCGCGTTCATGGAATGGAGTTATCTATCGGCCGAAGACCTCGCGGCCGCATTGCGTGCCGGTGACGTGAGCTCGGTGGAACTGACCGACGAGGCGATCGCCCGCATCGAGCGGGACGACAAGGCGATCAACGCCGTCTGCGTGCCGGACTTCGACCGTGCGCGGGCCGCCGCGCGCGACGCCGACCGGGCCCGCGCACGTGGGGAGGACCGGCCGCTGCTCGGCATCCCGGTGACGGTCAAAGAATCGTTCGACATCGCCGGGCTGCCCACGACCTGGGGCATGCCGCAGCACCGGGACTTCGTGCCGGCCGAGGACGCGGTGCAGGTATCGCGGCTCAAGGCCGCGGGCGCGGTGGTGCTCGGCAAGACCAACGTGCCGCTGGGGCTGCAGGACATCCAGACCTTCAACGAGATCTACGGCACCACTGCCAACCCGTGGGATCCCGGTCGCACGCCGGGCGGATCCTCCGGCGGGTCGGCGGCGGCCCTGGCGTGCGGGTTCGGGGCGCTGTCCATCGGCTCCGACCTCGCCGGCTCGCTGCGCACCCCCGCGCACTTCTGCGGCGTCTACGCGCACAAGCCGACGCTCGGGCTGGCGGCCATCCGCGGCATGGTCCCGCCGGGCGAGCCGGCCTGGCCGGTCGATCTCGACCTGGCCGTCGTCGGTCCGATGGCGCGCACGGCCCGCGACCTGACGCTCCTGCTCGACGTCATGGCGGGGCCCGACCCGCTGACGTACGGCGTGGCGCACCGTCTGGCGCTGCCGCCCGCCCGCCACGAGCGGCTCGGGGATTTCCGGGTCCTGGTCATCGACGAGCATCCGCTGCTTCCGACCGGGGCCGCCGTGCGGTCGGGCGTGGAGCGGGTGGCCGCCGCGCTGGCCGACGGCGGCGCCCGCGTCGAACGGCACAGCCCGCTGCTGCCCGATCTGGCCGAAGCCGCGACGCTCTACATGCAGCTGCTGGTCTCGGGCACCGTCGCGCGTTTTCCCCTCGAATCGCTCGACCAGCTGCGGGCCCGCGCCGACGAGCTGAGCCCGGACGACGGGAGTCTCAGCGCCGTACGGTTGCGCGCCATGCTGTTCAGCCACCGCGAATGGCTGGAGACGAACCACCGCCGCGAGGTCCACCGCCACGGCTGGCGGCGGCTGTTCGCCGAGTTCGACGTCGTGGTGTGCCCGATCACGCCGACGCCCGCGTTCCCGCACGACCACCACCCCAATCCGCTGGAACGGCTCATCGACATCGACGGCGTCGAACACCCGTACTTCGACCAGCTCGTCTGGGCCGGCCTGGCCACCATGCCCGGCCTGCCCGCCACCGCCGTACCGGCCGGCCGGTCGCCCGAGGGCCTGCCGGTGGGAGTGCAGCTCATCGGCCCGATGTTCGAAGACCGCACCCCGCTGCGGCTGGCCGAACTGCTCGAACAGCGGATCGGCGGCTTCCAGCCACCGGCATGAAAGGCCGGGGCCGAAGGTCCTCCGGGCCGGTGGCTTTCGCCCGGAGCCGCCGCCGCGGCCCGGATGATCTGCTGGGGGCATGGAACCCGCTGTGCGGACCCTGTCCGGGCTGACCGAGGAAGAGGCCGCGCGCCGCCTGGCCGAGCACGGACCCAACGAGATCCCCCAGCCGAAGCCGCCCAACCTGCTCGTGCGGGCCGCCCGCCAGCTCGCGGACCCCATGTCCGTCCTGCTGCTCGTCGCCGGGCTGGTCACGCTCCTCGTGCTCGGCGAGGTGCCCGAGGGCGCGGCGATCCTGGCCATCCTCCTGGTGAACGTCGTGATCGGGGTCGCCCAGGAGACCAAGGCCGACAAGGCCGTGCGGGCCCTGCACACCCTCACCGCGCCGATGGCGACCGTCGTACGCGGCGACGTCGCACGCCGGATCCCGGCGGCCGAGGTCGTGCCGGGCGACATCGTCACCGTCGCGGCCGGGGACAGGGTCCCCGCCGACGCCCGGCTGGTCGAAACCAGCGCGCTCGCGGTGGACGAGGCGCTGCTGACGGGGGAGTCGCTGTCGGCCGACAAGCGCGCGGGCGGCGCGGCGGGCCCGCACGTGCCGCTGGGCGACCGCACCGGCGAGATCTTCTCCGGCACGCTCGTCGTGCGCGGCTCGGGCACGGCCGAGGTGCTGCGTACGGGATCCGGCACCGAGGTGGGGCGCATCGCCACCGCCCTCGGCGGCGGGGGCAAGGGGCCGCTGGAGATCGAGCTCGGCCAGGTGTCGCGGCGCATCGGCCTGCTGGCGGTCGCGGCGGGAACGCTCATGGTCCTCATCGGGCTGACCCGGGTGAGCCGTGGCGAGGCCACCCTGATCGACATCATCCTGGCCGGGGTGGCGCTGGCCATCGCCGCGGTGCCCGAGAGCATGGCCGCCGCCGTCACCACCGCGCTCGCCATGGCCGCGCAGCGGATGGCCCGCCTCGGAGTGATCGTACGCAGGCTGCCGGCGATGGAGGCCCTGGGCGCCACCACCGTCATCGCCACCGACAAGACCGGCACGCTCACCACCGGCCACCTGACCGTCGCCGACCACATCGCCGTTCCGGGCGCCGATCTGTGGCGGGCCGCGCTGCGCTGCAACGACGCCCGCGACGGGGTGGGCGACGCGGTCGACGTGGCGCTGGCCGAGGCCGCCGCCCGGCACGGCGTACGGCTCCCGCCCGCGGAGACCAGGCTCGACGCGCGGCCCTTCGACGCCGAGACCCGGTCGATGGCCGTGGTCACCGCGCTGGACGGCGGGCCGCCGCTGCTGACGGTCAAGGGGGCGCCGGAGGTGGTGCTGGCCCGCTGCGCGCCCGGGGGGCAGACCGATCGGCTGGCGGAGGCCGTGCCGGAGCTGGCCCGGCGGGGGCTGCGGGTGCTCGCGCTGGCGGAGGGACGCACGGGCGACCTCGACGCCACCGGGCTGCGCCCGGTCGGCCTGGTCGCGCTCCAGGACGAGATCCGGGCCTCGGCCCGCCAGGCCGTGGCCGACTGCCGGGGCGCCGGCATCCGGGTCGTGATGGTGACCGGCGACCACGCGGAGACCGCCCGCGCCGTCGCCAGGGAGGTCGGGATCGACCCCGAGCCGCTCGTCACCGGCGCGGCGATCGAGGGGGACGGCGGCCGGGCGCGGCTGCCCGAGGCCGCCGTCGTGGCGCGGGTGGACCCGGAGGTCAAGCTCGACCTCGTGCGGGCCCTGAAGGAACGCGGCGATGTGGTGGCGATGACCGGCGACGGCGTGAACGACGCCCCGGCGCTGCGCCACGCGGACGTCGGCGTGGCCATGGCCGGAGAGGAGGGCACGGACGTCGCCCGCGAGGCCGCCGCCGTCGTGGTGACCAACGGCGAGCTCGGCACGATCGTGACCGGCGTGCGGGAGGGCCGCCGCCTGCGCCACAACGTCGCCTCGATGATCGGCTACCTGCTCGCCGGCAACCTCGCGGAGATCCTCATCGTCCTGACCGGCCTGCTCGTCTGGCCCGACCTGGTCGTGCCGCTGCTGCCGGTGCACCTGCTGTGGATCAACCTGGTCCTGGACGGCATCCCGGCGATCGCGCTGGGTGTGGACCGGCCTGCGGGCGACCCGCTCGCCCTGCGCCCGCGCGGCGACGGGCTGCTGTCGTGGCGGGTGCTGCGCCGCATCCTCGTGCGCTCGGTGGTCGTCGCGGTGCTGGTGTTCGCCATCGTGGAGACGGCCAGGCGGCTCGGCTGGAGCGACGAGCAGGTGCGCACCCAGGCCGTGCTCGCCCTGGTCTTCGCCCGCCTGACCCTCGCGTACGTGGTCAGGGCGCGGCGGCGGACGTTCGAGCGGGGCTGGTGGCACGGCCGGGCGGTGGCGGCGGCCGTGTCGGCCACGCTGCTCCTGCAGGTCCTTGTGACGGCGGTGCCGGTGCTCGGGGCTCCGCTGGCCCTGGTGCCGCTGCCGCCGCTCGGCTGGGCGATGGCCGTGGCCGCGGCCGTGCTCACCGTGCTGCTGTGCGACGCCCTGCGCACGGACGGGATGCGCCGCGGCGAAGCACGAGATCGCGGTCGCCGCCGAAGAGTCACCGCGGAGCCCGGCGGGAGCGGGGACGGGCAGCACGAACCAGGTCGAATCTGAGGGTGGTTTGCCGATGTCGGACACCGAAGGCCGACCGTCGGACCCACGGGAACCCGTCGTCCGGCTGTTCCGTGACCTGCGGACGCGCCCCAGTGGGCTGTCCTCCAGAGAAGCGGCACGTCGCCTTATGGTGTACGGGCCGAACCAGCTGGTCAGGAAGGCGCGGGGGAACCGGGCGAAAGAGCTCGGCCGCCAGTTCACCCATCCGCTGGCGTTGCTGCTGTGGGCGGCCGCGGGTCTGGCGATGGTGGCGCACACGGCTCCGCTCGCCATCGCGATCATCTCGGTGATCGTCCTGAACGCGCTCCTGGCCTTCGCGCAGGAGCAGCAGGCCGAGCACGCCGTTGAGACACTGGCCCGCTACCTGCCGGCCAAGGCCAAGGTCGTCAGGGACGGCCGGCTCCAGGTGATCGACGCCATCGGGCTCGTGCCGGGTGATGTGCTGGTCGTCGAGGAGGGTGACCGGGTGTCGGCCGACGCCCGGATGCTCGACGGCGCGGTGGAGATCGACCTGTCGACGCTGACCGGCGAATCGTTGACCGCGTACAGGTCCGCCGACTTCGACGATCGCACCGGACCGCTGCTCCAGGCGCGAGACCTGCTGTTCAGCGGCACGACATGCACGGGAGGGCAGGCCCGGGCGCTGGTGTACGCCACCGGCATGCACACGGAGCTGGGCAGGATAGCCGCGCTCTCCCAGCGCGTCGGCAGGGACGAGTCGCCGCTGGAACTTCAGGTCAAACGGGTCGCCTGGTTGATCGCGATCGTCGCGGTCACGGCCGGCGCGGTCGTCATGCCCGTCGCCGCCCTGGTGGCACGCCTCCCGCTGGCCGACGCGTTCAACTTCGCCGTCGGCCTGCTGGTCGCGAACGTCCCCGAGGGACTGCTGCCCACCATCACCCTCGCCCTGGCCGTCGGGGTCAGGGCGCTGGCCCGCGGTGGTGCGGTGGTCAAGCGGCTGAGCGCCGTGGAGACTCTCGGCTCCACCACCGTGATCTGCACGGACAAGACCGGTACCCTCACGCTCAACCGGATGAGCGTGACCGACGTCTGGACCAGCGCCGGCCCGATCCGGAACACCGGCGGAAAGTGGGCCGGTGTGTCGTCTTCGCCGCCGCTGAGAGCGCTGGCAGAGGCGGCCGCCCGCTGCAACAACGCCGCTCTCGAACCGGCCGAGACGGGGGACCCGACCGAGATCGCCCTGCTCCGGATGAGCGTCTCACTCGGGGGGAGCGACCACGACGGCGAGCGGCGGCGGCAGTTCCACTTCGATCCCGCTGCCGCTCACCGTGCTCCAGCTCCTCGCGATCGACCTGGGCACCGAAACCCTGCCCGCGATCGCCCTGGGCCGCGAACCCGCCGAACCCGGCCTGATGAACCGCCCGCCCCGGCGCCGATCCGAGGGGGTGATCCAGGGCGCCATGCTGGACCGTGCCTGGGGCGTGCTCGGCGGAGTGTCGGCGGCTCTGGTGCTCGGAGCCTTCTTCGGCACGCTCCTGCTGGGCCGCTGGCATCCGGGCGCGGCCACGGGACCCGGCTCGGCGCTGCACCACACCTGGCAGCAGGCCACCACCATGACCTTCCTGGGCATCGTGGTCTGCCAGATCGGCACCGCCTTCGCCGCACGCACCCACACGGCGTCCCTGCGGGCCATCGGCGTGACCAGCAACCGGCTGCTGCTGTGGGGGATCGCGTTCGAGATCGTCTTCGCCGCCGTGATCGTCCTCGTGCCGCCGTTCCGCGCCGTTTTCGGCACGGCGCCGCCCGAGCCGGCGCAGCTCGTGCTCCTCGTGCCCTTCCCCTTCGTCGTGTGGGGTGTCGACGAGATGTGGCGATGGAGACGCCGTCGCGCACGCACCCGGTCACGCACCACCCTGCCTGGCGGTTAGGCGCCATCACGGAGAGCTGGAGGCGAGGGAGAAATAGGCCTCCTCCTCCTGAGCGAAGTGAAGGGTCAGCACGGCGTACAGGCCGTACAGGCAGGCCCGCAGGTCGTCGAGTTGTTCCGGGCGCGGACCGTCGTCGGCGGCGAGGCCGAGGTGACGGCCCAACCGGCGGACGAGCTTGTCGATCTCGGCGTGGGCCCTGCTCATGGTGACCGTTGCCTCCGGGTCGCGCAGGAGCCGCGTCATGGCCGGATACAGCCGCGCCTCCTCGTCGTGCTCGTGCGGCAGGAGATCGCAAGTCAGGAACGCGTGGACGTCACGGAGGTCCGCCAGCGCTTCGCGGGGGTCGCGACGGCCCAGGCGGTCGGCCACGTCACGGATGCGTTCGAGCGACCGGCGCAGATCGGCGTGTTCTCGCTCGAAACGGCGCAGCAACTCGGATGTCGGCCGGTCAAGGGGCAGCCGGGTCCCCCGGATCGGGCGCAGCGCGCGAAGGGCGTTGAGGATCACCGTGACGTCGATGGCCTCCTGAAGCACGGCGCCGGCGCTGGGCGGCAGCGCGCCCGCCGCGGCGACGGCCATGGCGAGCAGGGACAGCGCCATTCCGGCCCCCGCGCTCTGGACGGCGATCCGCCGCGTGCGGCGTGCCACGTCCATCGCGTCCGCGAGCCGGTCGAGCCGGTCGGCGGTCAGCACCACGTCGGCCACCTGAGCGGAGGCGGCCGCGCCGCGGGCTCCCATCGCCACACCGATGTCGGCCGCGGCCAGCGCCGGCGCGTCGTTGATCCCGTCGCCCACCATCATGGTCGTCGCCCGCCGCGCCTCTTCCCGCACCCGCTCGACCTTGGCCGCCGGGGTCTGCTCGGCCAGCACGCGGTCGATTCCCAGCACGCCGGCGACGGTCTCGGCCACTTCCGCCCGGTCGCCGGTGAGCATCACGATCCGCTCGATGCCGGCGGCCCGCAGCCGCCGCAGCGTGCGGCCCGCATCCCCGCGGACCGCGTCACGCAGCAGGATCACGCCGCTCACCTGACCGTCCACCGTGATCCAGACGGTCATGGCGCCGTCGAGGGCGGCGCGTGCGCGCTGGGCGTCCTCCCAGGGAGAGGACCTCGCGCCCGTGGCCTTGCCCACGCTGACGCGGCGCCCCTCGACCAGCGCCGACGTGCCCGTGCCCGGCACCTCGGACACGTCCTCGGGGGCGGGCAGGGCCAGCCGCCGCCCGCGCGCCGCGCGCACGATCGCGGCGGCCAGCACGTGAGAGGACATCTGGTCGACCGCGGCAGCCAGCCGCAGGACCTCGTCCGGGTTTCCGCCGGGGGCGGCCACCACGTCCATCACCTGCGGGCGGCCCTCGGTGAGCGTGCCGGTCTTGTCGAGGACGAGTGTCCGCGCCCTGCCCAGGGTCTCCAGCGCGCCACCGCCCTTCACCAGGACCCCTCGCCGGGCGGTGCGAGACAGGCCGGAGGCGATGGCCGCGGGAGCGGCCAGCAGCAACGGGCAGGGGGTCGCCACGACGAGCACGGCCACCGCCCGCACCGGCTCGCCCGACATCAGCCACGCGCCTCCGGCCGGCAGGAGCGTGGCCGGCAGGAACCAGGCGGCGAACCGGTCCGCGAGCCGGACGACCGGGGCGGAGCCCGCCTCCGTCTCCTGGGCCAGCCGCACCACACCCGCGTAGGCGCTGTCGCCGGCCGTCGCCGTGGCACGCATGTCGAACGGCTGCCCGGCGTTGACCACTCCGCCGGCGACGCTTTCGCCCACCCGGTGCTCGACCGGCAGCGACTCGCCGGTGAGCGCGGACTCGTCCAGCAGCGCGGTGCCGGACTCGACGACGCCGTCGACCGGCACCAGCTCGCCGCCGGGCACCAGCAGCCGATCCCCCCGGCGCACCTCCTCCGCTGCGATCAGGCGGGGGACGCCCTCCTCGTAGCGCCGAGCGGACCGCGGCGCCCGCTCGTACAGGGCGGTCAGATCGCGGCGTGCCCGGCGCAGGGCGTAGTCCTCCAGGACCCTGCCGCCCGTCAGCATCACGGCGATCAGCACTCCTGCGAGGAACTCGCGTACGGCGAGCGCACCGGCGAGGGCGAGCACCGCGATCGCGTCGACGCCGAGGCGGCCGGCGCGCAGGGAGGAGGCCACCCACCAGACGGCGGGGCCGAGCGCCAGGACGGTGCCGGCCGCCCAGAGCGCGTCACCGGCGGGGCCGGCTCCGAGAAGGTGGAGCACACCTCCGGCGATCAGGGCGCCGAGCGTGCCTGCCAGCAGGGCGATCCGCTTCATCTGGTCAGACTCCCCCGAAACGGATGCCCGGAGGTAGGGTCGCTGTTCCCTGGGACAGGGCCGAAAGACCGTGCCCGGCCGTCCGGGTCCAGGACCGGCGCGTCACGCGGATTCCTGCCGGAGTCTCTGTTCCAGCTCCCGCGCCAGGGCGTCGATCGCGGACAGCACCGGCGGCGTGATCGGCGCGCCGATCGTGAAGTCCGCACCTTCGATGCCGATGACGACGAGCCGGGCGGGCAGGCGGCCGAGCGCACGGCCGAGCTCTACGGCGTCGGCCAGGCCGAAGGAGTGGGAGCTGCCGTGCCAGGACGGCCCGCCCTCGACGCCGGCCGGTCGATGCACCGCACCCGGCGGCGCACCCGAGGAGACGGCGTCGATCACGACGGCCAGGCGGGCGCCGGTCCAGGCCTCGACAAGCTGCGCGGGGTCCGCGGCGCTCTCCACGAGCACGACGGACGGCGGGACCGAGCCGCGCAGCCGCCGTACGACCTCCAGACCGGCGGCGTCGTCGCCCCGGCCGTCGCCGCCGAGGCCGATCACCACGATGTCACCGGGCGTCGACATGGAGATCGAGGAAGTGCGCCGAACAGGAGATGCAGGGATCATGGTTGCGGATGGCCCGTTCGCACAGCGCGGCCAGCTCCTCTTCGGGCAGGTCGAGCCGGGGCTCGATCAGGTGCCGCAGATCCGCCTCGATGCGCGCCTGGTTCTGCGAGGTCGGGGGCACGATGTCGGCCTCGCGGATCACCCCGTCGGCGTCGATGCGATAGCGGTGATAGAGCGTGCCGCGCGGCGCTTCCGAGGCGCCGTGGCCGGTGGCCGCGCGGGGCTCCACCGGCACGTACGGCGCGCCGGGCTCGGCCAGGTCGTCGATGAGCCGCAGGGCCTCGTCGTAGGCGTGCACGATCTCCACCGCCCGCACGACGATGCTGCGGAACGGATTGCGGCAGACCGGCCCGAGGCCCGCCGCCGCGGCCGCCTCCCGCGCGAGCGGCGACAACTGGGCGGAGTTGAGGCTGTAGCGGGCCATCGGCCCGACGAGATAACCGGGGGAGCCGTCGAGCCGGGCGTGCAGCGCCGTCGAGTGCGGCACCTGCTCCTCGGTCACGTGCTCGGGCCAATCCCGTACGGCGAAGCTCCCGCCGTCGCTGGTCACCACATCCCCCGAGAGGATCGCGTACTCGCCGGGGTGACGCAGCGCCAGGAAGCGGTAGTCGTGTTCGACCTCGGGGAAGTCGAAGCCGGCGACCCAGGAGACGGTTTCGAGGGCGATGTCGCGGGCGCGGCGCAGCCGTTCGGCGACGGGGGCCAGTTCGCGGCGGGTGGGCACCCGATAGAAGCCGCCGACGCGGACGTTCACCGGGTGGATGGGCCTGCCGCCGACGGCCGCCACCAGGTCGTTGCCGGCCTTCTTCAGCGCCAGCCCCCGCTGGACCAGGTCGCGGTGGTCGGCCGCCATCGCGATGCCGCTGTCGTAGCCGAGGAAGTCGGGCGCGTGCAGCAGATACACGTGCAGCGTGTGCGACTCGATCCATTCGCCGTAGTACAGCAACAGCCGCAGGTCGCGCAGCGGGCCGGTGACCTCGACCCCGCAGGCGGCCTCGATGGCCTGGCATGCGCTCATCTGGTAGGCCACCGGGCAGATGCCGCAGATCCGGGCGGTGATGTCGGGCGGCTCGGTGTGGGACCGGCCGCGCAGCAGCGCCTCGAAGAACCTCGGCGGCTCGTAGATCCGCAGCTCCAGGTCCTCGATGCGCCCGTCGCGGGCGCGTACGAGCAGAGCGCCTTCCCCCTCCACCCGGGTCAGGCCCCCGACCTTGACCGTCTTGTGGGTCACCGGTCTTCTCCCGGTGTCTTCTCGTGGTCGCGCAGCTCCGGGTCGGCCTCCTCGGCCGCCTGCCGGAAGGGCTCCTCGGCGGCGTTGAAGGTCCGGTAGACCCGCACCAGCTCGGGCGTGCTCATGCCCAGCTCCCGCAACTGCCGGTTGAGGGCGCGCACGTTGGGGCTCTCCATGGGGCCGAAGCAGCCGTAGCACCCCCGGTTGAACGCCGGGCACAGCGCCCCGCACCCGGCCTGGGTGACCGGGCCGAGGCAGGGCGTGCCGTGGGCGACCATGACGCAGGCGTTGCCGCGGGCCTTGCACTCCACGCAGACGCTGTTGGGCGGCACGACCGGGCGCCGCCCGGCGAGGAACGCCGAGACGACCTCCAGCAGTTGCCGCCTGTCGATGGGGCAGCCGCGCAGCTCGAAGTCCACCGGCACATGGGCCGAGATCGGCGTCGAACGGTCCAGCGTCGCGATGTAGTCCGGCCGGGCGTACACGACCGACAGGAACTCCCGCACGTCGGCGAAGTCGCGCAGCGCCTGGATCCCCCCGGCCGTGGCACAGGCCCCGATGGTGACCAGGCGCTTCGACACCCGGCGCACGTGCCTGATCCGCTCCAGGTCGTCGGGCGTGGTGATCGACCCCTCCACCAGCGACAGGTCGTACGGGCCCGGGCCGGGAGCGCTGGACGCCTCCAGGAAGTAGGCGATCTCCACCCGGGCGGCCACCGACAGCAGCTCCTCCTCGCAGTCGAGCAGGGTGAGCTGGCACCCGTCGCACGAGGCGAACTTCCACACCGCCAGCCGCGGCCGCGCGCCACCCGGCCCGTCCGCCGATGACCGCCGGGATGCTCGTCTGGGCGCGCCCATCACAGCTCCTCCACGGCCAGCAGGCGCGCCGCCCGCTCGTAGCTCAGCACCGGGCCGTCCAGGCAGACGAACAGCGGGCCGAGCTGGCAGTGCCCGCACCAGCCGAGACCGCATTTCATGTTCCGCTCCAGCGACAGCTCCACCCGGCGAGCCGCCACCCCGCGCGCCACCAGGTCGCCGGCCGTGGCCCGCATCATCGTCTCCGGGCCGCACGCGAAGGCGTACGTGCGCCGCGGCTCGAAGACGATGCGGTCGAGGAGCCGGGTGACCAGGCCGACCGGCCCCTTCCAGGCGTGATCGGGGTGATCCACGGTCACCTGGACGTCGACGCCCTGGCCGTGCCAGCGCGCCAGCTCCCGCCCGTAGACGAGGGTCGAGGGCGTACGGGTGCCCGCGATCACGCTGATCCGCCCATACCGCGAGCGGTGGCGCACCAGCTCTCGCACCAAAGGCCGCAGCGGCGCCAGGCCCAGCCCGCCCGCGACGACGACCACGTCCATCCCCGCGGCGGCCGGGATGTCCCACCAGGTGCCGTACGGCCCGCGCACCCCGACGACGTCTCCGGGCCGCTTGCCGCACAACGCGCCGCTGACCGCGCCGACCGCGCGGATCGTGTGGACATATCCCCCCGAACGGGCCCGGCCGCTGATCGACATCGGGACCTCGCCGACCCCCGGGGCGTACAGCATGGTGAACTGCCCGGGCCGGCACGGCGGGCATTCGCCGTGCACGGGCACGAGCTGGAGCGTGACCGTGTCCACCCGGTCGGCCCGCCGCGAGCGCACCCGGTAGAGCTCCGGCGTCATCGGACGGCGCGTCTCGGCGGTCATGGCAGGTTGGCCAGTTCCTCGGTGACGTCGATCCCCACGGGACACCAGGTGATGCACCGGCCGCAGCCCACGCAGCCCGAGGTGCCGAACTGGTCGAACCAGGTGGAGAACTTGTGCGTCAGCCACTGCCGATAACGCGCGGCCCCCGACCCCCGCACCGGCGCGCCGCCGACCTCGGTGAACCCCAGCGTGAAGCAGGAGTCCCAGCGTTCGATCCGCTCGGCCGCCCCTTCGGAAAGATCGGTGCTGTCTTCCACCGTGGTGCAGAAGCAGGTGGGGCAGACCATGGTGCAGTTGGCGCAGGTGAGGCAGCGGGAGGCGACCTGCTGCCAGCGCGGCGAGTCGTGGGCGCCGGCCACCCGCTCCTTGATCCCCTCGGTGTCGACCCGCCGTCCCATGCGCTCGGCGGCCGTACGGGAGACCTCCTCGGCCGCGTCGAGATCGGCGTCCGCGGCCGGGACGCGGGGGAGCGCCCCGAGGATCTCCGCGCCGTACGCGCTGCCGGGCTCGGCCACGAACCGGTGCGGTCCGGCGAGCTCGGTCAGCGCCAGGTCATAGCCGGCGGTCGCCTTCGGGCCGGTGCCCATGGAGACGCAGAAGCACGTCCCTCCGGGCACGGCACAGTTCACCGCGACGACGAACAGCGCCTCCCGCCGCCTCCGATAGCCGGGGTCGGGATGCCTGCCCCCGAGGAACACCCGGTCCTGCACGGCCAGCGCGGCCAGGTCGCAGGCGCGTACGCCCAGCAGGGCGACGCGGGGCACCTCCGCCTCGGGCTCCTCGATGCTCTCGCCCCGCATGCGGAACAGGGTGCGGCTGGGCGGCTGCGTGTAGCGCTTGGCGGAGTCGGGACTCGCGGCGAAGCCGAACAGCATCTCGTCGTCGCCCTCGCGCAGCCGATAGCGGCCGGGCTCCTGCTCGTCTCCGCACCCCCTGGGCAGCTCGCTCTGGGAGGCGATCTCGCCCATCCGGATGACCTTGTCGCGAGCGGTCGGCGCCACCACGGCGAACCCCCGCGCCCGCAACTCGGCGATCAGCGGTTCCAGCGATCGAATGACGACGGTTTCCATGGGCGACCCTCCTTTGCCCCCAATGGGTGCCCTCGGACGCGTCTCCTCCACGCTACGCCGTCGGCGAGACATCTACGGAGCGTGGCCGGACCACGACCACGGGCGCGTACGCGTGGTGGATCACGGCGTGAGCGGTGGAGCCCAGGCCCAGCCAGGCGGACAATCCCGTACGGGCGCCGATGACGACCAGGTCGGTCTCCCTGGAGACGTCGATCAGGGCTTTGGCGGGGTGCTCCCGCACGACGTGTTCGGTGAGCGTCACGTCGGGGAAACGCTCCCGCCGTCCGGCGATGCTCTCCGCGAGCAGGCGCGCCTCCTCCGCCCCGATCGCGTCCACGTCGTAGACCGGCGGCAGCATGTCGCCCGGCTCCGTCGCGACCGGTTGCGTCCAGGCGTGTACGACACGCAGGCGGGCATGCCGCAGCGCGGCCTCGTGGTAGGCGAAGTCCAGGACGGGTTCCTGGTCGGGACGCCCGGTGACGCCGACCGCGATCTCCCCGCGGTCAGTGCCTTTCGGCTGCCTGACGACGGCCACGGGACAGGGGGCCTGGGCGGTGACGCAGCGGCTCACCGACCCCAGGAGCAGCTCGGCGAACCCGCCACGGCCGCGGCATCCCACGACGAGCAGCTGAGCCCCCTCCGCCGCCGCGATGAGCGCCTGCTCGGCTCCGCCGTCGACGATCTCGGCCGACACGGCCAGACGCGACCTGCCCGCCCGGGCGTGGATCATCGCCTGGTCGAGCACGGCTCGCGCGGCCGCCTCGGCGTCGGCTCTCCAGCGCGCCGGCTGCGGCACGAGCGGCACGTAGGAGGGCCAGCGCAGTGTCGCGTACACGAGGCGCAGCGGCGCGCCGCGCAGCTCGGCTTCCCGAGCGGCCCAGACGGCGGCCTGAAGCGAGGGCGTCGATCCGTCGACGCCGATGACGATCGGCTCTGCCATGGCGCCACCCCGTCCGACGATCGGCAGGTAGGGCTCTCACAGCGGTTGTGCCCGTCTTGCCCCTGAGTGGGGCACCGTGATCGGTCAGCTCGGTGTGGGGCACTGCTTGCCGAGCCTGGACACCGCGCGGGAGAAGGCCTGCGCGTGCTTCAGCTCGTCTTTGGCGGTGTCGCTGAGCACCTTCGCCGCTTCGGTGTCGCCGGCCGCCGAGGCGCGGCGGGCGTAGTCGGGGTACATCTGCGTCCCCTCGTGTGCCTCTCCCTTGATCGTCTCGCACAGGTTTGTTCCGGTGTCGCGGACCGCGCCGGCGAGGTTCGCCTGCTCGGCGAAGTGCTCGGTGCGCTCGACGGCGGCCGTCCGGTGGAACAGCGTGGCGAGCCGAGCTTGTCCGGTCTTCTGTGCCTTGTCGCCGTACAGGGTGTATTTGGCGTAGGCGAAGGCCTCGCCCTTCATCGCCGTACGCAGGTTGTCCAGCGTCCGGGATGAGGAGACCTTGGGCGGGCCGGCCTGGATCTTCACCGGCTTGGCCTGCACGTCGGTAGGGATCGTCGCCTCGGACGACCGGTCGGTCACGGCCCTTTCCGCCTGGAGGAACTTCTCGCGGTGATCGGCCTCGTCCTGGCCGATCTCGGAGAAGCGCTTGGCGGCCTCCTGATCGCCGTCCGCGGTGGCCTGCGCGGCGAACGCCTTGTACATCGTCGTCGCCTCATAGGCCTCGCCGCCTGCGCTGTCGCGGAGATTGGCCGCGTTGTCGCCGACCATGCCGATCAGCTTCGCCTGCTCGGTGAAGTGTTCCCGCAGTTCCGTGTCGGCGGTGCGCCGGTAGAGCGCCGCGACGCCGGGCAGGTTCTCCCGGTCCGCCTGCTTGGCATAGGCGCGGTAGGTCACGTGCGCCAGCGCCTCGCCCTGCATCGCGTTCGTGACGTTGGTACGCGTCGACGGGTCCAGATCGTCCCCGTGGGGAGCAACGGCCGCCGTCGCGCTCCCGGCCCCCGCCGTGAGAAAGGCGACGACTCCGGCAGTCGTGAGACAGGCTCTCCAGCAGACCAGACCTCGGGTTCTCATGCGCCCCCCTCGGTGTGCCTTCGCCCAGCCGCCGCCGTCGCGACGGCGTGCGGGACCCTCCTGACGGTGCTACCCCCGTGCACGAGCGGAACCTCGCAAAGCGCCCAGGGTTGGTCCGGATCCGGCAAAGGGCGACCGTGACTCAGGCCGGCGGCCACGACCGCGTTCCGCGGCCCGCCGAGGCGGGTTCCCGGCGCTCCTGTGCGTGTTCGGCCGCGGCGACGTTCTCCTTCACCGACAAGAAGCTGTCGGGTGCGACGGAGATCGAATCGATGCCCGCCTCGACCAGGAACCGGGCGAAGTCCGGGTCGTCGCTGGGACGTTGCCCGCAGAGCCCGACCTTGCGTCCTTTCGCGTGTGCCGCCGAGATCAGGTGCTCGATGCTGCGGGTGATGGCGGGATCGCGTTCGTCGAACAGATGCGCCAGCTCGGCGGAGTCCCGGTCGACCCCGAGGGTGAGCTGGGTGAGGTCGTTGCTGCCGATGGAGAACCCGTCGAAGCGGTCGGCGAACTCCTCCGCCAGGATGACGTTCGCCGGGATCTCGGCCATGACGTAGACCTCCAGGCCGTCTCGGCCCCGCCGCAGCTTCTCTTCGGCCATGACCCCCAGGACCCGGTCGGCCTCCTCGACCGTACGGCAGAACGGGATCATCACGATGACGTTGGTGAGCCCGATCCGCTCGCGCACCCTGCGGATGGCTTGGCATTCGAGGGCGAAGCCCTCCCGGTATCCCTCCTTGTAGTAGCGGCTGGCCCCGCGCCACCCGAGCATCGGGTTCTCCTCGTGGGGCTCGAACCGCCGCCCGCCGACGAGCCGGGCGTACTCGTTGGTCTTGAAGTCGCTCATCCGTACGATCACCGGGTCAGGCCAGCGGGAGGCGGCGATACGGGCGATGCCGTGGGCCAGCCTTTCGACGAAGTAGCCGGTCAGGTCGTCGTAGCCCCGGGTGAGCTCGGCGATCCTGCGGCGGTCGTCCTCGTCGGCACGCTCAGGGTGCACCAGGGCCATCGGGTGGATCTTGACGTGGTTGTTGACGATGAACTCCATCCGGGCCAGGCCGACGCCGTCGGCGGGCAGCCGCCACCAGCGGAAGGCCGCGGCGGGGTCGGCCAGGTTGAGCATGACCCTGGTCCTGGTCGCCGGGATGTCGTCCAGGCTGATCTCCTCGTCCTCGTAGTCGCGCAGGCCCGCGTAGACGAAGCCCTCGTCGCCCTGCGCGCAGGAGACGGTCACCGTCATGCCGTCGCGCAGACGAGCGGTCGCGTCGCCGGTGCCGATGATCGCGGGGACGCCGAGCTCCCGGCTGACGATGGCGGCGTGAGAGGTGCGGCCGCCGTGGTCGGTGACGATCGCCGCGGCCCGTTTCATGATCGGCTCCCAGTCGGGGTCGGTGATCTTCGTGACGAGCACCGATCCGTCCACGAAGCGGTCGATCTCCGCCGGGCTGCTCAGGTTGCACACCGGCCCTGCCGCTATCGCGTCTCCGACGGCCAGCCCCTTCACCAGCGGCTCGGCCGGTGGTCCACCGGCGTCGCGGATGCGGTACGTGCGCAGCAGCGACGCCTCCCGGCGCCGATGGACGGTCTCCGGGCGGGCCTGGACCAGGAAGATCTCGCCGGTCCTGCCGTCCTTGGCCCATTCCATGTCCATCGGGGTGCCGTAGTGGTCCTCCACCGCGACGGCCCACCGGGCCAGCAGCAGGATCTCCTCCTCGTCCAGCGCGTACCGGACCGCCTCGTCCTCGGACGTCTCGAGCTGGCGGGTTCCTCCCATCGCGTCGTAGACGACCTTGCGTTCCTTGCGGCCGCGGACCTTCGACACGATCGGGCACAGGCCGGGGTCGCCGAGCAGCGGCTTGAAGACCACATACTCGTCGGGATCCACCCTGCCGCCGACCACCGTCTCGCCGAGCCCCCAGGAGGCGTCGATCAGCACCGACCGGGGGAACCCGGTCTCGGTGTCGATCGAGAACATCACCCCGGCCGCGCCCAGGTCGGAGCGGACCATGCGCTGCACCCCGACCGACAGGGCGACGTCCAGGTGACCGAACCCGTGGTCCTCCCGGTAGCTGATCGCCCGGTCGGTGAACAGGGACGCGTAGCAGCGAAGACAGGCGCCGAGCAGCGCCGGCGCACCGCTGATGTTGAGAAAGCTCTCCAGTTGCCCGGCGAAACTGGCCTCCGGCAGGTCTTCCGCGGTCGCGCTGCTGCGGACCGCGACGTCCGGGTCGATGGTCGCCAGTCGATCGGCCAGCTCACCGTACGCCTGCTCGACGGCCTCGATGACCTCCGCAGGAAGCTCGGCCGCCAGGATCGCCTCCCGTATCGCACGGCCGACGTCCGGCAGGGCGGCCCCTCGGTGCAGGCGGCCGATCTCCTCCGCGATCACCTCGTCGAGCCCGTTCACCTCGATGAACCGGCGGTACGCCTCCGCGGTGAGGGCGAAGCCCTCCGGCACGCGAACCCCCGACCGGGCCAGGTTGCGCGTCAGTTCCCCCAGGCCCGCGTTCTTGCCGCCCACCAGGCCGACGTCCGTACGGCCCAGCTCGGCGAACCATCTGACCAACCGCGACATGGCTCACCTCGCCGAATGTCGACTACGACAGTCCTTCCCACCCTTCGCCTCGCGCGGCCGGGTGAGGTAGGGGACTTCGTCTCCCGCCTGCGGACGAACGTCCCGGCGCGCCCCCGCGTGGAATCACCACGCTCCGTGGGTACGGAGCCAGGGATCGGATCGACCGGGGCAGGTCCGAGGGGGAGCTGCGTTGAATCCGTGGTCGCTGACGTACGAGGGGTTCGATCCGGCTCACGAGGGGCTGCGCGAGGCGCTGTGCACGCTGGGCAACGGCCGATTCGCCACGCGAGGCGCGGCGCCCGAAGCCGAGGCCGACGCCGTCCACTACCCGGGGACGTACGTCGCCGGATGCTACGACCGGCTCACCTCGATCATCGCCGGCCACGAACTGACCCACGAGGACATGGTCAATCTGCCGAACTGGCTGCCGCTGACCTTCGCGACACCCGGCTCCGCGTGGTTCTCGCCCGGCACGGCCGACCTGCTCCGATATCGGCAGGAGCTGGACATGCGCCACGCCGTCCTGCACCGGCTGATTCGTTGGCGCGACCCCGAGGGCCGGATCACGTCGCTGCGGCAGCGCCGGCTGGTCTCCATGGCCGACCCCTGCCTGGCCGGCCTGGAGACGACCTTCACGGCCGAGAACTGGTCGGGTCCTCTCCGCGTACGCTCCGGCCTGGACGGGCGCGTGGCCAACAGGGGAGTGGCCCGCTACCGCGAACTCCGCGGCGACCATCTGACGCGGCACGCGACGGGGACCCGTGAGCCCCTGACATGGCTGCGCGCGCGGACCCGATCCTCCGGCATCGAGGTCGCCCTGGCCGCACGGGTCGGCACTTCTCCCGGCAGCGCGGATGAGCCCGAGATCGAGCGGCACGACGACCACATCGCGGAGACACGCGTGCTGCGGCTGGAACGCGGCCACCCGGTCACGGTCGTCAAGACGGTGGCGCTCACCACGTCGCGCGATCTCGCCGTCGCCGATGCCACCTCGGCCGCGCTGCGGCGGGCCGAACTCGCGCCGGGGTTCGGCGACCTGCTCGAACAGCACGAGATCGCCTGGCGTGACCTGTGGGAACGTGCCCGGCTGGACGTGCCGGGCCCACGCATCCAGCGGGACATCCGCCTGAACACCTTCCATCTGCTGCAGACCTTGTCACCGCACACCGCCGACCTCGACGTCGGCGTGCCCGCACGTGGCCTGCACGGCGAGGCGTACCGGGGACATGTGTTCTGGGACGAGCTGTTCGTGCTGCCCTGGCTGAGCCTGCGGTTCCCCGAGATCGCCCACGGGGTGCTTCGCTATCGCCTGCGGCGGCTCCCGGAGGCGCGGGCGGCCGCCCGCGCCGCGGGCCTGCGCGGAGCGATGTTCCCCTGGCAGAGCGGCAGCGACGGCCGCGATGAGACCCCGCGGCTCCATCTCAACCCCCGCTCCGGCCGATGGACACCCGACAACTCGCACCTGCAGCGGCACGTCGGGCTGGCCATCGCCTACAACGCCTGGCAGCACTACGCGATCACCGGCGACATGGAGTTCCTCGCCGGCACGGGCGTCCGCCTGCTGGTCGAGATCGCCCGCCTTTTCGCCTCGCTGGCGCGGCTCAACCCCGCGTCGGGCCGCTACGAGATCCAGGGCGTGATGGGGCCGGACGAATACCACGACGGCTACCCCGGCGCGGCGTCCCCAGGCCTGGACAACAACGCCTACACCAACATCATGACGGTGTGGCTGCTGCTGCGCGCTCGTCAGGCGCTCGCCCTGATCCCGCGGCGCGTACGGGAGGACCTGCGCCGCCGTCTCGGCCTGACGGACGCGGAGACCGAGCGCTGGGAGGAGATCACCCGGCGGATGCGCGTGGACTTCCACGACGGCGTCATCAGCCAGTTCACCGGCTACGAGCGCCTGGCGGAGCTGGACTGGGACCGCTACCGCGGCGTACGGCGGCTGGACCGGGCGCTGGAGGCCGAAAACGACAGTCCCAACCGCTATCGGGCGTCGAAGCAGGCCGACGTGCTCATGCTGTTCTACCTGCTCACGTCCCGTGAGGTGAGGCGGATCCTCGACCGGCTGGGCTACCCGGCGCCACCGGACCTGACCCTGCGCACCATCCGCTACTACCTCTCCCGCACCAGCCACGGCTCGACGCTGAGCGCGGTGGCGCACGCCCGGGTGCTGGCGCGATCGGACCGCATCGGCTCCTGGCGGTTCTTCACCGAGACGCTGACCGGCGACATCATCGACGTGCAGGGAGGGACCACCGCCGAGGGCGTCCACCTGGGCGCCATGGCCGGCACGCTGGACCTGGTCCAGCGCTGCTACCTCGACCTCGAAGCACAGGCCGACGGCCTGCACCTGAATCCGGCGCTCCCCGAACAGTTGACCACGCTGTCGTTGTGCCTGCGCTATCGAGGCGCGGAACTCACCATCGAGGCCGACCCCACCTGCGTACGGATCACCCGGGCCGATGACGGCCCCACCACCCTGGATTTCGTGGTGCTCGGCCACCACGCCCGCCTCCGGCGCGGCGACAGCCGCATCTTCCCGCTCGCGGAGCCGCGGCACGACGGCTGACCGGCCCGGCACGCGGACCCGGCCTCGTGATGTCAGGCCGAGGCAATGCGAGCCTCCGGTCAAGGACGAAGCGCCGCCAGTGTCATTTCCCCATATCGGCGCCAGACGCCGGGTTCGCGGTTCCCCAAACGATTCAGTTGAAGAACCGCGCCGCACACCAGGACCCGCACGTCCATGGCCGAAGTGTCGGGTCGCAATTTCCCCGACGGCTTGGCGGCGTCGATCAACTGACTTATGAGCTCGATCACCGGTGCCGGACCCACGACCGTCGCCTCGGACAATGCGTCGGCAAGAAGGCGATCGCCGGCCATCCACTCGAAGAGGTCGATGATATAGGCGGCGAACGCTTCGTACGCATCAGGCTCGGACAGCGCTGCCTGTGTCCGGCTTTCCAGCAAGTGGAACTGATGCCGGGCTACCGCATTGATCAGCGCTTCTTTTGTTGGGTAATTCCGATATATCGTTGCTTTCGTCACTCCGGCGCGCTCGGCCACCTGCGTCATACTCGCGTGCAGTCCATTCTCCGAGAACACCTCATGAGCGGCCGCAACAACCTTGTCATGATTACGGCGGGCGTCTGCGCGTTGCCTTGGTCGCATCGGCGAGGAACTCCGCGACTCAGGAGGGCTCGCTGGATCATGCATACGCCCACTCTCCCACGGGGCCGGCGCCCCTCCGCCAGGAGCCGGCTCGGGTCGCCGGGGCCCGACGAGGGGGTGCGGCGCTGTCGTGCTCTGCCGGTGGTCCGGAGGTTGAGCTAAACGAACCCTGCGGTACGGTTAGCGGGCCGACCGGCGGCGACCTGCGTTCCGACCATGGTCGCGAGAGGTAATCCACCAGCGCACGACCGGGAGCGTTCAGTTCCATGAGCGCACGCGGTCCAGCCGAAAAGCAGAGGAGCCCACGTTGGATCTGCATCTGACCGGACGCACGGCCGTTGTCACCGGCGCGTCCCGGGGTATCGGTGCGGCGATCGCCGAGGTCCTGGCGGAGGAGCGATGCGACCTGCATCTCGCTGCCCGCAGCGGGCCGGTCCTCGAAGAGACGGCCGAACGCCTTCGCTCGGCTCACCACATCAAGGTGAACACCCATGTCGTGGATCTCAGAGATCCCAAAGATCTGGTCGCACTGGCGGCGAGCACCGCGGACGCGGACATCCTGGTCAACAATGCCGGGGACATCCGGGGCGGCACGATCGACACCATCGACGAGGAGACATGGCGCCAGGGGTGGGACCTCAAGGTCTACGGCTACGTCAATTTGACGCGTCTTCTGTATGCGCAGATGAAGCGGCGTGGCAAGGGCGTCGTCGTCAATATCATCGGCAACGCGGGAGAACGGGTCGACAGCCGATATCTGGCCGGTAGCACGGGGAACGCCGCACTGATGGCATTCTCCCGGGCTCTCGGAGGAAACAGCCTGGCCGACGGCATCCGAGTGGTAGGAGTGAATCCAGGCCCGGTGGCCACGGAAAGAATGGTCACACATTTGAAGAACGCCGCTCTGTCCAGCCTGGCGGACGAGAGCCGATATGCCGAACTCACGGCCCATTATCCCCTCGGCAGGCCGGCGGAACCACGCGAGATCGCCGACCTGGTCGCGTTTCTCGCCTCGGACCGATCCGGCTACACGAGCGGGGCCGTCTTCACGGTGGACGGAGGCGCCTCGTCTTCCACGTCGCTCTATTGAGGTCATAGCCCCGGCACACGCCCGCCCGGCATCACCGTAGACGGCACGACCCATCAGTACATACCGCCGATAACGGGAATTTTCCGGTCAAAGGGGGCGAGAAATCCGGACAATGCTTCCCGGATGCGCGGGTTCACATGGAAAAAAATCAGAAGCGGCGCGGCGCGGGAGAAGGCTAGGCTTCCTGGTGTTCCAGGTGCGAAGGCCCCGGCTACTTCTTCGGGTGAAACCATGCCGGAGCCGTCCCCGGACCTCTGGAACGCACAACTTGATATGCACCTCCCGGTGCGCCGACAGCGGTTACTTCGAGGTTCGACTCCTTGCAGCCCCACCCATGGGGCTGTCGCCCATCCGGTGGGCGTCTCCGCCGTCACCCTTGATCTCGGGAGGACCCCGGCTCCAGACCATGCCCGGTGCGCAGGCGAGGCCTACTTCCACTGTTGATGGGGCGGTCGCTGGTTCGAGTCCAGCCGGAGGCTTCGATCTCCGTAGCTCAGATGGCAGAGCACCACATGGCTTCGCCGACGTGATCTCGGGCATGGTCTGGCGCGGGCTCCTCCCCATCGCGGAAGGGGCCCGCTTTCATGTCCAAGTTCAACCGCGGCACCACCCACGTCGCGACCACCAGCCCGGTCACCACCGAGGCGAGGCCGACCGGCCATACGCACGAGGGCGCCCCCGGCTACATCCGCGACCCCAGGTCGGAGCTGTTCCTGCTCGCGGTCTCCAACATGGTCGGCGAGGACACCTTCTATGAGAAGGCCGGCGACCGCGACGAGCGCTTCCGCGCCCTCGTCCACCAGGTGGCCGTCGAGGACGGGGACTGGCTGGCCCGCTTCCTGCCGTGGCTGCGCGGCGAGGCGAACATGCGGTCCGCGCCGATCGTGGCCGCACTGGAGGCCGTACGGGCCCGCCTGTCGGCCGGCCTGCACGGAGGCAACCGCGAGCTGGTCGCCTCCGTGCTGCAACGTGCCGACGAGCCGGGCGAGGCACTCGCGTACTGGACATCGCGGTACGGCCGGGCCATCCCCAAGCCGGTGAAGCGCGGCGTCGCCGACGCCGTCCAGCGGCTCTACACGGAGCGGTCCCTGGCGAAGTACGACAGCGACGCCCGCGCGTTCCGCTTCGGCGACGTCATCGAGCTCGTCCACCCCACCCCGGCCGCCGACAAGCTGCTGTGGCAGGGCGACCTGTTCGCCCACGCGCTCGACCGGCGTCACGGCCGGGACAAACCGATCCCGCAGTCGCTGCGCATGCTGCGCGACCGGGCCGAGCTGCTCGCCATCCCGGCCGGGGAGCGGCGCTCCGCGCTGGCCGACCCGAGCCGCCTGGCCGCCGCGGGCATCACCTGGGAGGCGCTCGCCGGCTGGCTGCAGAGCCCGATGGACGCCCAGGCGTGGGAGTCGGTCATTCCCTCCATGGGATACATGGCGCTGCTCCGGAACCTGCGCAACTTCGACGAGGCAGGTGTGGGTGACGAGCTCGCGGACCGGATCATCGCCAAGCTGACCGACCCGGAGGAGGTCACGCGGTCGCGGCAGCTGCCGTTCCGCTTCTACGCGGCGTACCGGTCGGCGCCCTCCTCGCGGTGGACCCGGGCGCTGGACACGGCGCTGACCCTGGCGACCCGGAACGTCCCCTCGTTCCGGGGGCGGACGCTCGTGCTCGTCGACACCTCGTCGTCGATGACGTCCGGCGCGGTCTCCGCGCGGTCGGCGGTCACGCCGGTCCAGGCCGCCGCGCTGTTCGGCGTCACCCTGGCGACGCGCGGCGACCAGGTCGACCTGGTGGGCTTCGCCGACGGCACGTTCCGGCACAAGATCCGGCCGGGAGCGTCGGTGCTGCGCGAGGTCGAGCGCTTCTGCGGGCGGATCGGCGAGGTCGGCCACGGCACGCAGATCGCCGACGCCGTGCACAGGTCCTGGAAGGGGCACGACCGGGTGGTGATCCTGTCGGACATGCAGACCATGACGGGCTACTACGCGAAGGGGGTCACGACCGCGGTCCCGGCGAGCGTGCCGGTGTACGGGTTCAACCTCGTCGGATACAGGACGGCCGCGATGCCGACCGGCTCGGCCAACCGCCATGAGTTCGGCGGGTTCTCCGACGCGTGCTTCCGGCTGATCCCGCTGCTGGAGGCGGGCCGCGACGCCGGCTGGCCGTTCTAGCGACGGGACCGCCTCGCCTGGCA
>NZ_JAATEK010000044.1:0-63928 GCF_012034195.1 Microbispora sp. CL1-1
TCGTCGCTCCTCACAGAGCGGTCAGGCGAGCACGGGAGATCCGGCCCGTCGTTCCGCATGGTAGCCCCGACCCAGCGACCCGCTCCTTGGCAGAAGGGTTCCCCAAGCGCAGGGCGTTCATGCTCTATCCAACCCCCTGCCGGGGGTGACATGTTCCCGATACGCCGCAAGCGAACGAGGTTTTAAGGGAGCACAAACACAATCGCGCGGTTATGCGATCGTCAGATCCTCCGACGACTTGCCATAACCGCGCGATCAAGGTTCAAGTTAGGGACTGTCCCCGCAGATCTTGCCCTCGCCAGGATCGTCCAGGCGGATGCGTCGCAAGGTGGAGGAGGAGCCAATAGCGGAGCTATTGACACCGGCTCCGCGCCCTTGCGGAGATTCGAAGGCCGTGAAGAATCTCCGTGGGTAGGGCGGCGACGCAGCCAGGTGCCGTCTGGACGACCCCAGTAGACAGCCGTTCCGAGCGACGCGACCCAGAGGTCGTGCCCGGCAAATCAAGCCCTGCCGCCCGCGGGGCGGCATCTGCCGGACACTGTCTAGTGCGCTTCCTCGTACGCCTGGACGATCGAGGCGGCAATGCGACCGCGCTCGCTCACAGGGTGTCCGTGGGCCTTCGCCCAGGCACGGATCTCCGCGCTCTTCTCGCGCGTCATCGCTCGCTGGCCCCCGCCGCCCGCACCACGACGGCGCCCACGGGCCTGCCCGCTGTCGGCGCGCCTCGCGCTGCTGACGAAAGGCGACAGAGCCTCGCGAAGCCTCTTCGCGTTGCCGTCGCTCAGGTCAATCTCATATGACGTGCCGTCAATCGCGAAGGTGACCGTCTCATTGGCCTCGCCGCCATCGAGATCGTCGATGAGAATCACCTGCGTGTGCTTGGCCATCCGGCAATCCTTTCGCAGCCCATAGTTTGATTCGTCAGCCAAACATATACCCGGTTTCCCCTGGCTGACAATTCATGATTGCGGATTCTCAGGAACCTCTGAGTCCGGTGACTTCTCGCGTGGCTCCCGTGCCGTGCGGAGGCCCGCCGCGTCGGAACGTACCAACTTTACGATGCCGTAGACGACCGCGCCGGCGACGACCGCGGAAGGTATCAAGGCGGACAATACCTCTGTCATTCTGCCTCGCTCGTGCCGGGGGTGTCATTAGGTGCACCCGAGGAAATTCCGAGGACGTGGCAAGGCTGCCGGCCTCTTGCCCGGGCCGGGCGCCCTGATACGACCATAGCGCCGGGAGGGACCAGGCGCGCCTTCCGGGGTGCCCCTGGAGGGCCGAGGTAATCCTCGTCTCTCCAGCGGCCTTACCGGATGCACTCGAAATCGTACCCAGAATGCCGACCCCGCCGGTCACCGATCCCGGGCCGTCCGGTCGTTTCAGCCGCTTGCGCGCTTCCCCGGCCACGGCCGGCGACGGGGTCACGCCTCCCACAACATGCCGTAGCCGCAGGTGAGGAACCTGACGATCCGTACGGACAGGCGTGGGGGAACACGCGTCAAGCGGCAAACACACCCCGCGGAAAAGGGCCGGACCGGGGACGTACGGCCGTTGAAGAGCTCGGCTGAAACGAGGAGCCGCGTCACGGCGGCCGGATCTTCACAAGGAGCCCGGCACCCTTCTCGTACGGCGTGCACGCCTTGCGTGATATACGCGCAAGCAGATCGTCACAGCCCGGAAGCCTCGTAAAAAGAGTGGACCACCGGTTCCGTCAAGATCGACAAGAGGGAGGTCCGAAGATCGAAAAAAGGAGCGGGGGGCACAATCACGCGGACGGCCCGGACGGTCGTGGCGCCGGAGTTTCCCACGGCCAAACGATCCCCGCATTCCGCGGACGCCGCCTCCGGGCGGCCGGAGCGGGCGGGCATCGGGGAGTGCCATAAGGGCCTGTGCGGCTCCATACGGCCCCATAAGCGCCCCTGACGGTTCCTTAAGCCGCCCGTGGGGGATATGACCCCGGAGACGGCGGGGGCGAGTCTTAAGGATTGGCGCCGGGGGCGGTCTCGCGGTCATTGGGCACCTCTCGGGACGGTAACCCAAGCATGACATGCCCCGTAGAGGCCGCAAGGATTTTCCGTCACAGCCACGCGGGCGCGGTGCGATCGGAGCCATAGCGACCCATAGAAAAACGGGGCCGATGGTCCGTTCCATCGACCCCGTCCGTCGTCTTACTTGACCTTGACCACTACGGTGTTGGCGACCTTGTCATGGAGCGCCTGATGCAGCGGCTTGTCCCACAACAGCCACAGCACGTTCAGAAGAGTGCCGAGGTTGGCGATGTAGGTGATAACGGGAATCCACTGCAGGAACTCGAAAGCGTAGAGCACGCCGGCCCGCTTGAGCGCCGCGTCCTGCGGAAGCCCACCCGCGTCGAGAGTGCCTCCGACCCGGACGACCTTGATGCCCATGAGTTTCTTGCCGAGCGTCTGGCCCTGTGCCCGCAGCATGAGGAATTCGTAGACGACCATGACGAGGCCGCCCAGGATCGCCGTGAGCAGCGACGCCAGGAAGTAACCGCTTCCGGGGTTGTAAACCCCGCTCCTAATGTCGACGCTCGCGTTGGTGACGACGATGGCCGCGACCACGACCGTGATGATCCCGAGCGGAATACCGACGATCACGCCATCGATGATGCGGGCGACGAGACGCTGCCACCACTCCGCGAGCGGAGCCGGGGCGCCGGGCGGGATCGGGCCGGCGGGCGCGTACGGCTGGCCGTAGCCGGGCTGACCATAGGCGGGCTGGCCGTACGGCTGCTGGCCATAACCGGGCTGCTGCCCATAGCCCGCCTGGGGGCTCGGCTGGGCGAACTGCTGCTGCCCGTACTGGTCCTGGCCGTACGGCTGCTGGGCCTGCGGCTGGCCGTAGCCCTGCTGGCCGTAACCGGGCTGCTGCTGAGCGCCGTAGCCCTGCTGCTGGCCGTACGGCTGCTGCGGGCCGGTCTGACCATAGCCCTGCTGGGGGTGACCCTGCTGCGGCCCGGTCTGGCCATAACCCTGCTGCTGCCCATAGCCCTGCTGCTGGCCGTACTGGTCCTGACCATATGGCTGCTGGGCCTGCGGCTGGCCGTAGCCCTGCTGGCCGTAACCGGGCTGCTGCTGAGCGCCGTAGCCCTGCTGCTGGCCGTACGGCTGCTGCGGGCCGGTCTGACCATAGCCCTGCTGGGGGTGACCCTGCTGCGGCCCGGTCTGGCCATAACCCTGCTGCTGCCCATAGCCCTGCTGCTGGCCGTAGTCCTGGGGACCGGTCTGCTGGCCGTACTGCTGCTGGGCCTGCGGGGCCTGCTGACCATAGCCCTGCTGGCCGTACGGCTGCTGCTGGGCGCCGTAGCCCTGCTGCTGGCCGTAGCCGCCCTGAGCGGGGTCGTAGGCGGGCGGCTGCTGCGGACCCGTGTGCTGCCCGCGATAGCTGACCACCGTGACGTCGGGGTCGTATTCCTGGGGTTGTCTGTCCGTGTTGTACCCGGGGTTCGATGACGGCGGTGGCGTTCCGTCCGACTCGTCCTGGGGGTACGGCGGCTGTCCGGTGCTCACCGTGTCACCTCGTTTCGAAGACGCATGCGCCGCACGTCTGTAGCACACGCTGATATTGCCAAAAGTAGCGACAGGCGTATCAACAGTCACCTTTGCAACAGTCGACAACCACCGTCAAGATCGATGATCAATGCCCATCAATGGTGATCAATGACGGTCGAGGTGCAGCAACATCCGGGTGTTCCCCAGCGTGTTCGGCTTCACGTGCTCCAGGTCGAGAAACTCGGCGACACCCTCGTCGTACGACGCCAGGAGCTCCGCGTAGACCTCAGGGGAGACCGGGGTGCCCTGGATGGGCCGGAAACCGTGCCTGGCGAAGAAGTCCACCGCGAACGTGAGGCAGAAGACCCTCCGCACGCCGAGGTCCCTGGCGGTCTCGATGAGCGCGGCGACGATCCGGTGGCCGATGCCCCCGCCGCGCGCCGCGGGGTCCACCGCGACGGTCCTGATCTCGGCGAGGTCCTCCCACAGCACGTGCAGCGCGCCGCAGCCGACGACCTGCCCGGCCGTCTCGGCCACCCAGAACTCCTGGACGTCCTCATACAGCGTGACCGTGCTCTTCTTGAGCAGGCGGGGCCCGTTGCCGGAGTACGCGTCGACGAGACGCCGGATCGCCCGGACGTCCGGCGTCCTGGCCCGGCGCACCGTCACGGCCGTGGCACCCGACTCACTGGGCGTCTGCGCGGCGACCTGCTCCATGACCGGTCAGCCTAGCCGCAGCGCGGCCTGATCCCATGCGCGGAGCGTCCCCCGGATAACGGTCATCCCCAAACGCCAGACCCCACATGAGTTCTGACCGTGTGTAGCCGCCCGGACGCGGACGGACGTACGGTCACACCCCAAGGCCACTGTCCACTTTTGTCCCAGTTTTTTCACCAGCCCGAGCAGCACATCCAAACTCTCGGATCGCTCCAAACCCCTGTGAACACGGACGTTTCACAACCGATCCCGTGATCCGACCGTGATCCTTTGGTTGTCAAACCTAGACGGGTTTCGGAGTTCTGGTTGAGCAAGAACTCGCGGTGCACTATCGTCCAGCGACGATGCCGGTCATCGTGAGCGCTCGCGGCGACCGGGCGCCGAATCTTCGAAGCACCGAGTGCGAAGGGGAGCCGGGGACCCAACTGCAGGATCCAGGATCGGTTCGGTCTCAGATCGACAAGGGGTGAATCCGCCAGGTAGGGCTACTCCGGCCCGAACCCGTCAGCTAACCCGGTAGGCGCTCAGCAGCGCCCCGCCGTACGGCCCCGTCTCGACGACGGGCCCGCCGCGGGGCGCACATGGGAGAGGAGCTCGGTTGCGCATGCGTGGCAAGAGGCCGGCGGGCAGGCACGCCCGCGGCCGGCGATCCGGATCCGGCACGGCCGGTCCGGGTCCCCTCCGCCGTTTGGCGTTCGTCGGACTCGCGATCAGCGCGATCACGTTCGGCGCCCCGGTCGTCAGCGCCACCGCCGACCCGAAGCCGAGCCTCAAGCAGCTCACCAAGCAGGTCGAGGACCTCTACGACGAAATCGAGACGCTCACCGAGCAGTACAACGGCGAGCGGGTGCGTCTGAAGGCGGCCGAGCGGTCCGCCGACCTCGCCAAGAAGAACCTCGCCAAGAGCGAGGCCGAGCTGGAGGTCCGCCGGCAGAAGGCGAGCGCCCTCGCGCAGCACTCCTACATGACCAACGGGCTCGGCAACGCGCTCGCGCTCATCGACAGCGACATCGACCCCCGGCGCTACCTCGACCAGGCCTCCACGACGTACGCGCTGGAGCTGCAGCAGAGCCAGGAGGTCGCGGAGGTCACCAAGGCCATGGACGCCGCCGCGCGGGCCAGGCAGAGCGCCTCCGCCCGGCAGGCCGAGGTCAAGAAGCTCCTCAGCGGCCTCGACGCCCGGCGCGACAAGATCACCAGTCTGATCAAGAAGACCGAGAGCAGCCTCTACCGGCAGGTCTCCCAGACGATCGGCAGAGAGACGCGCACGAGGACGGACTTCCCCATCATCGGTGACGGCAAGGCCGCCCAGGCGGCGCGCTGGGCCCTCGCGCAGCAGCTCAAGCCGTACGTGTGGGGCGCCGATGGGCCCGGCTCCTTCGACTGCTCCGGCCTGGTCATGGCGGCCTACCAGTCCGTCGGGATCAGCCTGCCGCACTACACGGGCGACCAGTGGACGGCCGGCACGCACATCCCGCGTGACCAGCTCCGCCCCGGCGACCTGGTGTTCTTCTACTCCGACCTGCACCACGTGGGCATCTACATCGGCAACGGCTACATGATCCACGCGCCGCGCACAGGAGACGTCGTCCACATCGCGAAGATCGACGGCCGGCCGTTCGCGGGCGCGGTGCGCGTCGCCGACTGAGTCTCTGGCCACGGGGCCTCTGACCACGGGGCCTCTGACCACGGAGCCTCTGTCACAGGGGCCTCGGTCTACGGAGCCCTTCGTCTACGGAGCGCCTCGGTCTGCGAGGGCCTCTGTCTGCGGGCGCTCTTCCACGGAGCCTTCCCGGGGGCCTTTCCGGGGAGCCTTCCCGGGGAGCCTTTCCGGGGGCCTTTTCGGAGAGCCCCTCCTCCGTTGGAGGGGCGCCGGTCCCTTTCGCAGCGAACGCGGCCGGACAACGCAGTCGGATAACGCGCTTAGATGAAACACTCAGATGAGGCGGCGGCGTGCCGCCCAGGCGACCGCCTCGATCGCCGTCGCCACACCGATGCGGTCGCAGATGCACCGCAACCGGCGCCGCACGGTTCGGCCGCTGACGTCGAGACTGCGGCCCACCCGGTCTGCTGTCACTCCCTTGGCCAGCTCCGCGAGGAGAAGCAGATCCTCTTCGGTGAGACCGGCACGCTCAAGGTCCGAGGCAGGATTGTCACCTCGGTAGACGACCTCGGGAACACCCATCGTCCGCCCTCCCCCACGACGATGTCGTCGGCCCACCCTTCAGGGAAGGTAAACGCCTCGCCTGAAGGTCGTCAAGGTCGGTGGCCGGAGCGGCGGTCGTACGCCTGCCTGGCCGCTTCGACATCCTCCATGTGGATCTCGGCCCAGCGCTTGATCGCTTCGAGCAGCGGCATGAGGTCCTCGCCCAGCGGCGTGAGCCGATAGTCGACCCTCACCGGCACCGACGGAGTGACCGTGCGTGACACCAGGCCGTCGCGTTCCATCGTCCGCAACGTCTGCGTGAGCATCTTCTGGCTGACTCCGGCGATCGTCCTCGCCAACTCGCTGTAGCGGCGCGGGCCGCCGGCGAGCGCGGTGAGCGCCAGGCTCACCCACTTGTCGCTGAGCGTGTCGAGCAGCTTCCTGGACGGGCAGGTCGCGACGTAGGCGTTGTAGCGCTGACGCGCCTCCTCGCGCCGCTCGGCCGCCGTCTGAGTCGCCATGTCTTCCCTTCTCCTCCCTTACGCACTTCCAGGTGCCTTCTTACCGAAAGAGAGTAGATCTTCCTACGCTCCGTGCCATCGCGAAAGGAGAAAGACGCTCATGAGAGCACTGATGGCACGGGATGGAGCCGTACGGATCGTCGACGTGCGGGAGCCGGATCCGGGGCAGGGGCAGGTGCGGATCAGGGTCGAGGCGGCGGCCGTCAACCCCGTCGACCTGGCCACGGCCGCGGGCGTCCTCGCCGACAACGGGCTCATGCCGCACCAGGAGACGTACGCGCTCGGCTGGGACGTCGCGGGCGTGGTCGACCGGGCCGGGCCGGGGGTGACGGGTCTGCGGCCGGGCGAGCGGGTCATCGGGCTGTCGGACCGGCTGACCGACCCGCTCAAGGCCCAGGCGGACCTGGTGGTGCTGGACGAGACGGCGGTGGCTCCCGCGCCCGTGGGGGTGGCCGCGCCCGAGGCGTCCACGTTGCCGCTGAACGCGCTCACCGCCGTCCAGGCACTCGACCTCGCCGGGCTCGCCGAGGGCGAGACCCTGCTCGTCACGGGGGCGGCGGGCGGCGTCGGCGGCTATCTCGTGGAGCTGGCCGTGGCGCGGGGGCTCCGGGTCGCGGCGGTCGCCGCGCCCGGCGACGAGACGGTGGTGCGGGGCTTCGGCGCGGAGTGGTTCGTGCCGAGGGGCGCCGACCTGGCGGCCGCGGTCAGGGCCGCCGTTCCCGGCGGCGTGCACGGCCTGGTGGACGCGGCGCTCGTCGGCCTGCCCGCGCTCGACGCCGTGCGCAACGGGGGCGCGTTCGTCGCCGTCAACGCCGGGCTGGCCCCCGTGCCGCTGCGCGGCATCCGGGTCTCCACGGTGTTCATCCGCGCCGACGCGGCCCAGCTGCGGGACGTCGCGAAGCTGGCCGAGGCGGGACGGCTGAGCCTGCGGGTCGCCGGCACCTACCCGCTGGAGCGGGCGGCCGAGGCGTACGAACGCCTGCGGAAGGGCGGCCTGCGCGGCCGGCTGGTCCTGCTGCCCTGAGTCTCCCGATCCCCTGCGTTTCCCGATGCTCTGGGTTCCCGGCGCGCTGCGTTTCCCGATGCTCTGGGTTCCCGGCGCGCTGGTTTCCCCTTCCGGCATGCCCGGCCGGGCATGCCGCGGGCCGGACGGCGATGCCGTCCGGCCCTTTTGTCGAAGGCGGCGATCAGGCGCGGCCGAGGAGCTCACGCACCCGGTCGCGGCCGACGGCCAGCAGCAGCGTGGGCAGCCGCGGGCCGGTGTCGCGGCCGACGAGCAGCCGGTAGAGCAGGGCGAAGAAGGCCCGCTGGGCCGCCTTCAGCTCGGGCGTGGCCGCCTTGGCGTCCATGTCGAGCCCGGCCTGCACCTTCGGCACGCCGTAGACGAGCGTGGTCAGCCCGTCGAGCGACCAGTGCGCGTCGAGTCCCTCCACCAGCAGGCGCAGCGACTCGCGGTCCTGCTCGCCGAGCGTGTCGAGCAGCTCCTTGTCGGGCGTCTCGCGCACCTGTGTGCGCTCCTCGGCGGGCACGTAGGTGTTCACCCAGTGCTGGGCGCGATCGAGCCGCGGCCGCAGCTCGTCGAGCCCGCCGATCTCCGGGTCGAACGCGCGCAGGATACGCAGCGTCTGCTCCTCGTCTCCGGTCGTGATGTCCACGACCGAGGCGAGCGTCCGGTAAGGCAGCCGCCGCGGCGTCTCGGGCAGGACCCGGGAGGCCGTGCTCGACGCCCGGCGGTAGGCCGCCTGGTCGGCCGGCAGCGCCGTGCCCTCCTGCACCTTCTTCGTCAGCGTGTCCCACTCGTCGTACATGCGCTGGATCTCCTGATCGAAGGAGACCTTGAACGACTGGTTGGGACGGCGGCGGGCGTACAGCCAGCGCAGCAACGCGGGCTCCATGATCGACAGGGCGTCGGCCGGGGTCGGCACGCCGCCCTTGGAGCTGCTCATCTTGGCCATGCCGCTGATGCCGACGAAGGCGTACATCGGGCCGATCGGCTGCGGCGCGTCGAACACCTCGCGGACGATCTGGCCGCCGACGACGAACGACGAGCCCGGCGAGCTGTGGTCCACGCCCGACGGCTCGAAGATCACGCCCTCGTACGCCCAGCGCATCGGCCAGTCGACCTTCCACACCAGCTTGCCGCGGGTGTGCTCGGACAGCAGGACCGTCTCGCTGTGGCCGCACACGCAGGTGTACGACATCGCCGTGGTCTCGTCGTCGTACGACGTGACCGTGGTCAGGTCGCGGTCGCAGACCGAGCAGTAGGGCTTGTAGGGGTAGTAGCCCCCGGCCCCGGAGCCGTCGTCCTCGCTCGCGGCCCCCGAGCCTTCGAGCGCGGCGGCCTCGTCGGCGTCCGTGACCTGCTTGGCCTTGGCCTTCTTGGTGCGGTACTGGTCGAGGATCGCGTCGATCCGCCGCCGCTCGCGCATGGCGAGCAGCACCTGCTCCCGGTATGCCCCGGAGGTGTACATCTGCGTCTGGCTGATGCCGTGGAACTCCACGCCCAGCTCGGCCAGCGCGGCGATCATCGGGGCCTTGAAGTGCTCGGCCCAGTTCGGGTATTCGCTGCCGGGCGGGGCCGGGACGGTGGTCAGCGGCTTGCCGATGTGCTCGTTCCAGGCGGGGTCGATGCCCACCGGAACCTTGCGGAAGCGGTCGAAGTCGTCCCACGAGATGATGTGCACGCACTCGTAGCCGCGCCGCCTGATCTCGTCGGCCACCAGGTGCGGGGTCATGACCTCGCGCAGGTTGCCCAGGTGGATCGGGCCGGACGGGCTGAGGCCGGACGCGCAGACGACGGGTTTGCCCGGTGCGCGCCGTTCAGCCTCGGCGATGACCTCATCGGCGAAACGCGCCACCCAGTCGGCGTCCATCACGTCAGTCCTCTCTGAACGGGATCCTGCCTTCTATGGTCCCGTACGCGAGGGAGTCGTCAGGACGCGTTACGGGCGTAGACCAGCCGCAGGCCGATCAGCGTGAGCCAGGGCTCGTGCACGTCGATCGTACGGGCCTCGCCGATGACGAGCGGGGCACCGGTGCCCGTGGCGACCACGGTCACGTCGTCGGAGTCGGAGGCCAGCTCGGCCGTCATCCGGTCCACGATGCCGTCGACCAGGCCCGCGAAGCCGTAGATGATGCCCGACTGGAGGGCCTCCACGGTGTTCTTGGCGATCACCGACCGTGGGCGCACCAGCTCCACCTTGTGGAGCTGGGCCCCGGCCGTGGCCAGCGCGTCCACCGAGATCTCCAGGCCGGGCGCGGTCACCGCCCCGACGTACTCGCCCCGGGCCGAGACGGCGTCGAACGAGGTGGCCGTGCCGAAGTCCACGATCACACACGGCCCGCCGTACAGGGTGGTGGCGGCGAGCGCGTTCACGATGCGGTCGCTGCCGACCTCCTTGGGGTTGTCCATCCGGACCGGGACGCCGGTGCGGACGCCCGGCTCGACGACCACCGCCGTGACGTCGCCGTAGTAGCGCCGCGACATCTCCCGCATCTCGTTGAGCACCGACGGCACCGTGGAGCAGATCGCGATGCCGCTGATGTCGGCGTCCTTGAGAAGCGGCGACTGCCCGAGGAGACCCTGGAGCACCACCGCGATCTCGTCCGCCGTACGGCGGGGGTCGGTGGCGATGCGCCAGTGTTCGATCACCTCTTCACCCTCGAACAGGCCAAGCACCGTATGGGTGTTGCTGACGTCGATGGTGAGCAGCATTCCCTGATTATGCATCACGAAGATCTAGACCAAGGTCGAGTGCCGGGGCCGAGTGTGTGAGCGCGCCCACGGCCAGGTAGTCGACCCCGGTCTCGGCGACCGCGCGGGCCACGTCGAGGGTCAGCCCGCCGCTCGACTCCAGCCGCGCCCGGCCGGCCACGAGCCGTACGGCCTCGGCGAGCTGGTCCACGGTGAAGTTGTCGAGCAGGATCTCGTCGGCCCCTTCGTCCAGAACCGGCTCGATCTGGTCGATGCGGTCCACCTCGACCTCGATCAGCACGCCGGGGAAGGCCTGCCGTACGGCGCGGAACGCCTCGGCGACGCCTCCGGCGGCGACGACGTGGTTGTCCTTGATCAGCGCGGCGTCGTGCAGGCCCATCCGGTGGTTGACCCCGCCCCCGGCCCGTACGGCGTACTTCTGCAGGGCGCGCAGCCCCGCCAGGGTCTTGCGGGTGTCGCGGATGCGGGCGCCGGTGCCCTCGACGGCGTCCACCCAGCGGCGGGTCTCGGTGGCGATCCCGGACAGGTGGGTGAGGAAGTTGAGCGCGGTGCGCTCCATCGTGAGCAGGTCCCTGGTCGTGCCCCGCACGGTCATCACCACGTCACCGGGGCGCACGCGGTCGCCGTCGGAGGCGTGCCGCTCGACCTCGACCGGCCCGGCGGCCTGCCGGAAGACGGTCTCGGCCACGGCCAGCCCGGCGACCACGCCCTCCTTGCGGGCCACGACGTCGGCGACGGACCGCTGGCCGGCCGGGATGGTGGCGACCGAGGTCACGTCCTGTCCCCCGGCCAGGTCCTCCTCCAGCGCGGTCCGGACGAGGCCGAGCACCGCGTCCGGGTCGAGTCCGGCCTTCTCCAGCTCGGTCCGCAGTTCCTCGTGAGGCGTGTACGTCAAGGTCAGTCCCTCCGCCGTCAGGGCGATGTCGATGTGCGCCCGCCAGTGGGCGTCGTCGCGGTCGGGGTGGTCCTCCCGCCAGTGCGAACCGCGGGTCTCCTCTCGTACGGCCGCTGCGGCGACCAGCGCGGACGCCACCGTGAGGAGGTTGGTCGCCTCCCACGACTCGGTGCAGGGCTCGACCGCGACCGGCGTCCAGCGGGCGTCGGAGAGCGCGCGGGCGACCTCCGCCAGGCTGCGGTCGCTGCGCAGCACCCCGGCGCCCCGGCTCATGTGGCTCTGCACCCTCGTCCGCGTACGGGGGTCGACCAGGCCCTCGGGACGGTCGTCCGGCGCGGGCTCGCCCGGGGCGGGCCGTTCCGCGACCAGGTCGGCGGCGATGCGCTCGCCGTAGACGAGCCCTTCCAGGAGGGAGTTGGAGGCCAGCCGGTTGGCACCGTGCACGCCCGTGCAGGCGACCTCTCCGCAGGCGTACAGGCCGGGCACGCTGGTCCTGCCGTACAGGTCGGTGCGCACGCCGCCGCTCGCGTAGTGGGCGGCGGGGGCGACGGGGATGGGCTCGGTGACGGGGTCGATGCCGTGCTCGCGGCAGACGGCGAAGATCGTGGGGAACCTGGAGCGCCACTTCTCCTCGCCGAAGTGGGTGGCGTCGAGGTAGACGTGGTCGGCGCCGGTCCGCGCCATCTGGCGCATGATCGCCTTGGCGACCACGTCGCGGGGGGCGAGGTCGGCCAGCTCGTGCACGCCCCGCATGAAGCGCTCGCCGTTCGCGTCGATGAGCACGGCGCCCTCGCCGCGCACGGCCTCGGAGACCAGCGGCTGCTGGCCGGTCGAGCCCTCGCCCAGCCACAGGACCGTGGGGTGGAACTGCACGAACTCGATGTCCCTGACCACCGCGCCGGCCCGCAGCGCGAGCGCCACGCCGTCCCCGGTGGACACGACGGGGTTGGTGGTGGCCGCGTAGACCTGGCCCATGCCGCCGCTGGCCAGCACCACGGCCCCGGCCCGTACGGCGCCGACGCCGTCGCGAGCGCCCTCGCCCATGACGTGGAGCGTGACCCCGCAGGCGCGGCCCTCGGCGTCGCGGAGGAGGTCGAGGGCGAGGGCGTGCTCGATGACCTCGATGCGGGGCTCGGCCAGCACCGCCTCGGCCAGGGCCCGCTGCACCTCCGCGCCGGTCGCGTCGCCGCCCGCGTGGACGATGCGGTTGCGGTGGTGGCCGCCCTCGCGGGTGAGCTGGAGCTCGCCGTCGACGTCGCGGTCGAACTCCGCGCCGTGGCTCATCAGCCGCTTCAGCGCGTCGGGGCCCTCGGTGACCAGGACGCGCACGGCCTCCTCGTCGCACAGGCCGACCCCGGCGACGAGCGTGTCCCTCAGGTGCTCGTCGGGGGTGTCCTCGGGGTCGAGGACGGCGGCGATGCCGCCCTGCGCCCACCGGGTCGATCCGGCCGACAGCACATCCTTGGTGACCACGAGCACCCGCGCCCGTGGGTCGAGTTCGACGTGGCGCAGCGCCACGGTGAGGCCGGCGATCCCCGACCCGATCACGACCGCGTCGGCTTCGACGGTCCAGCCGGGTGCGGGGGCGGTGAGTCTGCGTGCGAGCGCGACCATGAGGGGGTCCCCTTTCGTCATAATGACGATAACGCCCCCGGGTCGATGGTGCCGCCCCGGCCCCTCCTACAAGAGACGTGCCGCAGGACCGGCGCCCGCGCCGGGCGCGACGCCTGTGCCGGGGGTGGCGCCCGTGCCGGGGGCGGCGCGGTGCAGCGTTGGCGTCCGTCGCGGGGCTGGTGTCAGGAACGAGGGCGGTGTCCGTCGCGGGGCTGATGTTCGTCGCGGGGCCGGTATTCCGTCGCGGGTGCGGTGTCCGTCGCGGGTGCCGTGTCCGTCGCGGGTGCCGTGTCCGTCGCGGGTGCGGTGTCCGTCGCGGGTGCCGTGTCCGTCGCGGGTGCGGTGTCCGTCGCGGGTGCGGTGTCCGTCGCGGGTGCGGCGTTCGTCACAGGGGCGGCGCAGAGCTGGGCGGTCAGAGTTGCGCAGGCCCATTCCTCCCATTGGTCCTGCGACCAGCCGCGGTCCCGCACGAAGAGCAGGTACAGGTCCGGGCTTAGCAGGCAGAACAGCAGGTCCGCCGCCGTCTCGGCGGAAACGCCGGGACGCACGCCGGGTTTGCCGGAAAGCGCCTCGGCCGCAGCCCGCTGCACGATGTAGCGCGGGTCGGAGCCGTCCGACCACTGCGCGGCGATCTGCGGGTCGGCGGCGCGGGCGGACTCGATCATCGGCATGAGCGGGGCGACCCGGCCGAGGATCTCGCTCGTGCCGCGTACGTGCGCGCGCACCTGCCCGGCCGCGGTGGGCTCGGCGCACGCGGCGCGGAACCACTCACGATCCATGACGGCCACCGGCTCGGTGTCGCCGGCGATGGACGTGTCGACGACCTCCTTGAACAGCGCACGCTTGTTGCCGAAGACGAAGTAGACCGTCTGGACGGCCACGCCCGCCCGGTCGGCGACCTCCTGCAGGCTCGTCGCCCCGTAACCCTGCGCGACGAACAGCTCCCGCGCCGCCTGGATGACCTTCTCGCGGGTGCGGCGTGAACGCTCGGCCCGCTTGTCCGGCCGCTTGACGGTTTCCATGGCGCGAGTATATCTCTAGAGTTAATCACTAGAGTTCACCTCTAAAAACATGGAGCCGGGGCATGGAGAAGCCGAACATCACCGACGCAGGCACCGGACGAGACCTGGAGGAGGCCGTACGCCGAAGGCTGGAGAGCTACTACCGGGACGGCAAGCCGCCCTGGGACACCGGCGTGACGCCGCCCGAGCTGGTCACCCTGATCGAGGGGCACAGCGAGGGACACAGCGATGGGCACGGCGCGAGGGACGGCGAGGGGAACGGGGCGGGGAGCGGCCGGGCGCACCTGTCCGGCAACGTCGGCGCGGGGAACGGCGGTGCGCACGGGGCCGGCGACAGTGAGACAAGGAACGGCCGGGCGGGGAACGGCGCGCTGCCGCCCGGCCGCGCCCTGGAGCTCGGCTGCGGCACCGGAACCAACGCCATCTACCTGGCCCGGCACGGCTGGGAGGTCGTGGCCGTCGACCTGATCGACCGTGCGATCGAGGAGGCCAGGAAGCGGGCCGACGCGGCGGGAGTGGCCGTACGGCTGCTGCAGGGAGACGTCACCCGGCTCGACGAGCTGGACGCGCCCGGCCCCTTCGACCTGTTCTTCGACCTGAGCTGCTTCTGCGGCATCCCGCCGCACCGCCGCGACGCCTACGCCGCCGGGCTCACCCGCCGCGCCGCCCCCGGCGCACGGCTGCTGATGTTCGGGTATGGCCCGGACACGCTCGACGACGCGCTCTCCGGCGTCACGGCCGACGAGCTGCGTGCCAGGTTCAAGGGCTGGGAGCTGGTCGACGTCACGCCCGGGACGAACCCGTTCCCCACCTTCTGGTTCACGCTGCAGGCGCGGAACGTCTGAGTCTCACGCAGCGGGGAAGGCCGAGACCACGCCGCCGGCCCGGGGACGGCTGAGGGCACCGGCCGGAGACGCCGCCCGGAGCGCGCCACGGGCCGGGTGCGGCCGAGCCCGCGCAGCAGAGGGGGGCGCCGCGGCCTCGCATGATACCCCTACCCGGTATCCCTACAGGGTCAGCACCATGTTGTCGATGAGACGGGTGGTGCCGACCTTGGCCGCCACCGCCAGGATCGCCTCGCCGCGATGGTCCTCGGCCACCGGGGCGAACGTCGCGGGGTCGGCCAGGATCAGATAGTCGAGCAGCAGCGGCGGGTCGAAGCGGGCCGCCTCCTCCAGCACGGCCCGGGCGGCGTCGAGGATCCCGGCCGGCCCGGCGGTCCCGGCCCGCGCCGCCCCGGCCCGCAGCGCCCGCGACAGCGCGAGCGCGGTGCGGCGGTCGGCCTCGGACAGATACCTGTTGCGGCTCGACAGGGCGAGGCCGTCCGGCTCCCGCACGGTCGGGGCGCCGACGATCGACACCGGCACGTCGAGGTCGGCCACCATCCGCCGGATCAGCGCGAGCTGCTGGGCGTCCTTCTGCCCGAAGACCGCGACGTCCGGCCGCACCAGGTTGAACAGCTTGAGCACCACGGTCAGGACGCCGTCGAAGTGGCCGGGCCGGAACGCTCCCTCGACCACGCCGCCCATGCCGCCGGCCGAGACCTGCACCTGGCGGTCCGGCAGGTACATGTCCTCGGCCGAGGGCGCGAAGACCACGGCCACGCCCTCCTCCTCGCACACCTGGAGGTCGGCGTCGAACGTACGGGGATAGCGGGAGAAGTCCTCGTTGGGACCGAACTGCAGGGGATTGACGAACACGCTCACGACCACGTGGTCGGCGTGCTCGCGCGCCAGCCGAAGCAGCGACCGGTGGCCCTCGTGGAGCGCCCCCATCGTGGGGACCAGGGCGATCCTTCCGGGGCCGAGCTCGTCCCTCGCCTTGTCGAGGGCGGCGCGGTCGGCGGCGACGGTCAGGTCCATATGTTCCCTCCCAGGGCGTCCAGCAGGCGTTCGGCCGCCTCCGGTTTGAGCAGGCCCGCCGCGAGCGCCCGGTCGGCGGTGAGCCTCGCCAGGGCGACGTACGCGTCCGCGGCCTCGGGGGCGGCCAGGATGAGCGCGTCTACGTGCTTGCGCACGGTGCCCGCGTCGCCGCGGACCACGGGCCCGGTGAGCCCGCTGATGCCGAGACGCAGCACGTTGTCGAGTGCCGCGCTGAGCAGGGGGCCGAGCATCCGGCCCGGATGGTCCACGCCGATCTTCGCGAGCAGTTCCTGCGACTCGGCGACCAGCGTCACCATGTGGTTCGCGGCGCCGGCCAGGGCGGCGTGATAGAGCGGGCGGTCGCGGTCGGCGATCCACACGGGCTCGCCGCCCATCTCGATCACCAGCGCCTCGGCCACCGGCCGCAGCATGTCGGGCGCGGTGACGCCGAACGAGCAGCCGTTGAGCCGGGTCAGGTCGTCGCTCCTGCCGGTGAACGTCATCACGGGGTGGAGCGCGAGCGGCAGCGCCCCCTCCTGGGCAGCGGGGTCGAGCACGCCCAGGCCGTACGCGCCGCTGGCGTGCACGAGCAGCTTGCCGCGCAGGTCGGCGCCGGTTGCGGCGAGGCCGGAGACGAGGCCCGGCAGCACGTCGTCGGGCACGGTCAGCAGCACGAGCTCGGACCGCGCGATCACCTCGTCCGGCCTGCTGAGGTTCAGGCCGAGGCGGTCGGCGGCGCGCCGCGCCGACGCCTCGGATACGCCGCTGGCCGCCACCACGCGATGGCCCGCGAGCATGAGCGCGGCTCCGAGCACGGAGCCGACCCGTCCCGCGCCGAGCACTCCCACGGCGAGCCGCGCCGGGCGGTCACTTGTGTCCATGACGCCTCCCCTCGGTTCAGCGTAGCGGCGGCGCTCCCGCCGGCCCGGGCGTGGCCCAACGGTCGGATTTTGTCCCGTTTCTCACGGGCCTATGTTGAGCCATAAGTACGAAAGTGACTACTTTTCGTCACGGCCCCGGCGTGTCGGTAACGTACACCGGTGTGGAGGTCACCTGGCGGGAGGCCATGCGGCGGGCGCTCTACGGCGCGGAGGGCTTCTATATACGGGAGCGTCCCGACCGGCACTTCCGCACGTCGGTGCATGCCTCACCGGTCTTCGCGGAGGCCGTGCTGCGCCTGCTCCGGCGGGCCGACGCCGACCTCGGCCGCCCCGACCCGGTCGATCTCGTCGACATGGGCAGCGGCAACGGCCTGCTGGCCGCCCGCGTGCTCGCCGCCGCGCCGCCGGACCTTGCGGAGCGGCTGCGGGTCACCGCCGTGGACCTGTCCCCCCGGCCCGGCGATCTCGATCCCCGCGTCGCCTGGGAGCCGGAGGCGCCGTACGGGATCGCGGGCCTGGTGATCGCCAACGAGTGGCTCGACAACGTGCCGCTCGACGTCGCCGAGATGACGCCGGACGGCCCTCGCCTGGTGCTCGTGGACACCGCCACCGGCGACGAACGGCTCGGGCCCGCGCCCTGCCCCGAGGATCTGGCCTGGCTGGAACGCTGGTGGCCGCTGCGCTCACCGGGGGAACGCGCCGAGATCGGCCGTACGCGCGACGAGGCGTGGGCCTCGCTGATCACGCGGCTGGCGCGCGGCACGGCGGTCGCGATCGACTACGCCCACCTGTACGGCCACCGGCCCCCGCTCGGCACGATCACGGGATATCGCGACGGCGCGGTGGTGCCGGCCACGCCCGACGGGTCGTGCGACATCACGGCCCATGTCGCGCTGGACGCCTGCGCGGCGGCAGGCGAGCGGGCGGGGGCGCGGGAGACCACGCTCACCACGCAGCGGGAGGCGCTGCGCGACCTCGGGGTCACCGGCGCCCGGCCGCCGCTCGCGCAGGCGTCCGCCGATCCCGCCGGATATGTACGCGCGCTCGGCCGGGCCTCACAGGAGGCCGAGCTGATCGACCCGGCGGGGCTCGGCGGCTTCGGGTGGCTCGCTCAGACGGTCACCTTGAGCGACTCCAGGCCGCGCATGATGTAGCTGGGCTTCCAGGCGGGCTCCTCGGCGAGCTCCAGCTTGGGCGCGAGCCGCAGCAGGGCGCCGAACGACTCGGCCATCTCGACCCGCGCGAGCGGCGCGCCGAGGCAGAAGTGGATGCCGGCGCCGAACGAGATGTGCGGGTTGTCGGTGCGGCCGATGTCGAGACGGTCGGGGTCGGCGAAGACCTCGGGGTCGCGGTTGGCCGAGCCGAACAGCAGCGCGATCTCCACTCCCCGGGGGATCGTCACCCCGCCGACCTCGATGTCCTCCAGCACCCACCGCTCGAACATCTGCGCCGGGGTGTCGTAGCGCAGCAGTTCCTCGACCGCCGTCGGCATCAGGCCGGGGTCGGCGCGCAGCCGCTCCAGCTCGCCCGGGTTGCGGAACAGCGCCCACCACCCGCTGCCGGTGGCGTTGACCGTGGCCTCGTGACCGGCGTTGAGCAGCAGCACGCAGGTGCCGATCAGCTCGTCCTCGGTCAGCCGGTCTCCGTCGTCCACCACCTGGGCCAGCGCCGAGATCATGTCGTCGCCCGGCCGCTCCCTGCGCGCCCTGGCCAGCCCGCGCAGGTAGTCGGCGAACTCCGTGGCCGCGCGTACGGCCGTGTGCTGGGCCTCCAGCGAGGGGTTCAGCTCGTACATGCCGCAGATGTCGGCCGACCAGGGACGCAGCAGGTGCCGGTCCGACTCGGGCACGCCCAGCATCTCGGCGATCACGGTGACCGGCAGCGGCTCGGCCACCTCGGCCAGCAGGTCGCCGCCGCCGCGTTCGACCAGTGCCTCGGTCAGCTCGGTCGCGATCTTCCGTACGCGGGGGCGCAGCGACTCGACCATGCGGGGCGTGAACGCCTTGGACACCAGGCGGCGCAGCCGCGTGTGGACCGGCGGCTCGACGTCGAGCATCCCGGCCCGGATCACCCGCCAGAACGGTTCCTGGAACTCCGGCTCGGGCTCGCGGCCGAACGCCTCATGCGTCGCCACGTGCAGGTAGGACCGGCCGAGGCGCCGGTCGCGCAGCAGCGCGTTCACATCCGCGTGGCGGGCGATCAGCCACTGCCCTGTCGGCTCGAAGAAGCTGACCGGCTCGTTGTCGCGCAGGTCGCGGTAGGCGTCATAGGGGTGCGCGATGAACTCGGCGTTCCAAGGATCAAACTTCACAATGGACAACAATACGGATGAAAGGCCTCGCTCGGGAGTGCGGGCGTACGGGTCCCTCATGGCGTACGTTGGGGCGATGCCCAAGCGCCGCGCACCGCATCGCAGGGAACCCCGCGAACTCGGCGACCTGCCGTACGCCGGTCACCTGGAGCCGTTCGACGGCCGGCTCGATCACGGCGGCGACTACGACACGGTCCTGTTCGACGGACAGGAGTTCGAGGACGCCGACGCCGGAGGCGCCCGGTTCATCGAGTCGGCGTTCACCTCGGTGACGTTCATCGGCGGCCGATACCGGCGCGCCCGGTTCTCCGACGTGTGGCTGAACGGCGTGCGCTGGGTGGGCGGCGACCTCACCGAGTCGGTCTGGGCGGACGCGGAGATCGTCATGAGCGCCCCGGCCGGCACGGCGCTGCCCGGCGCCGAGCTGCACCAGGTGTTCTTCCACCGCTGCAAGCTCGACTCGGTCAACTTCCGCGCGGCCGACCTGCGGGAGGTCTCGTTCGTCGAGTGCACGCTGCGCGACGTGGACTTCGCGGGCGCCACGCTGACCGGCGTCGCCTTCCCCGGCTCCACGCTCGAACGGGTGCGGTTCGACAAGGCCCGCATGTCCCGGGTCGACCTGCGCGGGGCGGTGTCGCTGGGGATCTCCGACGGCTACGACGCGCTGCGCGGCGCGACCATCAGCGGCGTCCAGTTGATGCAGCTCGCGCCGATGTTCGCCCACGTCCTGGGGGTCACGGTCGGCGACGACTGACTCCGCCCGGGTCATCCGCACTTGCGCCCGGAGGGAGGTGCCGGGTTATAGTGCCGTCCAGGTCATGAGTGCCAGCGTCAAGCCCCGGCTTGCTGGCCGGCAACCCTCGCGCTCGCGGCGGGGTGCCCCGGGTGAGGACCGGGCTCGGCACGAGGTGTGCCGGGCAAGCGCGGGCTCCGCCTTCCGACGCCATGGCCGGGGTCCCCGACCCGAGGAGGCTTGGCGTTGTCCGCACTCACGTTCGTCCAGCAGGCCGTCACCCGCATCTCCGACGAGCCCGAGCTCGCCCCCGTCCTCCTGCCGGCCGTCGTCGGCGCCGATCTGGAGGTGCCCGTCAAGGGTGGCAGGCTCGTGCCGTACGCGAACCTCGATTACGCGGCGAGCGCGCCCTGTCTCGAGCCGGTGAACGCCGCCGTCGCGGCGGCGCTGCCGGCCTACTCCAGCGTCCACCGGGGTGCGGGCTACGCCTCGCAGCTCACGACCGCCAGGTATGAGCAGGCCAGGCACACCGTGCGGGCCTTCGTCGGCGCCCGCCCCGGCGACGCGCTGATTTTCGTGCGCAACACGACCGACGCCATGAACCTGCTGGCCCGCAGCCTCCCGCAGGGCACAACCGTCGTCGTGTTCGAGACCGAGCACCACGCGTCGCTGCTGCCCTGGCCCGACGCCGTACGGCTCGCGCCGCCCGCCTTCCCCGGCGAGGCGCTCCGGGCGGCCGACGAGGCGCTGGCCGCGATCGAGGGCCCGGCCCTGCTCGTCGTGACCGCCGCCTCCAACGTCACCGGCGAGCTGTGGCCGATCGCCGGGCTGGCCCACATCGCCCACCGGCACGGCGCGCGGATCGCTGTGGACGCCGCCCAGTTCGTCCCCCACCGCGGGCTCAACCTCGCCGCGCTCGACCTCGACTATGTGGCCTTCTCCGGGCACAAGCTCTACGCCCCGTTCGGCGCCGGGGTGCTCGTGGGGCGCCCCGACTGGCTCGCCGACGCCGACCCGTACCTGCGCGGCGGCGGAGCCGTACGGTCGGTGGGCGAGACCACCGAGTGGAGCGACGACCCCGAGACGCGGCACGAGGCGGGCACCCCCAACGTGCTCGGCGCGATCGCGCTCGCCGCCGCCTGCGACGCGCTGACCGCGACCGGCTGGGCCGCGCTGGTGCGCGAGGAGGAGCGGCTGCTCGCCCGCCTGCGCGCCGTGCTCGCCACGATCCCCGGCGTCCGCGAGCTGTCGCTGTGGGGTCAGGATCACCCGCGCGTCGGCATCGTGTCGTTCGTCGTCGAGGGCCGTACGGCCCGGGAGGTCGCCGAGGCGCTGTCCGGCGACTGGGGCATCGGCGTCAGGGACGGCAAGTTCTGCGCCCACCCGTTCGTCCGCCACCTCCTCGGCGGCGGGCAGGACGGCGGCTGCGCCGACGGCACGGTCAGCGCCGTACGCGCCTCGATCGGCATCGGCACCACCACCGAACACGTCGACCGCCTCATCGAAGCCCTTCGCGAGATCGCCGCCGCCTGACGGGGGTTACCGAGCCGGCGGAGGCTTTCGCTCGTGCGGGGCGAGCGTGAAAGCATGGACGGTATGACGACCGAGCAGGAGGGCGTGCGCCGAGAACAGATCGTGGGGATCGGCGCGGGCGCCGACGCCGTGCAGGCGAGGGAGCTGGCCACCGAGGACATGATCCTCAACATCGGCCCGCAGCACCCGTCCACCCACGGCGTGCTGCGGCTGCGGCTCGTCCTCGACGGCGAGCGCATCACGGCCGCCGAGCCGATCGTCGGCTACATGCACCGCGGCGCGGAGAAGCTGTTCGAGGTGCGCGACTACCGGCAGATCATCGTGCTGGCCAACCGGCACGACTGGCTGTCGGCGTTCGCCAACGAGCTGGGCGTCGTGCTCGCGGTCGAGCGCATGCTGGGCATGCAGCCCCCGCCCAGGGCGGTGTGGGCCAGGACGCTGCTGGCCGAGCTCAACCGCGTGCTCAGCCACCTGATGTTCCTCGGCAGCTATCCCCTGGAGCTCGGCGCGATCACGCCGGTCTTCTACGCCTTCCGCGAGCGGGAGACCCTGCAGCACGTCATGGAGGAGATCTCCGGCGGCCGCATGCACTACATGTTCAACCGGGTGGGCGGGCTGAAGGAGGAGCTGCCCCTGGGCTGGCTCGACCGCGTCACCGCCGCCGTCGCGGCCGTGCGGCGGCGGCTGCCCGACATCGAGGAACTGATCGCCGGCAACGAGATCTTCCTGGCCCGCACCCGCGGCGTCGGCGTGCTCGACCGCGAGACGATCATGCAGTACGGCGTGAGCGGCCCCATCGCGCGGGCCTCGGGCGTCGACTTCGACCTGCGGCGCGACGAGCCCTACCTCGCGTACGGCGAGCTGCCGGTGAAGGTCGTGACCCGGTCGGCCGGGGACTGCCAGGCCCGGTTCCAGGTGCTGCTCGAACAGGTCAAGGTCTCCCTCGACCTCGCCGACGCCTGCGTGGAGCGGCTGCGGCACCTGCCGCCGGGGCCGATCAACCAGCGGCTGCCGAAGGTGCTGAAGGCGCCCGAGGGCCACACGTACGCCTGGACGGAGAACCCGCTCGGCCTGAACGGCTACTACCTCGTGTCGCGCGGCGAGAAGACGCCCTGGCGGCTCAAGCTGCGCAGCGCCTCCTACAACAACATCCAGGTGCTGCGGGAGATGCTGCCGGGCAACCTGGTATCCGACATGATCGCCATCCTCGGCTCGATGTTCTTCGTGGTGGGCGACATCGACAAGTAGCCGGTTACGCTTCCCCGGAGGGCTCGCCGGGCACCCGGCAGCAGTGTTCGAGGAACAGCGCCGCGCAGATCAGGATCACGCAGGCCACGAACGACCCGCCGCCGACGAGCGCGTCCTGGCGAGGCTGATCGAGGTCGAGCAGTTCGAGCACGTGCACCACGAACCCGGCGAAGATGCCGCCGAACGCCGCTCCGGCGTACGCCGTGGCCTTGGCCAGCGCCGCCAGGCGGGCGACGGCCAGCGGCTCGACGGGCTTGGTGTTCGGGCGGCGCAGGATCCGAGCCCGGGTCAGCCACCCCGTGTACGCCTCACCGATGGCCAGCAGCAGCGTGGTGGGGATCGCGGTCCACGGCAGGGTCGGCACCGTGGAGTAGAACCGCAGCAGCAGTCCCCAGGTGAGCAGACCGAACACGAGCACGAGACCGACGAGCACGCCGGGGTTGGTGGGCTTCAATCGGGGTCTCCTCGTCTCAGGCCGGGGGTTCGAGCACGAGGTCGGGCCGCGGCCGCACCCCGCTCTGGTCCGTGCCGGCCAGCAGGTTCGCCACCGGCCCGCGTCCGGGCAGCACCGCCGCCGGATCGGCCTGTGCCCACGGAACCAGCACGAACGCCCGCTCGTGCGCCCGAGGGTGCGGGAGCGTGAGCTCGGGGTCGTCCGACGTGAGGTCGCCGACCGTGATGAGGTCCACGTCGAGCGTGCGCGGGCCCCACCGCTCCCTGCGCTCGCGGCCGAACGCGTTCTCCACGCTGTGCGCGCGGTCGAGCAGCGTACGGGGGTCGAGCAGGCTCTCGGCGACGACGACCGCGTTGAGGTAGGGACCCTGCTCGGGGCCGCCGACCGGATCGGTCTCGTAGACCGGCGACACCGCCACGCACGTGAGCCCGGGGGCGTCGAACAGCGAGTCGACGGCTCCCTGGAGGTTTTCCATACGGCGGCCGAGGTTGCTGCCGAGCGCGATCACGACCCTCATGCGCGGCCCCTTCTGATCGTCACCACCACGTCGCCGAACGGCAGCGGGATGGGCGCCGCCGGTTTGTGCACGCTGACCTCTACCTCCTCGACCAGTTCGTGGGCCAGGCAGGCCGCCGCCAGCCGCTCTGCGAGGGTTTCGATGAGGTTGACCGGCTCGCCCTCCACGATGCGGACGAGCTCCGTCGCCAGCGCCCCGTAGTCCACGGTGAGCGTGAGGTCGTCGGCCGCCGCCGCCGGAGCGGTGTCGAACGACAGGGCCACGTCGATCACGAACTCCTGGCCCAGCTCGCGCTCCGCGGGCAGGCAGCCGTGCCTGCCGCGGGCCCGCAGGCCCACCAGCCGCACGGTGTCCCGACCGGTCGCCGCCCGCGCCGTCACTGCTCCTGGTCCTCCTCGTCGTCGTCGCTCTGCAGCACCGGTGAGCCGTGGTAGAGCCACAGCCGCCAGCCGGTCCCGGTGCGCACATAGGTGCTGGAGGCGACGACCCGGCCCGCCGCGAAGCCCGGCTCGTCGGTGTCGGCGGCCGTGAGGATGTTCTCCGCGCAGGTGATCACGGCGACGTCCCCGATCACGGCCGTCTGCACGTCGGTCAGCACGAACTGGATGTACGGCGTGTTCGCCATGATGAGCGCCCAGGAGCGCAGCACCTCCGACCGCCCGGTCAGCATGGGCCAGCCGGGGTGGACGCACATGGCAGGTCGCCCCGGGACGTCCTCGATCCAGATCTCCGACATCCTGTCGAGGTCGCCGCTCTCGATGGCGTTGTAGAACGCCTCGTTGAGCTCCTCGATGTCCTTCATCGGCGTCCCTGTCGGCATCTCGTCACCGGCCCTCGTCGGCATGTCGTACGGCTGCTGCCCCCCACGCGGCGGCCACCCGCACCGCGTCGGCGTTCGGCCGCACCCGGTGCACCCGGACGCACCACGCGCCGGCCTGCGCCGCGAGCGCGGTGACGGCGAGTGTGGCGTCGTCGCTGCCGTCGAACGGCCGGGGCTCGCCGTCCGGCCCCGCCAGCAGGCGGCCGAGGAAGCGCTTCCTCGACGCCCCGATCAGCAACGGGCGGCCGAGGCCGTTCAGCTCGCCGATGCCGGCCAGCAGCGCCCAGTTGTGCTCGGCGTTCTTGGAGAACCCGAGGCCGGGGTCGAGCACGATCTGCTCCTCCCGCACGCCCTCGGCCAGCACGGAGTCGACCCGCTTGCGCAGCTCCTCCGCCACCTCGGTCACGACGTCGCCGTAGATGGCCCGGCTGTCCATGTCGCGGCTGTGCCCACGCCAGTGCATCACGACGTACGGCACGCCGGTCGCGGCCACCACCCGGGGCATCACCGGGTCGGCCAGCCCGCCGCTCACGTCGTTGACGAGCTTCGCCCCCGCCGCGACGGCCGCCTCGGCCACCTCCGCGCGCATGGTGTCGACGCTGACCGTCACGCCCTCCTCGGTGAGCGCGCGGATCACCGGCTCGACGCGGCGCAGCTCCTCTTCGAGGGACACCCGCGCCGCGCCCGGGCGGGTGGACTCCCCGCCCACGTCGACGATGTCGGCGCCCTCGGCCACCAGGTCGAGGCCGTGCCTGATCGCCACGTCGGGGTCGAACCACTGCCCGCCGTCCGAGAACGAGTCGGGGGTGACATTGACCACGCCCATGACCAGACAGCGCCCAGAGTCGGGCATACCGGGCACACTTGCTGCGGTCATGGGGTCAAGACTAGTGCCCCGGGACTCGTTGCCTGCCGGGCAGGAGCGGTGTCCCAATCGGCCGTCGTCCGCGCTCAGCCGCGCAGGATCAGCGACATGGCCTCGGCCCTGGTCGCCTCGCTGGAACGGAAGTCACCCCGGACGGCCGACGTGATCGTCTTGGCGCCGGGCTTGCGCACGCCGCGCATGGTCATGCACATGTGCTCGGCCTCGATGACGACGATCACGCCGCGCGGCTCGAGCACCTGCATCAGGCCGTCGGCGATCTGGGAGGTCATCCGCTCCTGCACCTGCGGCCTGCGGGCGTAGACGTCCACCAGCCTGGCCAGCTTGGACAGGCCGGTGATGCGCCCCTTCTCGTTGGGGGTGTAGCCGATGTGGGCCACGCCGTGGAACGGGAGCAGATGGTGCTCGCAGGTGGACATCACCTCGATGTCCTTGACGAGCACCATCTCGTCGTGGTCCGCGTCGAACATCGTGGTCAGCGCGTCTTCGGGCCGCTGGCCCAGGCCGGCGAACTGCTCGGCGAACGCGCGGGCCACGCGGGCCGGGGTGTCCCGGAGCCCGTCGCGATCGGGGTCCTCCCCGATCGCGAACAGGATCTCCCGGACCGCCTTCTCGATCCGGTCGTGGTCGAAGCCGGAGGGCGGCCCCGCCATGGGTTCGGCCATGGATCAGGCCTCGTCCCGCTGCGTCGACTGGTCGTTGACCCACGGAGTGGAGCTGCTCCCGCCCGCGGGCAGCGCCGAGCCGTTGCCGTTCGCGCGCTCCTTGGGCGTGATGACCGGAGGACGGTCGGACGGCAGACGCTTGCCGTAGCCGGCGTACGAGGGACGCTTCTCCTTCTGCACGACCGGCGAGAAGATCTCGAGGACCTGCTCGCGGGAGAGCGTCTCCTTCTCCATCAGTTCGAGCACGAGGTTGTCGAGCACGTCGCGGTATTGGACCAGGATCTCCCACGCCTGGTCGTGCGCGCTCTCGATGAGGCGGCGGACCTCCTCGTCGATCGCCGAGGCGATCTGCTCGGAGTAGTCGCGCTCGTGGCCCATCTCACGGCCGAGGAAGACCTCACCGTTGCCGCTGCCGAACTTGCGGGCGCCGAGCCGCTCGCTCATGCCGTATTCGGTGACCATGCGGCGGGCGATCGAGGTCGCCTTCTCGATGTCGTTGGACGCGCCGGTGGTGGGCTCGTGGAAGACGAGCTCCTCCGCGGTGCGGCCGCCGAGCAGCATGGCGAGCTGGTCCATCATCTCGGACCGGGTCGCGAGGAACTTGTCCTCCATCGGCAGCGTCATCGTGTAACCGAGCGCGCGGCCTCGGGACAGGATCGTGATCTTGTGGACCGGGTCGGAGTTGGGCAGCGCGTGCGCCACCAGGGCGTGGCCGCCCTCGTGGTAGGCGATGATCTTCTTCTCCTGGTCCGACATGACCCGGGACTTGCGCTCGGGACCGGCCATCACGCGGTCGATCGACTCTTCGAGCGTGTTCATCGTGATGAGCTTCTGGTCCTGCCGGGCGGTCAGCAGGGCCGCCTCGTTGATCACGTTCGCGAGGTCGGCGCCGGTGAAGCCGGGCGTCCTGCGGGCGATCACGTCGAGGTCGACGTCCTGCGCGAACGGCTTGCCGCGGCCGTGGACGCGCAGGATGCCCTTGCGGCCCTCCAGGTCGGGCCGGTCGATGACGACCTGCCGGTCGAAGCGGCCGGGGCGCAGCAGCGCGGGGTCGAGGATGTCGGGGCGGTTGGTCGCGGCGATGAGGATCACGCCGCCCTTGACGTCGAAGCCGTCCATCTCGACGAGGAGCTGGTTGAGGGTCTGCTCGCGCTCGTCGTGGCCGCCGCCGAGGCCCGCGCCGCGGTGCCGGCCGACGGCGTCGATCTCGTCGATGAAGATGATCGCCGGGGCGTTCGCCTTGGCCTGCTCGAACAGGTCGCGGACGCGGGAGGCGCCGACGCCGACGAACATCTCGACGAAGTCGGAACCGGAGATCGAGTAGAACGGCACGCCCGCCTCACCCGCGACGGCGCGGGCGAGCAGGGTCTTGCCGGTGCCGGGCGGGCCGTACAGCAGCACGCCCTTGGGGATCTTGGCGCCGATCGCCTGGAACTTGGCCGGGGCCTGGAGGAACTCCTTGATCTCCTGGAGCTCCTCGATGGCCTCGTCGGCCCCCGCGACGTCGGCGAAGGTCGTCTTCGGGGTGTCCTTGGTGATCAGCTTCGCTCGCGACTTCCCGAAGTTCATCACCCGGGAGCCGCCGCCCTGCATCTGGTTCATGATGAACAGGAAGATCAGGACGATGATGATGATCGGCAGGAAGCTGACGAGCAGGCTGACGAGGAAGTTCTCCTTCGCCACGTCGACGGTCCAGCCCTGGGGGGGCTTGGCCTGCTCGAGCGCCTGCGTGAGCTGGACGCCCTGACCCTCGACCCACAGCGCCTGGATGCGGTCGGTCGACTTGTTCCCGACCTCGATGGGCCGGTTGAGCGTCAGCTCGACGCGCTGGTCCTTGTCGACCACGGTCGCGCTCTTGACATTGCCCTGCTGGATCTGCTGGACGACCGTCGAAGTGTCGGCGGTGGTGTAGTTGCCGCCGCCCCCGAACATCGTGGTGACGAGCAGGAGAAGCAATACGATGCCCAGGATCCACAGCAGTGGGCCACGTGTAAATCGCTTGAGATCCATCCGTTGCGGAACCCCGGCGGGCCCGTCCCTTCCTGACCAAGGCCTGCCCCGGGAAACCCCGGGGTCGCGGCATCCCTTACCGCTCCTTCTGGCTACCGCGGGGCGGCCGACCGGCCCCTCCCACGGATATCCGAAGGTACACCCGGCAGCCGCGTCGGGTAACTGCCCGAGCGGCTCCGGCTTTGCCTTTCCAACGTACGTCAGCCAAGCCCGTGTTCCCCGACCTGGCGCCCAATAACGCCTGATTCGAGGGTCACTTCGCTAAGGGCTTACTCCCCTCCGTACACATGAGGCGCAAGAGTCCCGATGAACGGCAGGTTGCGATACCGCTCGGCGTAATCGAGCCCATACCCGATGACGAACTCGTTGGGGATGTCAAAACCGACGTAACGGACGTCCAACTCGACCTTCACCGCGTCCGGCTTGCGCAGCAGCGTGCAGATCTCCACGGACGCCGGGTTACGCGACTTCAGGTTGTTCATCAACCACGAGAGAGTCAAGCCGGAATCGATGATGTCCTCGACCACGAGCACGTGCCGACCGGCGATGTCGGTGTCGAGGTCCTTCAGCACCCGCACAACACCGGACGACACGGTCCCCGCGCCGTACGAGGAAACGGCCATCCAGTCCATCTGCACGGGCACATGCAGCGCGCGGGCGAGATCGGCCATGACCATGACCGCGCCCTTGAGCACGCCGACGATCAACAGTTCATTGCCGGCGTAGTCGGCGTCGATCTGCCCCGCCAGTTCCCTGATCTTCTCCTGCAGCTCCTGCTCCGAGATGAGGACTTTGGAGAGATCCCTGCCCATGTCTGCTGCGTCCACCTGGGGTTTTCCTTACGCGAGCGAGAGTTTGTCCACGGCGAACACAAGGGTGCCATAGCGCCTGACCACCCCCACCCCCCCGGGTAGGTCCACCCCCTTCTGCCCGTGCCAGCCGGTCACCAGCCGCTCGACCGCCTCGATGTGCACGGCCGCGAGCGCGGCGGCGTTCGCACCGGCCTCCACGGCCGCCCGCTGGATGACCCGCCGCCGCACCGCCCCCGGCACGTCCGCCAGCACGGAGACGTCCAGCTCCCCCGCCGGGCCCCGCGACTTCGTGTGGACGGCGTCCGCCCACGCGTCCAGGGCGTCGGCGTCGTCCCTGCACAGCCGGGCCGTACGGGCCAGCGCCTCGGCGATCCCCGGCCCCAGCGCCGCCTCCAGCGCCGGGAGGGCGTCGTGCCGCACCCGCACCCTGGTGTACGCCGGATCGTCGTTGTGAGGGTCGTCCCACGGGCGCAGGCCGAGCGCGTCGCACGCCTGCCTGGTGCGCGCCCGGCCGAGCCCCAGCAGGGGCCGCCGGTAGATCCCCGAGACCTCCGCCATGCCGGACAGCGACCGCGTGCCGCTGCCTCGGGCCAGCCGCAGCAGCACGGTCTCCGCCTGGTCGTCGCGCGTGTGGCCGAGCAGGACCGCGGCGGCGCCCAGCCGGTCGGCCGCCTCGGACAGCGCGGCGTAGCGGGCGTCGCGCGCCGCGGCCTCCGGGCCTCCTGCCGTGCCGACCGTGACGGTCAGCACCTCGGCCGGGCCGAGGCCGAGCGTGGGCGCGAGCCGTACGACGTCACGGGCCCGGCCGGCCGAGCCCTCCTGCAGGCCGTGGTCGACGGTGAGCAGCCCGGCGCGCAGGCCGAGGCGCGGGGCCGCGAAGCCGGCGGCCGCCGCCAGCGCCAGCGAGTCGGCGCCGCCGCTGCAGGCCACCAGGACGAGCGCACCGGACGGCTCCCGCGACTTCCGCGACTCCCGGGAGGCGGCGAGATCCGCGAGCGACAGCCGTACGGCGCGGCGGACGTCGGCGACGGCGGGATGCGGGCCCATGCGGCCATTCTGGCCGCCCCGGGCGGGCATGGGGAAACGCCCGTCCGGCGGGAACGGATGAGCGGGCGCGATCAGGCGATGGTCAGGCGGAGCCGGGTGGGTCCGCCCCGGGCGCGCGCCGGGTGAATCCGGCCCCAGGCGGTGGTCAGGTGGGGCCGGGCAGGCGCGATCAGGCGATGGTCAGGCCGGGCCGGGCCGGGCCGCCCCGGGCGCGCGCCGGGTTGATCCGCCTCAGGCGGTGGTCAGGACGCGGGACATCCAGGCGTGCGGGTCGGTGATCTCCTCGCGGTCGGGCAGGGTCTCCGGCGAGGTCCAGACCTTGTTGAACGACTCCATGCCGGCCTCGTCCACGACGGTGCGGACGAAGTGGGAGCCCTCGGCATACTGCTTCATCTTCAGCTCGATGCCGAGCAGACGGCGTACGAGCTGGTCGAAGCGCGAGCCGCCCTCGCGGCGGCGCTGGAACTTGGCGCGGATCTCGGCGACCGACGGCACGACGGACGGGCCCACCGCGTCCATGACGTAGTCGCCGTGCCCCTCCACCAGCGTCATCACGGCGGTCACACGGTCGAGCACGGCCTTCTGCTCGGGCGTCTGGATGGCCTCGATCAGGTTGCCCTCACCACCCCGGAAGGCGTCGGCGACCGCGTCGGAGGCGGCGCGCAGGCGCTCCAGCAGGGTCGTCAGGTCCATCTCGGACGCGAGGAGGAACTCGGTCATCTGACCGCGGACGTACTCCCGCAGCCAGGGGACGCCGGTGAACTGCACCCGGTGGGTCTCCTCATGGAGGCACACCCACAGGCGGAAGTCACGGGGATCGACGCCCAGCTCGCGCTCGGCGTGCACGATGTTGGGCGCCACCAGCGTCAGGCGGCCGGTCGGGGCGTTGCCCGAGGGGTCGGGCGGGAGGAACAGCTCATACTGCCCGAGCACCCGGGAGGCGAGGAAGGCCAGCACCGCGCCGACCTCCAGCCCGGTGATACGCGAGCCGACCGCGCCGACGACCGCCGGCATGTTCGACATCTTCTGCGTCAGCGGCTCCAGCACCACCCGGAAACCGTCCACGTTCGCACGGATCCACCCGGGACGGTCGACCACGGTCGCCGCCTCGGGCGTCGCCGAGTCGATGCGGGTGAACTCCCGCACGTGCCCCTCGGCGTCCCGCGACAGCCTCCGCAGTTCGAGGACCGCCTGCCTGGCCTCCTCGCGGCTCACCTGAGGGCCGGGCCGCACAAGGCGGACCCCGGTCGCGACGGCCAGATCCCAGTCGATCACCTGCATACCCACCACCGTACGTTCTCCGACTTCTCACCGCGCATGCAGGCGCGTGAGGGGCGCGGCCGTGTTCTGGACTGAGGAGCGCGCGCAGCGAGGAACGAGCGAGCACGCACCGAGGGAAGCGCCCACTGCGCGCCTCCGGCACGACCCCACGGCCTGGAAGCGCCCCGAGCCGCGCGAGCGGAGCGAGTGCAATCCAACACAGTTGCTAGCTCTGGGAGACGATCGTGGCCATTTTGTCGAGGGCGGTGATCGCCTCCGGGGGGTTGGCCACTTGGTCGGCCATGAACGCGAAGGTCAGCAACCGGCCCTCTGATGTGTACGCGATGCCCGCCAGGGTGTTCACCCCGTTCAAAGTGCCCGTCTTCGCGCGCACCAATCCGGCGCCGGCCTTCGTATCGGACTTCGAATATCGATCGTGGAGAGTTCCGGTGAAATGCGCGACCGGCAGGCCGCTGATCAGCGAATGCAGCTCCGGATGGGCGGGGGACGCCGCCACGGACAGGATGTGGGCGAGGGCCGTCGGCGTGATCCTGTTCCTGGTGGACAGCCCGCTGCCGTCGTGGACCTCCACACCGCCGCCCACGCCGAGGCGGGTGAGCACGCGCCCGACCGCCGTGGGCACGCCCTGGAAGGTGTGCGGGAGGCCCTCCTTGATGGCGGCCTGACGGGCGAGCGCCTCGGCGAGGTCGTTGTCGCTGTGGGTGAGCATCCGCTCGACGAGCGCGTAGATCGGGCCGGACTCCACCCGGGCCAGCTCCTGCGCGGTGGGCGCCGCCTTCGCGGAGTCGACATCCTTGCCCACCTTGATGCCGTTCTTCCTGAGCAGCGTGGCGAACGCGTCGGCGGTGGCCTGGGCCGGGTCCGGATAGCGGGCGCCGTTGGCGGCCCGGCCCTCGTCCATCATGAGCGCGGACACCGGGGCGACGCTGCCCTCCGGGATGTACGTCGGCTTCCAGCCCGGCGCCGTCCGCGGCCCGTTGAACAGGGACGCGTCGTACGACAGGTCAACCGAGGTGACCTTGGCCGCCTTGAGGGCCTTGGCCGTGCTCGACGCCAGCCGGGCGAGCGACGCCGGGCGCGGGTAGGTCTTCTCCTGCTCGGCGGCGCTCGTACGCGGACCGGCGAGGGTCGGGTCGCCGCCGCCGACCAGGACGATCGACCCCGCGGAGGCCCCCCGTACGACCCGGGTGGCCAGGCGGGCGTCCGGTCCCACCGTGGCCAGCACCGTCAGCCCGGTGACGAGCTTGGTGGTCGAGGCCGGGGTGATGGCGGTGCCCGAGCGGCCGTCGAAGATCGGCGTTCCCGTCGCGACGTCGAGCACGATCCCGGCCACGCTGCCGCCGAGGGCGGGGTCACCCATCGCAGCGGTGAGCCGGGTGGTCAAAGTACCCTTGGCGGGGAGAGCCCCGTCCCCCGCCGCGGCCAGAACCGGACCCGCGGTCACCAGGGGGATCGGGGTCGGCTTCGGGGACGCGACCGGAGCCGGGGTCCTGTCGGCGTCATGGGTGATCCAATAAGTGCCCGCGAGGACGACGAAGATCTGCAGCAGGGCGAGGGTGGCCACCACCATCCACCGCTCACGTCGCACCACAACGCCCTCATTTCGCGCCGACCTTGACCACGCCTACGAGACATTAACGCCAGCCCGGGAGACCGGGGACTCATGCGGAGGAACGAGTGGAGTTCGACGTTGTCGTTGAGATCCCCAAGGGACAACGGAACAAGTACGAGGTTGACCACAAGACCGGCCGCATACGTCTGGACCGCCTGCTTTTCACGTCTACCCAGTACCCCGCCGACTACGGGTTCATCGAGAACACCCTCGGTGAGGACGGAGACCCGCTCGACGCGCTGGTCCTGCTCCAGGAGCCGACTTTCCCGGGTTGCCTGATCCGCTGCCGCGCTGTCGGAATGTTCCGGATGACCGATGAGAAGGGCGGCGACGACAAGGTCCTGTGCGTTCCCGCGACCGATCCCCGGATGGAGCACATCCGTGACATCCACCACGTCGCGGAGTTCGACCGGCTGGAGATCCAGCACTTCTTCGAGGTCTACAAGGACCTGGAGCCCGGCAAGTCGGTCGAGGGCGCCAACTGGGTGGGCCGCACCGAGGCCGAGGCCGAGATCGTCGCCAGCATCCAGCGCTTCCAGGAGACCGAGCACCACGACGAGGAGCACTAGGTCAGCCGGGCCTGGTGGCGCCGACCAGATCGTGGCGCCAGATGGGCGAGATGCGCACCACGTCCCCCGTCTGGGGGGCGTGGACCATCATGCCGCGCCCGATGTAGATGCCCACATGATGGATGTCGCCGGGATTCTTGCTCAACCGGCCGTAGAAGATGAGGTCTCCGGTGCGCAGATCCTTGAGCGGGACGTGCCGTCCCGACGTCCACTGCGTGCCGGTCCAGTGATCGAGTGAGACCCCGGCCCGCTGCCAGGCCCGCATCGTCAGCCCCGAGCAGTCGAACCCGGACGGGCCTGCGGCGGCCCACACATACGGCTTGCCGATCTGTTTGAGCGCCCATTGGGCGGCCATCTCGCCGGGTCCCGACCCGAGCCGCCCGGCCCAGGCCGGCGGTTTCAGACTTCTGCGTGCGGGGAGCGCCGTCCGCCGCGCCACGTGCCGGGCCTTGGCCCTCGCCTCTTTCAGCTCGTCGACGCGGTCGCGCGCGGCTTCCAGGCGCTTGGAGATCTCCGCTTTCTCCTGCTCGATCTTCTTGGTCTGTTCGAGCTGTTCTTCGACGGCCCGCTGTGCCGCGTCCCTCGCCTGTCGCACCTCTTCGGCGCTCTGCGACTGCTCGGAGTAGGCACGGGCCGCCTGTTCTCGGAGGATCTCGAAGACCTGTTGCGCGTCTTTCAGCCGTTGCAGCGAAGCGGCCTGCTCGTCGCCGAGCTGCGTCAGCACGCTGGCTCTTCGCAGGAAGCCGTTCACGTCGCCGATGCCGCCGAGCATGGCCGCGGCGGATGGTGACAGCCGCAGCGTGCCGTACCCCTCGGCCACCCTCGCCGCCACCTCTCCGCGCAGCCGCGCGACCTGGTCGGCCGCCTGGCGGACCCGCCGCGCCGACTGCTCGTATGTGGCCTGCGCCTGCTCAAGCTGGACGAGCTGCCCGTTGTACGCCTCCACGAGCCGCTCGGCCTCGGTGTTCAGCGCCTCACGGCGGGCCTGCGCGGCGGCGAGATCGGCCTCTGCCTTGCCCAGTTCCTTCGCGCGCTCCTGCACCTGCTGCCGCGCCTTGGCGACGTCCTTCGCCGACGGTTTCGGATCGGCTCCCGCCGGTGCTCCGAAGGTCAGGACGAGACTTGACCCGAGCCCGGCGACCAGCCCCGATGCTCTGAGGAGTGGCAATTCCTTCCCCTTCCCTGCTCCACTCCCCTCACTTCCCGGCGACTACTCTCCGTACACATTTAAGTTACGCCCAGTAATCAACCTATGCGGTAGATCGTCCCGTTTAGGCGGGGAAAGCCTTTCGGGGTCCTCCGGGCCCTCCCGTCCCTGGGATGCTGGAGGCGTCACGCCGCTCCGTCGCGCGTTCGGAGCCGCCGTCCCGGGCGCCTCCGGGCAGAGCCGGCGGGGAGCCGCCGTCCCGGCCGGGGCGAGCGGGAGCCGGACCGTCGCGGTGCGAGCCGCCCCGGACGGGGCCACGGGGCTTGGACCGCGGCGAGCCGTCCTGCCTGACGCGCGGCGTCTTCCCGCCGCTCGGCGTCTTTGTGCCGCCTCCGGCGGCTTGTGCCTTACCGCCGCCCGGCGTCTTCGCGCCACCCGGTGCTTTTCCGCCGCCTGGCGTCTTCGCGCCACCTGCGGCGGCCGGTGCCTTCACGCTCGCGGGGTTCCGTGGCCTTCCGGCCGGGAAGCCCTGCGCACCGGCTCCGGCCGCGTGCGCCACTGGCCGGCCGCCGTGTCCGATCCGCCACGGCGGTACGGAGGAGGGCCCGCGGTGGTGAGCGGAGAGCTTGCGGGAGGGCACGGACGTCGGCGGCCAATTTATGGGCGTACGGGGATGATGCTGGTGGTCATGCCAGGGCGGGCGGTGTCCGGGCCAGTGCGCGGGAGGTGGTCCGCCCCTGGGCGGCCACCCCGGGCGGGGTCCGCCGGGGCCGTGCCCACCAGAGCCCGGCCAACCGGAACCGGGCCAACCCGAGCCGCCAGGGGTCGGGCCGGTGCCCGGAGTGCCGGGGGTGACGGGGGTGACGGGCGTGATGGTGGGCTCGGGCGTCGGGCCGGACGGCGAGACGCCCGAGCCCTGCGAGGACGACGTCGCGGGATGCGCGGACGGCTGCCCGTGCGGCGCGGGCCGGTGCGGCCGGTTGGCCGAGGGCGGCACAGGGGCGGGCAGCGGCGCCGGGCGCGGCAGGGCGACCGGCCGCGCGGGAGGTACGGGCGCGACCGGCTCGGCCAGACCCGGGGAGACCGAAGGCACAGGCGAGCCCTCGTCGGCCCCGTCTGCCTCGGTCCCGTCGGCCCCGCCGGTCCCGTCGGCCCCGGTCCCGCCGGTCTCGTCGGCCTCGCCCGGCGACCCCTCGGGAGAGGCGGCACCGGACGGGCCGGCCGACGCCTCCATCGGGGGAAGCCGGAGCGGGCCGATCGTGTCGGCGGCCTGCTCGCGCAGGTCACCGGCGAACTGGGCGAACACGAGCGCGATCGTCGCCACCGCCGCCAGTGCGGCCACGGCCCCCGCCACCGCCTGCGCCAGCCTGCCCTCGCGACGGCCGGCTCTCGGGAAGCCCGCGGCGTTGAGCCTGCCGACGCGCTTGGCGACGTACCGCCGATAGGGGACGAGCTCGGGGTCGATGAAGCTGCTGAGCACCCGCACCCGCAGGGTCTCGGGCAGGGCGATCTGCGGGAGCAGGCCGAACACCTTGGCCGGGGAGATCTGCCGGACGCGCTGGCGCGCGCAGGTCTCGCACCGCGCCAGATGCCGCAGGAGCTGGGCCCGCGTCTGCGGGGTGAGCTCTCCCGTGAACCCCGCGAGGATGGCGGAGGCCCGCGCGCAGTCGTGGGTGGCACGCCGGGCCAGCAGCTCGACGGTCACCGTCTCGCGCAGGCGTTCGGTGGCCGCGTCGAGGAGCCCCTCGGCGTACCGCTCGCCGGCGCCGAGCACGGCGGCCAGGTCCCGGCCCGCCAGACCGTGCCGGGTCACGAGTTCGAGCACCTCCCGGTCTTCGACCGACAGCGCGCCCACGGCGCTGCTCGCGACCAGGCGCAGGTCGGCCTCGGCCCCCTCGGCGGTGACGCCGGGGAAGGGCACGGTCACGATGGGGATCGGCCCGGTGTCGGGGCCGTCCTCCTCCGCGTCCGGCGTACGGCGGCGCATGCACTCGCCGCGGGCCAGGGCGTACAGCCAGGGACGGAACCTGTCCGGGTCGGCCAGCGAGCCGACAAGGGCCTCCGCGGCGATCAGCGTGTCGCGCAACGCGACCTGGGCGGCGTCGGGCCCGGCCAGCAAGGTGCGGCAATATCGGTAGAGATTGCCCGCATATGTGTCATAAAGGGCGGCCAGCGCTCCCGGATCCCGGGCCTGCAACGCCTCGACCAGGACGCCATCATTCATATAACTGAGAGTAAATGCTCAGTAACTCCCCGCTCCACCCATTCTTGCGAAGTGGCGCTCCTACATCGTCAGCTTTTACACTCCGCTATCCCGTTAATTTGCTGGAGTTCGCCGTTTTATTTCACGACTAATCGCGAAAAATCCGGCCCATGGCACAAGACGCCGTACGGGCGTCTGTCACTCCCGCACAACCATGCCCGCCTCGGCGCAGCCGCGGGTGAGCGCGTCGAGGCCGAAGGCGTCCACCGGGCCCAGGGCGCCGGTGCCGTGCACCCCCTCGGCCAGCGCCGTCGTCGCCGCCCACGCCAGCACACCGGCCGTGAACTCGTACGGATCGCCGCCCGCCAGATGGACGGCGGCCAGGCGGCGGCCTGCCGCGTCGTACGCCTCGGCCACGATGTGCGATGACACGCCCACCGCCGCAGGCGCCGCGCTCCCGCCCGTACGGAGCACCCGATCGGCCAGCGCGTCGGTCGCCCGCCGGACCCCCGGCAGCGCGGCGATGACGGGCGTGGCCTTGGCCAGCACGCCCGCGACCCTGGTGAGCCCACCCAGCCAGCCGAGATAGACGTTCACCTCGCGCAGGCCGGGATGAGCGGGCGGCAGCGTGAAGTGCTCGGAGGCCCCGATGGCCAGGCCGTGCCGCACACGGCCGTCCACCAGGAACTTGCGGGTGCGGCCATACTCGGGGACGATCCGGCCCTCGCGGAAGCCGTACATCGGTTCGAGGACCATTCCCAGCGCGGAGGCGCGCGTGCCGGCGCTGGCACGCCGCGCCGTGCCGCTGCCCTCCACGAAGTAGCCGACGTCCACGCGGACGGCTCCCGATCCGGCCTTGCGCAGGGCCAGAGACGCGGCGAGGTTGCCGGGCACGTAGTCGTACCCGAAGGCGGTGACCAGGGCCGCGCCCCGGGCCGCCGCGGCGGGGCCGTACCGCTGGAAGATCCGCTTGACGAACGTGGGCTCTCCGGCGGTGTCGAGGTAGACCGCGCCCGCCTCGGTCGCGGCGGCGACCGCGGCCTCCCCCCACCGGACGAACGGGCCGACGGTCGAGATCAGCACGTCACCCGGGCTGACGATCCTGCGTACGGACTCGGGGCGGCCCACGTCGGCGATCGCGATGGGCAGTCCCCCACCCAGCGCGTCGGCGAGGGCGGCGAGCCGCGTCTGGTCCCGGCCGGCCAGCAGCGGCCTGGCCCCGCGCGCGGCGAGCGCCTCGGCGGTGAGCCTGCCGGTGAAGCCGGTGGCTCCGAACAGCACGATCCTCGGGGTGGCCATCCCGCTACGGTAACCCGCCCGTCCTGTCAAGATCGTCAGTGGGCCGCTCACTGGCGCCGGTCGTTGGGCGGCGGATATCCACGGTCCTTGTCGAACGGCTCCGTCGTCGGCGGGATCGTGTGCAGCGAGACGGCTCCCGCCTGCGCCAGGTCCTCGTATGTCTTGGCGGTCGAGCCCCAGGTCGTGGCCTGCACGTCGGTCGCGCCGGCCGTTCCGCGCACGCCATCCACGGTGATGACGAACCTGCGCTTGCCCCCCGGCCGCACGTCGTCCACGTAGGACGTGGCCCCGCCGACGAGCTTGCCCGCCGCGTCACGCAGCAGGGCCGTGACGGCGAGGGCGGCGGCGGGCTTGCGGAACGGGTTCACCACGTAGCCGGTGACGAGATAGGACCCGTTCGTCAGCTTGTCGGTGCGGACGTCCGAGATCGGGAACTTGAGGAACGCCGACGGGGCGCGCGGGATGGACCGCCACGAGGCGGGGCGATAGTCGATCTTCACGCGGACCGGCTGGGCGGAGCTCGGGGCCTGACCGCTGAAGGCCAGCGGGCGGCCGGGCGGCACGGCGTCCAGCGGCTGCTCCAGGTGGACGACCTCCTTGCCGGCGGCGTCCACGGCCGTGATCACGGCGACGGCGTTCTCCCCGAAGTGCCAGCGGTTGGGGTTGCTCAGCACCCCCGCCCAGGTCACCGCATATCCGGCCCCCGAGCGTACGATCGAGGACACCTGCTCCTTGAGGGCCAGCGGTCGCGGGCCCTCCTGCTTGTTCTCCCTCGCGCACGACGCCATCGCCAATGCGGCGAGGGCGAGTGCGACGGTCATGTGGCAACGTCGCGTCACTTAGCCGTCATAACCGCTGAATGGGACGCCACCTCCGGGACACGCGCACTCCCGCCGCTATCTTTACCGGCCGTCTATCGCGGGCGGACCACGCCTGTCTCGCCCGGCCATGCCTCTTTTCCCGGAAGGCGGAAGTATGGAGACGGGGACATACCGGAGGGAGGAGGACACGGTGGATCTCGGGGAGCTGGGGTCGTTCCTGAGGTCGCGCAGAGACCGGCTTCGTCCGGAGGCCGTCGGCCTGCCGGGCGGCAGCCGGCGACGGGTGCCCGGCCTGCGCAGGGACGAGGTGGCGGAGCTGGCGAGCCTGTCCGCCGACTACTACACCGAGCTGGAGCAGGGGCGCGGCCAGACCCCGTCCGAGCCGGTCCTGTGCGCCCTGGCCCGCGCGCTGCGCCTGGCCCCGGACGAGACCGCCCACCTGTTCCACCTGACGGGCCATCCGGCGCCGTTCGGGGCGGAGCCCGTGCAGATGCAGGCGGCGCTACAGCAGCTCATGATGCGGCTCGACGACACCCCCGCCATGGTGATCACCGACATCCACGAGGTGGTAGTGCAGAACCACGCCGCGCAGGTCCTCGTCGGCCCGCAGGCGGGGCCGACCGGGATCAGGGCCAGCTTCCTCTATCACTGGTTCACCGACCCGGCCACCCGCGACCTCTATCCCGCGGACGACCACGACTACCACTCCCGGCTGCTCGTCTCCGATCTGCGCGCCGCGGTCGCGCGTCGTGGCCCGGCGGACGCCGTCAGCCGCGCGCTGGTCGGCCACCTGCTGGACGTCAGCGAGGAGTTCGCCGGGCTGTGGCGGGCGCACGAGGTCAAGGTGCGCCACGAGGAGTACAAGCGCGTGGTGAATCCGGTGCTCGGGACCCTCAAGGTGACGTGCAACAGCATCGTCACCGCCGACGCCGCCCAGCGGCTGCTCTGGTTCGTCCCCGACGACGCCGGTGTCGTGCCGAGGCTGCACGAGCTCGACCCCGCCGACGTCTGGCGCGACACGCCCGGGCCGGCGTTCGGGCTGGTCAGAGGCCGGGATTGAGGCTGGGGCCGAGGCTCGGATTGAGGCCAGTGGTCGAGGCCGGGGTCGAGGCCGGGGGAAGCCGGGGTCGTGTCGAGGCTGGGGTTGAGCACCCCTGGCTGTCCCGGAGCAGGCACAGCACGCTGGTCAAGGCGGCGCGGGGGCGTCGGCCGCGACAGACGGAGGAAACCATGCGTGCAGCACTCGCCACCGGGGCCGGCGCCCCGTTGTCCCTGGTCGAACGTGAGATCCCGGAGCCGGGCCCGGGCGAGGTCCTGATCAGGGTCACCGCCTGCGGCCTGTGTTTCACCGACCTCAACCTGCTTCGCGGGCACTACCCGTTCGCCCGCTTCCCGGTCGTTCCCGGCCACGAGATCACCGGCACGGTCGCGGCGCTCGGCAGCGGCGTCACCGGACTGTCCGTGGGCGACGCGGTCGGGGCCCAGTTCCTGTACGACTCCTGTGGTCACTGTGACTACTGCGTGTCCGGCGACCAGATCCTCTGCCCGGCCAAGCGCATCACCGGCATCACGAACGACGGCGGCTACGCCGAATACGGCCTGTTCAAGAGCGGATATGTGACCCCGCTCCCGGCCGGGCTCGACCCGGTGGCCGCGGCGCCGCTGATGTGCGCGGGCCTCACCGCGTTCAACGGCCTGCGCCGGGCCGGTGCCACGGCGAACTCCCGGGTGGCGGTCATCGGCGCCGGCGGCATCGGCGCCCTCGCCGTCCGGTACGCCGTCGCGATGGGCGCCCGGGTCGCCGTGATCGGCCGCTCGGCCGAGGGCGAGGCGGCCGCCAAGGAGCTCGGCGCGGAGACGTACGTGGCGAGCCGCGACACCGACCCCGCCGCCGCACTCAAGGCGTGGGGCGGCGGCGCGGACGTCATCCTGAACGCCGCCCCCTCCAACGAGGCCGCCTCCGCCGTCCTCACCGGGCTCGCCCCGGACGGCACGCTGGTGCTCTGCGGCTACGACAACACGCCGCTCACCCTCAGCGCCCAGCCGATGGTGCTCAACCGGCTGCACGTCATGGCGTCCCCGTCCGGATCGCCCCACGATCTGCGCGACACGCTGGCCTTCTCCGCCCGGCACGGCATCCTGCCCGCGGTCACGCCGATCGGCCTCGACGGAGCCCCGGAGGCTCTCGACGCCATGGGCAGCGGGTCCGGCGGCGGCCGCCGCGTCATCACGTTCGCCTGACTCGTGTTCGCCTGACTCCAAGGAACACCGATGAGCAAGACCATTCTGATCACCGGTGCGAGCTCCGGCTTCGGCGCGCTGTCCGCGCGCGCCCTGGCCCGCGCCGGGCACACCGTGTACGCCGCCATGCGCGCCACCACCGGGCGCAACGCCCCTCGCGTCGCCGAGGCGGCCGAATTCGCCAAGGAGCACGGCGTCGACCTCCGTACGGTCGAGCTGGACGTGCTCTCGCAGGAGTCGGTGGACGCCGCGGTCGCGACCGTCCTGGCCGAGGCGGGCGCCATCGACGTGGTCGTCCACAACGCCGGCCACATGGTGCTCGGCCCCACCGAGGCGTTCACCCCCGAGGAGCTCGCCGCCGTCTACGACACGAACGTGCTGGGCAGCCAGCGGCTCAACCGGGCGGTCCTGCCGCACATGCGCGAGCGGGGGCACGGCCTGCTGCTGTGGATCGGCTCCAGCTCCACCAGGGGCGGCACCCCGCCCTACCTCGCGCCGTACTTCGCCGCCAAGGCCGCGGCCGACGCCTTGGCGGTGTCGTACGCGGCCGAGCTGGCCCGCTTCGGCATCGAGACCACGATCGTCGTCCCCGGCGCGTTCACCTCGGGCACCAACCACTTCGCCAACGCCGGACACCCGGCCGAGCAGGCGGTGATCGCGGCCTACGACGAGCGGTACGGCGCGCTCATGGAGCAGGTGGGCGAGCGGCTGGCCGCGCTGCAGCCGCCCGGCGCCGACGCCTCACTGGTCGCCGACGCCGTCGTCCAGGTCGTGGACACCCCGCACGGCACGCGGCCCTTCCGGGTGCACGTGGATCCGGTGGACGACGGGTCGGCCGAGGTGAGCGAGGTCGCCGACCGCGTCCGCGCCCGTTTCCTCACCCGCATCGGGCTGGCGGACCTGCTGCACCCTGTCTGATCTTCTTCCGCGCCTGACCTTCTCCGGCGCCTGATCTTCTCCGGCGCCTGACCTTCTCCGGCTCGGCTATCGGGGGCGGACCACGCGCGTCTCGTCCCAGACCGGCTCGGGCGACTCGTACACCCGCCCGTCGGAGCCGAAGACCATATAGCGGTCGAAATCGGCCGCGAACCAGCGGTCGTGCGTCACCGCCAGCACCGTGCCCTCGAAAGCGTCCAGGCCCTGTTGCAGGGCCTCGGCGCTGGCGAGGTCGAGGTTGTCGGTCGGCTCGTCGAGCAGCAGCAGCGTCGCGCCCGACAGTTCGAGCAGCAGGATCTGCAGGCGGGCCTGCTGACCGCCCGACAGCGTCTCGAACCGCTGCTCGGCGACCCGCCCGGCGAGCTCGTAGCGGGCCAGGGCCTTCATCGCCTCGTTCTTCAGCCGGGCGTGCTCGGTCATGACGATCTCGCAGGGCGTACGGCCGAGCAGCTCGGGCCGGGCGTGGGTCTGGGCGAAGTGCCCGGGGACGACCCGCGCGCCGAGCCTGACCGTGCCGGTGTGGCGCACGTCCTCCCCGGCCAGCAGCCGCAGGAAGTGCGACTTGCCCGAGCCGTTCGAGCCCAGCACGGCGACCCGCTCGCCGTACCAGACCTCCAGATCGAAGGGCTTCATCAGCCCGGTCAGCTCCAGGCTCTCGCAGATCACGGCTCGTTTGCCCGTACGGCCGCCGCGCAGCCGCATGCTGATGACCTGGTCCTTCGGCGCGAGCTCCGGCGGCCCCGCCTCCTCGAACCGGCGCAGCCGGGTCTGCGCGGCGTGGTAGGCCGGGGCCATGCCGTCGTTGTATGTGGCCTTCTGCTTGAGCATGACCACCAGGCGCTTGAGCTTGGCGTGCTCCTCGTCCCAGCGCCTGCGCAGCTCGTCGAGCCGCTCGTTGCGCTCCCGCCGCGCCTCGGCGTACGTCGCGAAGCCGCCGCCGTGGATCCAGACGTTGCCGGACTCGACCGTGACGATCCGGTCGGCGGCGTTGGCGAGCAGCTGCCGGTCGTGGGAGACCAGCAGCACGGTCTTGGGCGTCTCGCGCAGCGCCGTCTCCAGCCACACCTTGCCCGGCACGTCGAGGTAGTTGTCGGGCTCGTCGAGCAGCAGCACCTGGTCGGGCCCGCGCAGCAGGGCCTCCAGCACCAGCCTCTTCTGCTCACCGCCCGACAGCGTGGCGACCTCGCGATACTTCACCCTGTCGTACGGCGTGCCGAGGGCGGCCATCGTGCAGGCGTCCCAGAGCACCTCGATGTCGTAGCCCCCGGCGTCGGTGTAGTCGGTGATCGCCTGGGCGTACCGCATCTGGGTCTTCTCGTCGTCCCGCTCCATCATCGCCAGCTCGGCGGCGTCGAGCCGTTCGGCCGCCGTCCTGACCCGTTGCGGCGCGACGCTGAGCAGCAGGTCCTGCACCGTGCGGCCGTCCCGGATGTTGCCGACGAACTGCCGCATCACGCCGAGCCCGCCCGAATGGGCCACCGTGCCCTCGACCGGCTGGAGATCGCCCGCGATCATCCGCAGCAGGGTCGTCTTGCCCGCGCCGTTCGGCCCGACCAGGGCCGCCTTGACGCCCTCCCCCACACGGAACGACACGTCGTTCAGGAGCGTCCTGCCGTCTGGCAGCACATGTGTCAGATGCCCGACCTCGACGTGTCCCACAGCGGCGTTCCCTTCTCGCTCCTGGCGCAGGCTACTTGCCGGGTTCACGATCGGCATCCCAATTCCTCGGCGGCGGCTTCGAGCTGAGTGGCGGCACGCGGGCGAGGCGCACCCCTGGTGGCCCGGCGCCCGGTCTTTTCCGCAGTGCCGGGGTTCCTTGACCTGGTGGCGAATCGTCCGGAAATAGCCTGGCTTTTCAGGGGATTTCCGAGTCAAAGGGGCCGGATATGTCAACGAATCCGATCCTCGACTGCCCGCTCGACCAGGTGCCGGAGGGCCCGGAGTTCATCGAGGCCGCCATGCGATGGCACTTCAGCCCCGAGACCGGCTCGCCGTACTGGCTGGAACGGGCGAAGACGCTCGGCTTCGACCCGCGCGAGGACGTGCGCACCTTCGAGGACCTGCGCCGCTTTCCCAACGTGGCCAACGAGCTGCGCGGCGTCCGGGTGGAGGACCTGATCCCCCGGGGGTACGGCCCGGACGCGGACGTCATCGGCGTGTACGAGAGCGGCGGCACGACCGGGCCGCCCAAGCGCGTGGTGCTGCTGCGCGACTGGATGGAACGGCTGATGCACCACACCGAGAAGGATCTGCAGGTGAAGGGTTATCCCGAGAGCGGCCACTGGCTGGCGCTCGTGCCGACCGGGCCGCACGTCTTCGGCGAGCTGGTCCGCTGGCAGGCCGCGCGGCGGGGCGGCGTCCCCTTCACCGTCGACATGGACCCCCGATGGGTCAAGAGATGCATCGCCGAGGGCCGCGCCGACGAGGCCGAGCGCTACGCCGAGCACCTGGTCGACCAGTGCGCCCACATCCTGGAGACCCAGGACGTGCGGGTCCTGGTGACCACGCCGCCGCTGCTGACCCGGCTGGCCCGCAGGAACGCGCTCATCGACCTGATCAACGCGAAGATCGACGTGATCGGCTGGGGTGGCGCGCACATGGATCCCGACACCCACTATCTGCTCCGCACGGAGGTCTTCCCGGACGTCAAGCTGTACGGCACGTACGGCAGCACGATGATCCTCGGCGGGCTGGGCGAGCGCATCGTGCCGCCGGAGCAGGACATCGTCATCTTCGACGCCTTCTCCCCCTACATCACGTTTTCCGTGATCGATCAGGAGAGCGGCGCGCCCGTCCGATACGGCGACCGCGGCCAGGTGGTGATGCACCACGTCAGCAAGAGCTTCCTGCTGCCCAACAACCTCGAACGCGACCTGGCCACCCGCGTGGCGGCGCCGCCGGGGCAGCTGGGCGACTCCGTCGCCGACGTCGGCCCGCTCCCCACCTTCGAGAACGAGCAGGTCATCGAGGGGGTGTACTGATGGACGAGCTGATCCGGCTCGACGCGCTTGGAGCGGGCGGGGCCTATCACAGCCGCAGCCGGTTGACGATCACCGAGCTGACCGGGACGCCGGTCGCCGAGCTGAGCCTGGTGCCGCGGCTGTTCGTGCAGCGGACGATGGCGGCCCTGCGCGAGGCGCGCACCCTGCCTGCCCACGATCGGGCGGCGGCCCTCGCCCGCGCGGGACGGCTCTTCGCGACCGGCGTGGTGGACGGCATCCCGGCGGAGAGATACCAGCACATCGTCAGCCGCGTCTCCGGGATGCCGATCACCGTGGTCCGTTCGGCGACCGAGGGCATCGGGCGGCGCGCCGCCGAGGCGTACCGCACCACCCGGTACGCCCGTCCGCAGGGCGCGGTGGACGACTGGCGCGACCCGCTCACCCGCAACGGCCACGCGGTCTGGACCCGGCGCGGCGACGTCTTCGCCGTACACGCCGCGGGCAACCACCCGGGCGTGCACACGCTGTGGCTGGAGGCCCTGGCGCTGGGCTACCGGGTCGCGGTGCGGCCGTCGCGGCGCGAGCCGTTCACCCCGCACCGCCTGATCACGGCGCTGCGCGAGTCGGGGTTCGGCGACGACCAGGTGGTGCTCCTGCCGACCGACTACGCGGTGGCCGACGACGTCATCCGCGACGCCGACCTCGCCATGGTGTACGGCGGCGAGGAGGTCGTGAACAAGTACGGCAACGACGTCAGGGTGCTGCCTCAGGGCCCGGGACGGTCCAAGATCCTGCTCACCGGACGCGACTGGGAGTCCCATCTGGGGACGATCGTGGAGTCGATCAGCGCCTTCGGCGGGACGGCCTGCGTGAACGCGACCGCCGTCTTCGTGGAGGGCGATCCCGCACCGGTGGCCGAGGCCGTCGCGGAACGGCTCGCGGCGATCCCGAGCCTGCCGCCGGAGGACGACGGCGCGGTGCTGCCCGTCCAGCCGGTCGCGGACGCGCACGCGATCGAGAAATACCTGCTCGACCACGTGAACGGCGCGACGCCCGTGCTCGGCGGCGACGGCGTGGTGGACGACCTGGGCGACGGCAGCGCGGCGCTGCGGCCGGCCGTCTTCCGGGTGAACCGGCCAGATGCGCCCCAGACGGGCATCGAGCTGGCGTTCCCCTGCGTGTGGTTCGCGCCCTGGAGCCGGGCGGACGGCGTCGAGCCGCTCAGGAACACGCTCGTGCTGACCGCGATCACGGATGACGAGGGGCTGGTCGACCGGTTGGTGGAGGATCCGTCGATCAGGAACGTCTACCTGGGGGACACCCCCACCTATCTGATGCCGCCGTGGGTGCCGCACGACGCCTACCTCGGCGAGTTCCTCATGCGCACAAAAGGTGTCATCCGCACTTAGCGCGCTGTGCGCCCTTAAACAACCGCAAAAGGCCCAGTAGATTGCGGGCATGCACAGGACGAGACGGTGGCGGCGCCGCCTGCTGTGGACGCTCGCCGTCGTCGTGGTGCTCGCCGTCGTCGCCGTCGGCGGCGCGGGCTGGTACTACTCCGGCCTGGTCATCGACCCCGTCCACACCTCCGGCTATCCCCTGGAGGTGACGGCCGTCGACGGCGACCAGGTCACCATCAAGGGCGGCTCCGACACGGCCGCCCCCGGCACATACGGCCTGACCTGGGCGGACGGCAACGCGCTGCTGGGCCAGGTGGTCACGAGCGGGGCCGGCACGGTGACCAGGAAGGTCGCCGAGGTCGTGCGCGGCGAGCTGCGTCCCGGCGTGCGGGCCTACTTCGACCGCTGGCTGTGGGGCCACGGGACCCCGGCCGCCGCCGGCGTGCCGTACACGGACGTGAAGATCCCCTCGCCGCTCGGCGACTTCCCCGGCTGGCGGACCGAGGGCACCTCCACGACCTGGGTGATCGCCGTACACGGCCGCAACGGCGGCCCGGCGGAGGCTCTGCGCGTGCTGCCGGTCTTCCACAGCCTGGGGATGCCGGTGCTGGGCATCACCTACCGCAACGACGAGAACGCCCCGGCGAGCGAGGACGGCAAGCTCCACCTTGGCGCCACCGAATGGCAGGACGTCGCGGCGGCCATCACGTACGCCAGGAAGCAGGGCGCGACCGGCATCGTCCTGTACGGCTGGTCGATGGGCGGGGGCATCGTGCCGATGACCGTGCGCAACCTGCCCGGCGAGCCGATCAAGGCCATGATCCTCGACAGCCCGGTCATCGACTGGCGGGCGCCGATCGCCCTCGGGGCCGAGCAGATGGGCGTGCCCGGCTTCCTCGTATCGGTGGGCGAATGGGTCATCGAACGACGCACCGGCGTGTCCTTCGACGACATCGACCACCTGCGGCACGCCCGCGAGTTCACGATCCCCACGCTGGTCTTCGTGGACGACGACGACGCGACCGTGCCGACCGGTCCGGCGCTGCGGTTCGCCGAGGCCCGCTCCGACATCGTCAGGCTCGTACGGACCAGCGGAGGCGGGCACACCGGCTCCTGGAACGCGGACCCCGGGCGTTACGAGCGTGAGGTCAAGGAGTTCGTCTCGTCCCTGTGACAGGAGCCGGGGACCACGACGGTCATCGAGCCGCCGACCGGGGTGAAACAGAGCCGTTCGTACACGCGCCCGGCCGGGTCGCCCTCAGACACGGCCAGGCCCGGCCGTCGGCCGCCGCCCTCTCCCGTACGGCGGCCGGCATGCGCGTGCCGAGGCCGGAGGGCGTGCGGGCGGGATGGCGGAAGACCTCCACCACCCAGGGCCGGCCGTGGTGGAGCATGACCGGCACGCCGCCCGCCCCGGTCAGAAGCACGCGTTCCACACGAGGGAGGATCTCGGAGCCCGACGAGGCCGGGCGACACCCTTTTCCGGACCGGAAGCTCCGCCGCGTCTACGTGCAGGGATGACCCACTTCCTCCGGGGTTGAGCATGGGCTTCGGAGACGGAGTCGGAAAAAGATGGCGTGGCCCGGGAACAACAACTCCGGACACGTGGTTGGATGAAGTGTGGCCGGTGTGCAGGTGTCCCCGGGCCTCACCTAATTTGCCTTCGCGGACTACCGTTCGGCTGGAGCCGCGTTGTGCCTTTCGCCGAGAGGCGACCCGGCACCGGCACCACACGTGCGGGACCCCGGCAGGAGATCCTCCTGCCGGGGTCCTGGCGTCTACGGGGTCTTCCGATGTCTCTGCGGAGTCTTCTCGGCGGTGAACGGTTCACCGCCGCAGGACGCCTGAGCCCTGCGGATATCAACCTCCTTACCCCTTTGCATCCACTTTTGTCGGCTGAGGGTGACAAGATGCGTCCGTGCCTGATTTGGATCCGCAGTCGATCGCCTCCTACTGGGACGCGGAGGCAGACACCTTCGACGACGAGGCCGACCACGGGCTGCGCGACCTCCGGGTCCGCGCGGCCTGGGCGGGACGGCTGCGGTCCTGGATGCCGCGGCCTCCCACCGACGTCCTCGACCTGGGTTGCGGCACCGGGTCGCTGACGCTGCTGCTGGCCGAGCAGGGGCATCGGCCGGTGGGCGTCGACCTGTCCCCCAGGATGGCCGAGACGGCCCGGGGCAAGCTGGCCGCCGCGGGCTTCACCGCACCCGTCCTCACCGGCGACGCGAGCGACCCGCCGGCCGACGCCGGCACCTCCTTCGACGTCGTCCTGGCCCGGCACCTGCTGTGGACCCTGCCCGCGCCGGAGCACGCGTTGCAGACCTGGATGGGCCTGCTGCGCCCACACGGCCGGCTGATCCTCATCGAGGGCAACTGGCAGGCCTCCGGAGACGGCCCGCCGTACGTGCCGGGCGCCCACTCTCTGCCCTGGCTCGGCGGGGTGAGCGCCGAACCACTCGTCGAGGTGCTCCGGCCGTACGCGTCGAGTGTGGCGGTGGAACCGCTGACCGACCCGGTTCTGTGGGGAAAGCCCGTCCACGACGAGCGATACGCCGTCATCGCCCACCGCTGAGCTGCGTAATTCGCGGAAAACACACAATGCCGATTCCGTAAACGTCTCGGCAATTAGTCGAAGCATATTGCCGGCGAAATGCGCGGGCAAAGCGCGGCCTGGTCATCGCGTCGTAGCCGACAGCCACGTCCAAGGGCGCACATGGAATTCCGCAGCGGTCGGCCCGGGAGGGGTCAACTCGCCTGGACGGGCTCCGGAGGCGTGTGCCAACGATTGAGATACGACCCGATCGCTGATCGGAGAGGAGTATCTCTATGCACGGCACTCGATTCTCATTACTGCTGGGTCCGGCAGTCCTGTCCGCAGTCACGCTCTGGCCGGCCATCGCATCGGCCGCCACCACCGCCCACCCCACCGGCCTCGCCGCCGCGCTGAGCGCGCCGCGGGCCGACGAGCCGAGCACCGACCTCGGCGAGCAGTCGGAGGAGGCGGCCCGGGAGAGCGGACGCGCGTACCAGGAGGAGAGCGGGTACGGGCGGGAGAGCGCCCAGGAAGAGGAAGGTTCGTCGGGCGAGGAGTCGAGCGGCAGCACCCAGTCGGAGAGCGACCTCGGCCATCAGCGCTCGCGGTCCTCGCTGAACGAGTCGTCACTGGGCCAGTCGTCGCTGCGCGAGTCGTCACTGAGCCAGTCGTCGCTCAGCGAGCAGTCGTCCAGCCGTCCGATCAGCTACACGCGGACGATCACGTACCAGCGCCCGGTCACGCAGACGCGGATGGTGACTGAGAGCCGTCCGGTCACGTTCACCCGGCACGTCACCTACCAGCGCCCGGTCACCGAGACGCGTACGGTCACCCGGATGCGCCCGGTCACCGAGACGCGCCAGATCACCTATCAGCGTCCCGTGACCTACACGCGCATGGTCACCGAGACCCGGCCGGTCATCCACCAGGAGACCTTCCAGCGTCCGGTCACCCAGACGCGGTACGTCACCGAGTCACGTCCTGTGACGCGGTACGTCACCTATCAGCGTCCCGTGGTGAAGTACGTCACCGAGCGCCGCGCGGTCACCCACCAGGAGACCTTCCAGCGGCCCGTCACCGAGACGAAGTTCGTCACCGAGACGCGCCCGGTGACCCGCCAGGAGACCTTCCAGCACCCGGTCACGCAGACGCGCTTCGTCACCGAAAGCCGTCCGGTCAACTACACCCGGATGGTGCCGGAGACCCACGAGGTGAAGTCCACGCACTGGGTCACCGAGAGCCGTCCGGTCAGCTACACGCGCATGATGACCTACCAGCGCCCGGTCACCGAGACCAAGTACGTCACCGAGTCGCGGCAGGTCACCAGCTACAGCCGGCCCATGATGCACCAGTCCTCCTCCAGCGGCAGCAGCGAGGAATGCGACTGATGAGCCGGGAAGCCAAGCCCTGACATCCAGTCGGGCCACGAGGGGCACGAGCGGTTCCCGCCCGTGCCCCTTCCGCACGTGCGCCCAGCGTCATTCGTCGAAGACGTCACAGCGCCTGGAGTCGTCCGGGTCGTCCCTCAGACACCCTTCGTCCACGGCATTGGACACCCCGGGCAGATCGATCGCCGCACTCAACACGGCCTGGGGGTCGGCGCCGAGGACGAGTTTCAGGCGGAAGGACTCCGGCATGTCCTCGACTCTGGTCGCCGCCGGCAGCGCGGGGTCCGCCTCGCTTCTGCGGAAGTTCTCGAACGCCGTCCGTGCTCTGCCCCACCCCCATGACCAGGGCGATCTCGGCGTCCGCCAGGTCGAGGTAGCAGCGCAGCACCAGCGCCTCCCGCTGGCGCCGGGGCAGCCGGGCCAGCGCGAGCAGCACCGCGAGCCGCACCAGGCCGACCCGGTGCTCGCGATACAGGCCCGCCAGATCGGCCCGGGGAGGCGGTGCGGGCGGAGCGAGCGCCGTCGGCCATAGGGATTCACGATCCATGCAGTGTGAACGCGCACCCCCGCCGATCCGCTGCTCGCGGATTTCCGGCCGCACACGTGCGAAGGCCCCTCCGGACGATGGTTTGGAGGGGCCTCGCGACGTCGCGACCCGGTGTCACGCCTCGCCGGCGTGGGCCGCCAGCACGCGCCAGCCGTACTCGCCGGTGTGCACCCAGGTGCGCGTGTAGCGCAGCCGTCCGGCGAAGGGCTCGCCGGCGAAGGTGCCTTCGAGCGTGCCGAGGAAGCACGTGACCCCGGTCGTCCCCGAGACGACGACGGTGAGGTCCTCCTCGGCCACCTTCGTCATCACCTGCGTACGCGAGCGGTGGTTGTGGAGATCGAGCTGTTTGGCCTCCGTGTGCAGGCGGCCGTCCGGCGGTCCCGTGAAGACGAGCCGCTCGTCGAGCAGCCGGTCGAGCTCCTCCACGTCACCGAGGAGCTGCGCCTTCTGCAGCCGCCGCTCGGCCTCGTACAGCTCGTCCAGAAGAGTGCCTGCCATGTCGGTCCTCTCCGTCGTGGCGCGTCTCCGGCGACACAACGGTAGTCCCGAGCGGCTCGTTACCCGGCGTTCCGCCTGCTCCCTGGAAAGTTGCAGAACGGGCAGAACGGTTCGCGCTGGACGCACACCTTCACGGAGTCGCTGTCGTTGGCCGGATCGAGGTCGAGCTCCTCGCCGCCGACGGTGGCGGTGTTGACCGTCTCCGCGACCGCGGTGGCCTTCGCGCGGACGACCAGCGTGGCCGTCGCGCCACTGGCCAGCGTTCCCACCGCCCACGTGCCCCCGGCGTACGTGCCGGTCGACGGCGTGGACGACAGGAAGGCGAGGTTGGCGGGCAGGACGTCCTTGACGGCGACGCCGGTGGCGTCGTTGGGCCCGGCGTTGGCGACCGTGACCCGATAGGTGACGGTCTCGCCCACGGTGACCTCGGTCCGGTCCGCGGACTTGACCACGCTCAGGTCGACGGCCGGGTTGACCTCGGTGACGGACCAGATGGCGCTGGACATCGGCGCTCCCTCGGGCCCCGTCCAGCAGCCGGGATCGGCAACTTCCTCGACGACATCTTCTTCGGCACCCCGGCGTCGGTGCCGAGACGCCCGCGGTGGGACAGCCGCCAGTAGAGCTTCTGCCCGGGGGTCGTCGGGCGGTCCTGGTAGAGGGTCGAGACCTGGTTGGCGTTGAGCTCCGCGAACTGCGCGCCCTCCGCCGCCGGAACGTTCATCCGGGGGCTCCAGATCTCGATCCTGTGGTCGGTGGCGGTCGTCCGCCAGCCCGGCACCGCGTTGGGACCGCTCTGCGAGGCGTCCGGCAGCGAAGCCCATGTCCCGGTGACGACGGGCCTCTCGAACCCGCCGTTGACCAACGCCACCTGCTCGGGGCACGACGCGGGGTTCGGCGCCGCCGCCCGCGGCGTCACCGTGGCCGCGGCCTCGGTGCGTACGGGCGCGGCTCCGGCGAGGACCGCGTCGGACAGCGTCAGCGGGACAGCCGCCGCCACCAGGGCGGCGATGGGATAACACATCCTGCGGATGCGCCTCATCGATCAACGTCCTCTCGTCGTGGCGATTCACCAGGCCGTACGACCGGCGCCGGCACCGCACGGAAGATTCGTGCGGCGGGGACGAGAGGAGCGGCACGACACGTGCGGCCGTGCCAACAGTTGGCCGGACTTGTTCTCTGCCGACCCTGCGCAGGGAAGATCTGGATCTATGTCGACGGCTCCCGCGGCCAGAACCGGACCAGGAACCGCTCCCGCGGATCCGCGTCGTCATCGGCCCGCGTGCACACCCGTACGTTCCACAGCCGTTCCGGCTCGCCGAGCAGCAGGAAGCCGTCCTGCACGTCCGAGTACAGCGTCGTCGCGCAGACTTCGCCGGTCTCCGAGCGGAACACGCCGGTGACGACATCCGCCCACGCGTCGCGCTGGTCCCCCGGCTCGTCGTCCCACGCTTCGAGCGTGAGGCTCACGAGGTCGTCCTCCGCCGAGAGCGCGAGGCCGCGGTGGTCGGACGGCTCGAAGGGGTCCCAGGACGACGACACGTCCACGACGAAGAAGGTCCCGTCGTGGACGTGCAGCTCACAGTCGCTACGCGAGATCAGGGGCATGCGGACCGCCGGTGGTGAGAGACGGATGACGTACGACCGCCGCCCTGAGCAGCCGGTCGTGGAGGAGCCGGGCGTCGGCGTCGAGGAACGCCGCCAGCCCGCCGGCGAGCAGGAGCACCAGCCCGATGTCGGGAACGAAGGCGAGGAAGGGGAAGGCCAGCGTGCGCAGGGCCGCCCTGCCCGCGCCCAGCCGTCCACCCGTCCGCACGTCGACGACGCGTACGCGCAGCAGCCGCTTGCCGAGCGTCCGGCCCCACACGGCGTGCTGCACCCAGACATAGAGGAGCAGTATGAGCAGGTCGAGCAGCTCTTCGGGCCGCACGCTGCCCTCCAGCACGTCGCCGAGCCGTCCCAGCAGGCCCTGGTCGAACCAGGTGAACCAGACGCTCGGATCGACCAACGACCAGGCCGGTTCCACGACCAGGCGGAGAGCAGCGACGACGACCAGGTAGTCGATCAGAGCCGCCACCGGACGACGCCACGCCGTCCCGCCGACGGCCGGCTCTTCCCGGGCCGCCGTACGCGACGCGGCGAACACCAGCGCCGCGGCCAGCAGGAGGCACCGCTGGTTCGGTCCCCAGCTGTCGAGCACCCTGCGGAACCACTCGGCGCTGAGTATCGGAACCGTCTGCAAGCAGCCCTCGGGCTCGACGTACATCGGGGTGAGGGGCTCGACGACGGCGATCACGACGAGAAGCCCCGCGACGCGCCTGCCGACGATCGCGCGATCCGTGTCGCGCACGTACGCCAGGAGCCCTAGGAGCACGGCCAGAGCGGGAACCGCCCAGCTCTCGGCGGTTTCCACCACCCTCGACAGGTCATCGCGCAGCGTGGACAGCGGCCATTCGTCGCCGCCCGGCCTGCCGACGCACCCCTGGATCACGAAGGGCCCGTTCTCCACCCGCCGCAGCTCCCATGTCGGAACGGCGGCCAGGGCGACCGCGGCCAGCCAGGCCGGAACGGCGAGCCAGGCCGGCAGGCGTGGGCGTCTCACGCCCGGTCCATGTCCGGCAGGAACGGGTGCACCACGACCCGGCATGATCATCTCCTCCCGCGAGCCCCCAACCTAACGGCCGGGCGGCTGGCGGGAACCCGAAATGATCAGGAAAAGCGGCGGTACGGCTCAGCGGGCGGCGCGCACGGCCTCCCGCGCCGCGCGGGCGAGCTTCTCGTCGTACGGCCGGCCCAGCTCACGCGCGAGCTCGATCGTGCGGTCGAGCAGCGCCAGCGCCTCGTCATGGCGGCCCGCCACGCGGCAGGTCTCGGCGTAGGTGTGCAGGAAGTCGATCTCCAGTTGCACCTCGGCCAGCGGTTCCAGCAGCTCGAAGGCCCGCCGGTGGTGGTCGAGCGCCTTCTCCAGCGAACCCGCGATCCGCAGCGCGACACCGAGATAGTTGTGGCACCACGCCTGGTTGTGCTGGAGATTGTGCTGCTCGGACAGCGTCAACGCCTCGTGCAGCCTGCGCTGCGACTCCGCCGGGTCGTCCGGCGCCAGCGCGAGACCGAGCGTGACGAGCCCGGTGACCCGCGCGGGCCCGTCCGCCAGGGCGAGGGACGCCCGGGCGAGTTCGGCGGCTTCGTCGCGCCGCCCGAGGTGGAGCGTCACCCACCCGTCGAAGGCCAGCGCCTGCGACTGCCCCATCCGGTGCCCGAGCTTCTCGAACAGCTCGCGTGCCCGCCGGAAGTGCGCCTGCGCCGCTTCGAGGTCGCCGAGGTCCCGCCGTACGAAACCGATGCGCAGCGCGAGGGCGGCGGCGGTGTCGTCGTCCGGCCCCGACCGCTCGGCCGTCTCGTAGGCCGACAGCGCCTCGCCGAGGCGTCCGGCGGCGGCCCGGGCGAAACCGAGGTCCGCGAGCAGCGCGGCCCGCTGCCGATCGCGGCCGAGACGCCCAGCGGCGTCCGCGGCGGCTTCGAGCAGGCGCGCCTGGTCGTCGGTGCCGCGGTGGCGGAAGAACCAGACCCGCATGGCCTGCGGCAGCTCGGCCACCACCTCGTCCATGCCCAGCCGTACGGCGGTGTCGAAGCAGGCCACCAGGTTGACGTATTCGAGGTCGAACCACGCCATCGCCTTCGCCGGGTCTCCCGGCGCGGGGTCCTTGCGGTGCGGTGAGGGCAGCGTGCGGTCGTGGGCGACGGCCTGCGCCAGATAATGCGTCAGCACCCGGCGCAGCGCGGCTTCGGCCCGTGGCTCCTCCTCGGCGGCGAGGTCTGCCGCGTACTGCCGGAGCAGATCGTGCATCCGATATCGCCCCGGCGAGGGCTCCTGCACCAGGTGGGCGTCGACCAGTTCCTCCAGCGCGGCTGCGGCACGGTCGGGCGGCATGTCGGCGAGCGCGCCCGCGGCCGAGGCGTCGAAATCGGTGCCCGGCAGCACGCCCAGCAGCCGGAACATCCGGCGCTGAGCCGTGTCGAGCTGCTGCAGCGACATGCCGAACGCCGCGTCGAAACGGCTGGGGGTGGCGCGCAGCCGTTCGGCCAGCACGGCCACCGTCCAGCCCGGACGGTGGCGAAGCCGCGCGCCCGCCATCCGCAGCGCCAGCGGGAGCCCGCCGCACTGGCGCAGCACCTGGCCGACCGCCTCCTCTTCGGTGAGCGACAGCCCGGCCGCCCGGCCGAACAGGTGCGCCGCGTCGTCGTCGGCCAGCGGCTCCAGGGACACCGGCGGCACCGCGTCCAGGCTGACCAGCCGGTGACGGCTGGTGACCAGCACCGCGGACTTCCCCGCGCCAGGAAGCAGCGGACGCACCTGCTCGGCGTCGACCGCGTTGTCGAGCACGACGAGGACCCGCAGGCGCGACAGCTCCGACCGCCACAGCGCCGCACGTTCGGCGGTGCCGGCCGGGGGATGCGTGACGTCCAGCGCGCCCAGCAGCCGGCCCAGCGCGGCGTGCGGCTCCAGCGGCTCCTGTCCCGGGGTGAAGCCCTGCAGGTCGAGATAGAGCCCGCCGTCCGGGAACGCGGAGACGAGCCGATGGGCCACGTGCACGGCCAGGCTGGTCTTGCCCACGCCCGCCATGCCGTCGATCGCCGCCGCGCCGGTGGTGCGGATCAGCTCCTCGACCAGGGCACACTCGGCTTCCCTGCCGGTGAAGTCGAACAGGTCGGCCGGCAGATCGTTGCGCCGCCGGGCGGGCGCCGCTCCGGCTTCGGCCGCCTCGGCCCACAGCGCGCGCAGTGGCCGGGGATCGCGTCCCACGGCCCGGCACAGCGCCACGACGGCCTCCCACGGCGGCACGAGCTGTCCGGTCAGATATCGCGACAACGACGAGCTGCTCAGCCCCGTCTGGCGGGCGAGAGCGCGCAGGCTGAGCCCGCTCAGCTCCTTGATCCGGCCGAGCTGAGCCACCAGTCGTTCCTGGGGGCTGGACACGTGCAACACCGTACCCGTCCCGGCCCGTACGGACGGATCGGCGGCGCGTTCGCGCAGGTCAGCAGCGTTATCGGTGTCCCACGGTGTCCCACTGGGCAGGCGCCGCCGGGCACGCCGATGGTCTGATAGCTCGTGTCGGAAACACCTGCGGCGAAGGAGTGGCGATGTCGACCGAGCGCATGCCGAACCCGGCGGCTTTGATCCCCGAGGCGATGGAGGCCCTGATGGCGCTCAACAGGGCCGTCGCAGGCGCCGGAGTGGACGGCAGACTGCTGGCGCTGAGCCACCTGCGGGCCAGCCAGATCAACGGCTGTGCTCCCTGCGTCGCCGGGGGCGTCCACCAGGCCCGGCGGCACGGCGCGACCGATGACCAGGTGCACGCCGTCGCCGCGTGGCGGGAGACGCCGTGGTTCAGCGACGAGGAGCGTGCCGCACTGGCCCTGACCGAGGCCGTCACCCGGCTCGCCGACCGGCCCGACCCCGTGCCCGACCAGGTGTGGGACGTGGCCGCCACGCACTTCGACCAGAAGGAGCTGGCCGCGCTGCTGCTCAACATCGCGATCGCCAACGCCTTCAACCGGCTCAACGTGCCGACCCGACAGCAGGCGGGCCAGTGGTGACGCCGTCCCCCATCACCGCCTGAAGCCGTACATCACAGAAGAGAGGAAATCGTCATGTCGAAGACCACCACCGCCAAGGGCCAGAAGTACGACGGGTTCACCGAGGAAGAGCGCGACGCGATGAAGGAGCGCGCCAAGGAGCTCAAGACGAGCGCACGGCGGGGCGCCAAGGCCGACACGGAGAGCGAGGTGCTCGCCAAGATCGCCGAAATGCCCGAGTCCGACCGGGTCATCGCCGAGCGCCTGCACGCCGTGATCAAGGCCGCCGCGCCGACCCTGACCCCGAAGCTGTGGTACGGCATGCCGGCGTACGCCCACAACGGCAAGATGGTCTGCTTCTTCCAGGCCGCGGCGAAGTTCAAGGCCCGCTACGCGACGCTCGGCTTCAGCGACGCGGCGAACCTCGACGACGGAGCCATGTGGCCGGCGTCGTACGCCCTGGCCGAGCTGACCCCCGAGGTCGAGGAGAGGATCGCCGCGCTCCTGAAGCAGGCGCTGAGCTGAGAAGGTCCGGCTACCTTCACGACGTCAGCCTCATGACGTCAGTCGACAAGCGCCGAGCCGAAGACCCACGGGGACGTCTGGGAGATGAAGTCCCCGGGGAATCCGAGCTCGAAGCCGGTGGCCTCCTCCAGCCGGGCGATGCTTTCCGGCGGCAGGGTGAGGCCGGCGGCGGCGAGGTTGTCGCGGAGCTGGTCGGCATCGCGCGCCCCGACGATGGGATGGATCGCGCGCGACCGGCTCGCGGTCCACGCGATGGCCACCTGGGAGGGCGTGGCCCCGAGGTCGTCGGCGACGTCCTGCACCACCCGGGCCATCGCGTGGTCACGGGCCGACAGCGACTCCGCGTTCAGCCGGCCGCCGGTCGCGGGGGCGCCGGGGCGGGTGTACTTGCCGGACAGCACGCCGCCGCCCAGCGGGCTCCAGGCGGTGACGCCCAGCCCCAGCGACTCGGCCATCGGCAGCAGCTCGCGTTCGATGTCGCGCTGGAGCAGGCTGTACGGCACCTGGAGACCGACGAACGGGCTCCACCCATGCCACTGCGCCAGCGTGTTGGCCCGCGACACGATCCAGGCGGGGGCGTCGGAGATCCCCACGTAAAGAACCTTGCCGGAGCGGACCACGTCGTCCAGCGCGCGCATGGTCTCCTCGATCGGCGTGTCGCGGTCCCACATGTGCACCCAGTAGACGTCCACGTAGTCCGTACGCAGCCTGCGCAGGCTGGTCTCCAGCGACGCCCGCAGGTTCTTGCGGTGGTTCCCCGCCGCGTTGGGGTCGGCGCGGTCGCGTGACACGGTGTATTTCGTGCCCAGCACGAACGACTCGCGCCGGCCCTCCAGCAGCTCGCCGAGTATCCGCTCGCTGGCGCCGTCGCGGTAGTTGATCGCGGTGTCGATCATGTTGCCGCCGGCCTCGGCGTACAGGTCGAGCATGCGCCGGCACTCCGGCAGCGGCGCGCCGACGCCGCCCTGCTCGCCGAAGGTCATGGCGCCCAGGATCAGCTCGGAGACCCGCAGGCCGCTCGCGCCCAGCGTCCGGTATCTCATGCCGTCGCCGATCCGCTGAACAGCTCCGCGGCGGCGGCCTTGTCGGGATCGGAGACGACCAGATGGATCGCGATGTGCGTCATGGCAATGACCATACACACTGTATGGACATGTCGTCCAGATCGAATGTATGGACGTAGCGTCCATACACGCCGTCGTACGCTTGGTCGCATGTCTTCCAAGCGCACCGCTCCCGCCGCGCGCCGCTCGGGCGTCGCGGCCTCCGCAGAGCTTCGGGAGCGCATCCTGTCGGCGACGCGTGAGCTGCTGCGGGAGCGCCGCTTCGACACCCTGAGCGTGAGCGACATCCTGACCGCGGCCAAGGTGTCCCGGGCCAGCTTCTACTTCTATTTCCCGAGCAAGCAGGCGGTGCTCGCCGAGCTCGTACGCGAGGCCGTGACGCAGGGACAGCAGGCGGCCGAGCCCTGGACCGGCGGACGGCAGGACCCGGCCGCCGCGCTCCGGGCCGGTGTGACCGACGGCGCACGGTTGTGGCGCGCGAACGCGGGCGTGCTCATGGCGATCGTGGAGAGCTGGGGCTCCGACGACGACCTGCGAGCCCTGTGGCTCGAACAGATGGACCTGTTCACCGAGGCCGCCGTGGCCCGCATCCGATCCGACCCGGAGGCGCTGCGGCATCTCGGCGACGCGGACGTACGCGCCGTGGCCGCCTCGCTGACCTGGATGGGCGAACGGCTCTACTACCTCGCCGCCTCGGGGGTGCCGCCCTTCGACGACGAGCAGGTCCTCGTCGACGTGCTCACCAATGCGTGGACCTCGCTGCTCTACGGCCGGTGAACCGGGCGGCGACCTCTCCCACGCTCAGGCCGCGCCGCCGTCGTCCGGTGCGGCGGGTGACTCGGGTGCCGTGAGGCGTGCGGCGAGCGCCGCCGCGGCATCGGAGAGCCCGGACCGGCGCCGGCAGCACAACAGCAGGTTGCGCTTGGCCCAGGAGTTCGTCAGGTCCACGGCCCGCAGGTCGTACGTACGCCGCCAACGGTCGATCGCACGCGCGGGAACCACGGCGATGCCGACCCCGGCCGCCACCGCGCCGCAGATCGCCTCCGTGGACGGCAGATGCGCCCGGTAGCGGGGCCGGAGCCCGAGCGGCTGGGCCTGCCCGCTCAGATGCTCCTGCAACGGGTTCCCCTCGGTGAAGCCGACGAACGGGTGGCCGAGGCACTCGCTGAACGCGACATGAGCACGCGCGGCCAGCGCGTGGCCCGGCGGTGTGATGACGACCAGCGGATCGGGACGCAGCACCGCCCGTTCCAGCCGGCCCGAGTCCACCGTGTCGGCGATGATCCCCAGCTCCGCCCGGCCGTCGGTGACGGCGGCGACGATCTCGTGACTCGGCCGCTCCTCCAGCTCCAGGTCGATGTCGGGATTGTCGGCCATGAAGTCGACTATCACCGACGACACGAGCGTTTCGGTCGCCGAAGTATTCGCCGAGATCACCAATGTGGACCGCAGGCCGTCGGAATAGCGCGACAATTCAGAACGCATCCGAGCAATCTGCTCGGATACCTGACGGGCATGGGCCACCAGCAGCCACCCTGCCGGTGACGGCACGACACCACGGCGATGCCGGATCAGCAGCGGCGCCCCCAGAGCCTTCTCCATCGCCTTGATCCTCGTGCTGGCCGAAGCCAGCGACAGGTGTGACCGCTCCGCACCCCGGGTGATGCTGCCCTCATCGACCACCTGCAGGAACAGCTGAAGATCGGTCAGGTCGTACGTCATGGTCGAGACGCTACCCATCTCGGCCCCCACTCTGGAGACTTCGGGTCAGCCGAAGGCTCGCCCCAAAAAGAACTCATTGTGAACTCGGGTGCAGGCGTCAAGACTTTGTCCTGATCTGCAAATTCGCTATCCGGAGGCGTCAATGTCACCTCAGGCCGAGCCGGCCGAAGTCGCCGAGAACCGCATCGCCGCGGACTGGGATTTGGATCAGTGGGCGGACCGGATCCTCGAACAGGCCGGCGTCGGAGTCACCATTCTGGATCGCCACGGAACGGTGATGTACTACAACAAGTGGGCTTCGGAGCACCTGGACCGGAAGCCCGGATACATCGGAGACGACGTCCGGAAGCGACATCGCCGAGCGGTGACCAATCCCCGTTTCGACGCCATGCTCCGGCTCTTCGAAGAGGGCCGCGTCGAGCCGGTGCGCTACGTCGCCAGGCCGTACGGCAAAACCACGATCCTGGTCACGGTCTCACCGATCCGGGTGGACGGCGAGCTGGTCGGCTTCTCGCAGATCGTCCTTCTCAAGGACGAGATCCAGGAGCTCTGCGCGCGGTTCGACGAGTCGGGACGCGAATCCTTCGAGCGAGAAATGCTGCCCTGACCTCGATCTTTCGCCGGTCTGCATGCAGTGGTCGGCAAGCTCGCGGAGCACGACCAACTGGTGCTCGGCTTCCAGCCTCTCGAACGAGGCGACACCCTGCGGCATCGGACGAAGACCCTGCGCCGGTTCATTCAGAATGACCGCATGCTCGTGCACGTCGCCCTGCCTATCATCACGGCCCCTCGCTGAGTTTTACGAGCTGCTACGCGCGGCCTCGCGAGGGTGGTCCGTGGCCTGAAGGGCGGTCACTGGTCCGCTTTAGCCGCTTTCATGCCAGTACGGACGGCACCAATCGGCAATGTCGGCTTTGTCTTCTCGTCGCCTCCGGGCAAGATCTCGCGGTTAGCGTCGTGCGGCCACATTCCGCACGCGGAGGTCTGAAGCCATGCCTGAACTGTCCCGCAGAAACTTTCTCGGCACTGCCGCTGCCGTAACGGGAGCGGCCGCCGTCGGCGCCGCACTGCCCAGCGCCAGCGCCGCCGCGGCCCCCACACAGAAGCCCGGTCACCCGCCCAAGCCGTACGGCGACATCCGTGACGTCAAGCACGTCATCGTGATCATGCAGGAGAACCGCAGCTTCGACCACTATTTCGGCGCGATGAAGGGCGTGCGTGGTTTCGGCGACCGCTCGACCATCGTGCTCCCCGGCGGCAAGACCGTCTGGGAGCAGCCGAAGACGTTGACCGACGGCGCCGAGACGCAGTACCCGTGGCGGCTGAGCGGGGCCAAGACCTGGAGTGGAGCGACCCCGCCGAGCGCCGAGCTCGGCGCCGCCAACTACGGCGGCACCAGCCACGGCTGGACCGACCAGCACGGCGCCTGGTACGGCGGCCTCATGAACGGCTGGTACTACGCCAAGGGCGGCCCGACCACACTGGGCTACCTGGACCGCCGTGACCTGCCGTTCCACTACGCCCTCGCCGACGCCTACACGGTCGGCGACGCCTACCACTGCTCCGCACTCAGCGCCACCGGGCCCAACCGCACCTTCCTGTGGGGCGGAACGATCAACGCCGACAAGAAGCACGGCAGCTTCACCGCGTACGACGGCGGTGACGAGCGCGGCAAGTTCCTGCCCTGGGAGTCCTACGCCGAGACGCTCCAGAAGGCGGGCGTCAGCTGGCGGGTCTACCAGTGCGCCGACGACTACGGCGACAACGGCCTGGAGTATTTCAACACCTTCGGCAAGCTCGACCCCACTCAGGGCGGGACGGCCGAACCGGGCAACGTCTTCTACGACAACGGCGTGAAGAACGTCCCCGAGCCGGTCACCGGGCTGTCGGGCAACGCCGACAACCTCATCGCCGCGATCCGCGCCGACGTGCTGGGGGGCACCCTGCCCCAGGTGAGCTGGATCGTGAACAACCAGTTCTTCTCCGAGCACCCGGTCACGGCGCCGAGCAACGGCGCGTACTTCCTCCGCGGTGTGCTCGAGGCCCTCAACGCCGACCCCGACGTGTTCAACTCGACCGTGGTGATCATCAACTACGACGAGAACGACGGTCAGTTCGACCACGTCCCGCCGCCCGTGCCGGCGCCGGGCGAGGCGGACGAGTTCGTCTCCGGCACCATGGCCTCGTACGGCGTCACCGAGCCGCTCCCCGTCGGGCTCGGCTTCCGCGTGCCGCTCATCCTCGTCTCGCCCTGGACCCGCGGCGGCTGGGTGACCTCGGAGGTCTCCGACCACACCTCGGTCATCCAGTTCATCGAGAAGTGGTCCACCGCGCTCGGCAAGCCCGCCATCTCGCCCAACATCAGCGACTGGCGGCGCAAGGTCTGCGGCGACCTGACGTACGCCTTCGACTTCAAGAAGCCCATTTACGGCATGCCCGAACTGCCGGAGACCGGGCCGCTCATCCCCGAGACGCGATACACCCCGCTGCCGGGCGACAACATGATGCCGACCCAGGAGGAGGGCACCAAGCGGGCGCGGCCGCTGCCGTACCAGCCGAACGCCAACCTGGCCGGGTTCACCGGCGGGCCGTCCGGCACCGTGGCGAACCTGACGTTGAGCAACGAGGCCCCGTTCGTCACCAAGGCGAGCCACTTCTCCGTGTACAACAACCGCGCCGGGATCCCGTCGCTGGCGCAGTATCCGGCCGCGTTCCCGGGCCAGTACACGGTCGCCGCGCAGTCGACCATGTCCGGGACCGGCGCCGTGGGCTCCTCCGCCGGCGACACCGCGTACGACATCACCGTCATCGGCCCGAACCGGTTCCTGCGCCGGTTCGCCGGCGACGTCGCCACCGCCGGTAAGGACCTCGTCGTCGAGGCGGACTACTACGACGGCAAGTCGACGAAGAACCCGAAGCTGAAGCTCTGGCTGCGCAACAACGGCAGCACCCGCGTGACGTTCACGATCACCCACAACAACTACATCTCCGGCAAGCCGGACACCGTGAAGGTCAACGCGCACGGCAAGGAGGCGTGGACGGTCAACCCGGTGAAGGAGAGCGACGGCTGGTACGACGTGACGGTCACCGTCGACGTCGACGGAGGCTGGTCGCAGCGGTTCGTCGGCCACATCGAGACCGGTGAGGCCAGCATCACCGGCTGATCCGGCAACAGCATCGACGGCAGGCCCTTCCCGCCACACCGTGGGCCGCGAGCGAATCGCGCCCCGGCCCGCGGGGAGGGCCTGCCCTTTAGGGGCGGCACGGCCGCACACCGCCCCGATGACGTCACAAGGCAACACCGCACGCCTCGAGGAGCGGCGCAAGCCCGCGGCCGGTCCGCAGCCCCTCGCGCAGGTCGCCCGTCACCCCGGCCAGCTTGGAAAAGACGGGATGTTGCAGTGCTGTCGTTGCCGGCGCACTGGAGTCCGCGGACACCTGGCCCATTGGCAGCGACACCATCGGTTAGTGCTGACCGCCTCCGTTGTGGCCGGAGCCATCTCAGAGGCTTGAGCCGCCCTTGCCGGGTCCACTTTGGCCGGGTCCGCCCGGGTTGCTCTTGCCGGGTCCGCCCGGGTTGCCCTGACTGGGTCCACCCTGAGCGGGTCCACCCTGGCCGCCCTGACCAGGTCCACCCTGAGCAGGTCCACCCTGACCGGAGCCGCCGCCCCAGTGGCCAGAGCCGCCGGAACCACCCTGGCC